>JABMJC010000150.1 GCA_013201405.1 Desulfobulbaceae bacterium
CACCTGCACCTGATACGACTGGCCTGGTCGAGTGGCCTGGTATATCCGCCGCCGCTCCAGGGCCACGGGAAAGGGCACAAAAGATGCCAGTCTCTGACCATGCACACAGGCCACATGCATGGCCCCATCCAGCGGGAAGGGCGAGCCAAGCCAAGCTGTATGCTCCTCGCCCTGGGCCAGGCCAGGCAGTGCATGCACCTGCCCGCCCGCAGCATCACCAGCTAGCCAAACCTCTCCAGTCAAACTTTGAAAGGCCGGGCCAAAGGGCACCAGTTCCTGGTATACCTGCCGGGCAGCAAGGCACAGCTCTGCAGTGTCGGGCTGCAGCGGCATACGGGGTTGGGCGCTGCCTTGTTCCTCTGCAAAGTACAGCTCCACACAGCCAAGCAAGCGCTTTACGCGGCCACGCGCAACTCGGCGCAACAGGGTGAGTTGCAGCTTTCCCTGCTCCTGCACCATGTCGACAAAAAATTCAACTTCCCGCTCTCCAGCCGCAATTTCGAGCAAACGAAGAAAACGGGCCCTGAGCACGCAGTTGGGCCTGCTTCTAGGGAGGATGCTGGCATAGGCCGTAGCCAGCAGGCGCATACTCTCCACTGCAGGTAGAACCGTACGGCCCCCCAGATGATGGTCCTGCAGCCAGGGGGGAACCAGGTAGTGGATACTGAACACAGAGGTGCCGGCCTAACTGGGGAATTGCCGCCAGAGGGTAATGGTCTTTTCGTCGATCTCCACCGGGATGCCCCGCGTATTGACCGCACAATGCCGAGTATAGCCGGTGCAGATAATTTCTCCATCTGTGGCCCTGGTGATCAGGTAGTCGAACTGCACCTTGACCAGTTCAAGTCGTTCCGGCCGGGTATGGATGTACATGAGGTCATCGTAGTAGAGCGGAGTATAATAATTCAGCTCGGTTTTTATAACCGGATAGATAAAGCCGCTCTCCTCGATCTGCCTGTAGGGATAGTTGGCCTGGCGCATCAACTCGGCGCGGCCCATTTCAAAGTAGCGCAGGTAGTTGGCATGGTACACCACCTGTGAACGGTCGGTATCCACGTAGAGCGTGCGCTGTTCGCAACGATGCCAAACCTTGCCGGTGGCGCGATCGCGCACATAACAGGCCGGCTCTATTGGTTCTGGAAGAAAAGGTTTCGGCCGCATCACAGACCCCGAAAAACAAGACAGCAGTTGGTGCCTCCAAAGCCAAAGGCATTGCTGAGCACATGTTCGTGCGGATACTTGCAGGCGATGTTCGGCACCACATCTAAATCAGCCAGCTCAGGATCGGGCAGGTGGTTGACCGTGGGCAAGACCAGTTGCTGCTGCATGGACTCGATGGCCAGGGCTGCCTCAATGGCAGCGGCAGCACCCAAACTGTGCCCCACCTGGGACTTGTTAGCCGAGATGGGCAGCCTGGCCAAATGCCTGCCAAAAACACTACGCAAACAGTCAGCCTCGGTGCTGTCGCCTGCCCGGGTGGAGGTGCCATGGGCGTTGACCGCCTCGATATCTGTTGGCTCAAGCCCTGCATCGGCTATGGCAGCCTGCATACACTGCACCACCGTGGCCTGATTGGGCCGGGTAAAATGATGGGCATCGGAGTTCCAGCCCACTCCCAGCACCTCGGCTCTGGCCCGCAAGCCATGGCTGTGTGCAACCTCCTCGGCAGCCAGTACCAGCACGCCTGCACCTTCGGCCAGGACAAAACCTTTGCGATCCAGACTAAAGGGCCGGGAGGCCTGGCTGGGATCACTATAGGCCCGGTCTTTCTCACCCACTTTGATGGTGGCCAACATATTGGTGAAACCCAGGATGATTTCGGGGATGAGACAGGTTTCCACTCCGCCGGCCAGGGCAAAATCCGCATCGCCATCGCGGATCATGCGGGCAGCCAAACCAATGGCATGGTTGCCCGAGGCGCAAGCACCCTGCGGCGAAACAATTGGCCCGGTAAAGCCCAGTTCCATGCCTGCCTTGCCCGCAGGCAGGTTGGCGCAAAGGTTGGGCAGCAGGTAGGGGCTAACCTTGAGCGGGCCGTGTTGCAGGTAATTGCCCATGGCAATGCGGTAGGCGTCTGAACCGTTGAGGGCAGAACCGATCAGGCAGGCGGTGCGGGGAGCGACCTGGGCATCCATCGCCAGACCGGCATCGACCAGGGCCTGACGGCACATTTCCACGGTGAGGAAGACATAGCCCGCGTTCCACACCGAGGCCTCCTTGGCACTGACCATGGGCAGCCTGGTTGGATCCCAATCCGGAATCTCGCCGACCACATTGCTGCGGGTCTCCACCTGGCAACGGCTCAATCTGCGGAATCCTGCCTCGCCTGCAGCAGCGCGCTGCCAGGTACTGGCAAAATCTTTGCCCAAGGCAGTGGCAGTGGCATACCCCAGCACCACAACCCGTCTATTCTTCGGCGCCTGCATGGGCTCAGCTCAACCTCACATCAATTGGCTCAAGCGCAACGTCGAAAAAGCGCACAGGCATTGCACCCTCCAAAACCAAAAGCATTTTTCATCACAAATTCCTGCACCAGCTGGCGCTCGCCTTCGGCCACACAGTCGAGTTCCATTTCAGGATCAGGCCGGTAGTTGATGGTGGGCGGCAAGCGTCCCTCCTCCATGCCGCGCAGGGCAAAAATCGTTTCCAAGGCACTGGAGGCGCCCATGGCATGACCGAGGAAAGATTTGTTGGCAGAAACCGGCGGCAATTCCCTGCCAAAAATCGCTCGCAGGGCCTTGTATTCGGTTGTATCCCCTGCCCTGGTGGCAGTGGCATGGGCATTGATCGCTGCCACCTCCTGGGGGCCAATACCTGCGTCTGCCAGGGCACTGTGCATGCAGGCCTTGATGGTGGGGGCAAAGGGCAGCACCGGATGATGGGCATCGGAACTCATGCCCCAGCCCGCCAGTTCCACTGTGTAGGCAAGCCCATGGGTGTGCGCAAAGTCACGGCTGCACAAAACAAGTGCACCTGCGCCCTCGGACAAGACAAATCCGCGTCGATGCACGGAAAAAGGGCGACTGGCTGCCTGTGGCGGCGTTTCCTCCTCACCCTTTTTGGGAATAAAGATGCCGTTCATAGTGTAGAAGCCAGCAGTGATTGGTGCAACCACGGCACAATCAACAGCTCCACAGAGAACCACATCCGCCCGGCCCAGAGCCAGGAGCATGGCTCCGGTCAGCAGCGAGGTCAAACCAGTGGCACAGGCACTAATGGAGGACATGATCGGCCCGCTGGCGCCGGTGTGCATGGCCACCTTGCCGCTGACCATGTTGATGCAGGAGTTGGGATTGGCATAGGGATGGGGCAGTTTACCGCTTTGCTGCCACTGACGGTCGGCCTGCAGCAGGGCATCCACCCCGCCCACGGCAGAACTGAAGGGAACGCCTCCCCGGGCGGCACGTGCAGGGGGGGGATCGAACGCGCAC
>JABMJC010000028.1 GCA_013201405.1 Desulfobulbaceae bacterium
ACCTGCACCTTTTTTTCCCGCAAAAGGTCAGCCAAATTCTCGACAAAGGTTTGGTCTTCAAATTGTTTGGCCGACTGCACCCCCTGTGCCAACAGGAAAAGTACCAGATCTTCCGGAATATTGGCCCGTTGTAAATAGGCCAACAGGTTGGCAAAGGTGGAAAGATCCTGCAACAGTTCCATCATCGCCTCGGGGCTGAAGGTTATCTCGTTTGCCCCGCTAAGGATAAGGTTTGTACTGGCCTGCCTGTAGAGAAAGCTGTTGAGTTCCTCCTCATTGAGAAAATACTTCTCTTTTCTGCCCCTTCCCAGTCTGTACAGGGGAGGCTGGCCAATATAGATGTGCCCGTTTTCAATAAGCGGCAACATCTGCCGATAGAAAAAGGTGAGTAATAAGGTGCGGATATGGGCACCATCCACATCCGCATCGGTCATGATGATCACCTTGTGGTAGCGTAGCTTTTCCAGGTCGAATTCTTCTTCACCAATCCCTGTCCCCAGGGAGGCCACCAATTGCTTGATCTCTTCTGAACCAAGCACCCGGTCAAAGCGAGCCTTCTCCACATTCAAAATTTTGCCGCGCAGGGGCAAAATGGCCTGCACACTGCGATCACGGCCCTGTTTGGCTGAACCACCGGCAGAATCACCCTCAACAATGAACAACTCGCGTTCCTTGGGATTCTTACTTTGGCATTCTGCCAACTTACCGGCCATCATTACCGAAAGCGTGCCTTTTTTTCTGGACAACTCGCGCGCCCTGCGCGCCGCTTCCCTGGCCCTGGCCGCCTCCACCACTTTGTTGAGAATATCCTTGGCCACTGCCGGGTTTTGTTCCAAATACACCGACAACCTTTCGGTGCAGATGGTTTCCACAATGGATCTCACTTCGGAATTACCAAGCTTTGTCTTGGTTTGGCCTTCAAATTGCGGGTTGGGTACACGCACCGAAATAATACAGGTCAACCCCTCGCGCACATCGTCGCCTTCCATTCGTTCCTTTAAATTTTTAGGTACCGAATCGTCACTGGCATAACGGTTAATGCACTTGGTAAGAGCGGCGCGAAACCCTGCAACATGGGTGCCACCTTCCTTGGTATTGATGTTGTTAACAAAGGAAAAAAGGCGTTCGGCATATCCATCAATATACTGGAAGCAGACTTCCACCTGCACTGAATCCCTTTCCCCGGCAAGAAACACTGGTTGGGGATGGATGGATGTGCGGTTGCGGTTGAGAAAATCCACATAGGAAATAATCCCACCATCGTAGTAAAAATTGTCTTCTGCACCATCACGCTCGTCTTTCAAAATGATGCGAATATTCTTGTTGAGAAAGGCCAGCTCTCGCAGCCGAGTTTTTATTGTTTCATATTGAAATACCGTGGTTTCTGTAAAAATCTGCGGATCTGGAGCAAAATAGATAGTGGTACCCTGCCCATCACTGGGCCCAAGGTTTTCCAGTTCACCGATGCGTTGGCCATAGCTGTAGTTCTGCTGGTAGATAAAACCGTCCCGCTGCACTGTAGCCACAGTCTGGCTGCTGAGTGCATTGACTACGGAAACACCTACACCGTGCAAACCACCGGAAACCTTGTAGGTGGAGTGATCGAATTTGCCACCGGCATGAAGCGTGGTCATGACCAGCTCAAGTGCAGATACATTTTCCGTGGGATGCAGATCCACTGGAATGCCACGGCCATTATCCTCCACGGTTATGGCATTGTCTTCATGGATGGTGACACTTATTTCCGTACAGTAGCCGGCAAGGGCTTCATCAATGGAGTTGTCCACCACCTCGTAGATAAGGTGATGCAATCCTTCTTCAGCAGTATTACCTATATACATGGCTGGCCGTTTACGTACAGCTTCCAGGCCATCAAGAACTTTTATTTGTTCTGCACGGTAATTATTCGTTTCTTCTTGCATAGATGTAAATATATTTAATAATTTAAATTATAATTTCATGGGCATGATAACACTTAAAAAACCGTCATCTTCTTCAGATGTTATCATGCATGGATTTTTTTCATCCTTAATGGCTGCACAAATAATATCTCCTTCCATCACCTGCAGGGAATCTATAAAAAATCGGCAGTTAAATGCCAGCTCAATATTTTCTCCTGCATATTGTACAGTAAATGAGTCAGTAGCTGAGCCAAATTCCGCATGTTGCGAATTCAAAGTAATGCTGTTTTCTGCTATGGTTATTTTTATGGCATGAAAAAGATCTTCTGTAAAAAGATTCATCCTTTTCAAACCTTCAAGAAATCTAACCCTATTGATATGGATCACATTTTCCTGGGATATATTTTTGATGAGTGCTGCAAAATCAGGAAAATCTCCCTGCATCAAGCGTACGATCAATAATGATCCACTGTCCTGCAAAATAATCTGCTTTTCTTCCACCCCAAAAAGAAAGGAATCTCTGTTTTCACAGAACTTACGAATTTCCACTATGCCTCGGCGCGGAATAAGGGTGTTTGGTCCTATCTGCAGGTTTTGTAGATTTTCGTCTACTTCCCTTTGCATAGTGGTGAGGCGATGGCCATCACTGGTTATCATTTTTAAAAAAGGCTTATCCTGCTCAAGAGTCAATTGTAGCAGTGCAGATGTTAGGGAAAAGACGCTTTCCCTGTCAAGGGCTATGGAAAAGGACGTTTTATCTATCATTTCCGCCAAAATTTCGCTGTCCATGGAAAGCAGGCTTTCTGTATTGAACGAAGGAAACTGAGGAAAATCTTCTGGAGGCATACCGGCAAGACGATAATGGCTTGGTCCGGCTTCTATTTCCACCCAGGCATTGTCCTTTTCCTTAAAGACTATCTCATTTCCACCGGATTCGCGGGCCAACTCAAAAAGTTTTTTGGCGGGCAGGGTTATTGAACCTGCTTCGACAACTTCAGCGGGGATGGTTTGCTTCAAACCTATTTCCAAGTCTGTTCCAATACAGGTCATGGAGTCATCGGCCACTTCGAGGAGAAGGTTACTGAGAATGGCCATATTCCCTTTTTTGCCGGTTATATTCAACTGCGCACCAACTGCTTTAAGCAGGTCATCGCGGTGCACTATGCAATGTAGAGCCATAACATGATCCTTTTTATTATATTTTGTTGCTCTTTGTTGACCTTGTTTATTGGTGGATTATACTCATAATATATGAATATTATTAAATAATTTATTAAACTACACTCTGTGCCAACCGCTAGGATACTATGTTTGAAAAGTGTTTCATTTCATTATCCACAAGATGTTGACAAATGTATTCGTCTTTTTTCGCAAGACTTGTTAGAATAACCTAAAACAATCGAAAAATCAAATAAATAATATAAAAAAAGGCCCTGGATTAGCATGCAAAAACAAAGAGATGATTTTCTCTCTTCCCTATGCTGGCAGGGTGTAGAAGAAGGTGTGTACCCAGGCGCTGCCGCTGCAGTGGCTTTCAGGAGTAAAAGTACGTGGAAAAAGGTAGTTGCTTCTTGCGGCTACACCCGCACAGATGGAAAAGGCACAAGGGTAGACAACACAACATTTTTCGATCTCGCCTCCCTCACCAAACCCCTGTGTACAGTCTTGTGCTATTTGCATATGGCTGGCACAAAACAGGTGGATTTAACAACATCTGTTATGGATATCCCCTGTTGCCAGGATTTTCCTTCCTGGTGGAGACAGATACGGCTGGTGGATTTGCTGAGCCATAGTTCGGGTCTGCCTGCCTACCGGGAGTACTACAAAGATTTTTTTCCTACACAAAACAGGGCAAGCAAACATAAGTTACTCTCGTTGATTAAAAAAGAAGGTCTGGAGTATCCAACAGGTTCCAAATGCCTGTACAGTGATTTGGGCTATATTCTGTTGGGTTTTATTCTTGAAGAGTTGAGTGGTCTTTCCCTGGATGCCTTTTTTCGCACTGTGATTAGTGCTCCCCTGCATCTGGACAAAGATCTTGTCTTTATGCCTGTGGCCACTGTTCATCTAGATACAGAAATAATAGCGGCTACAGAGTATTGCCCCTGGCGTCAGCGTCTCCTGGTCGGCGAAGTACATGATGAGCATGCCTGGCTCATGGGCGGAGTGGCCGGACACGCTGGACTTTTCGGTAAGGTGGAGGCTCTTGGTGCACTGTGTATGCTCCTGGTGGACATATGGCACCAGCGGGCTGAACACCCCAAACTGGATGGCAACATCGTGCGTGCCGCACTTGCCTACACTACGGATGCAGGTGTATGGGCCCTGGGTTTTGATCGACCAAGCCTAGGTTATTCGAGCAGTGGCAATTATTTTTCCGCTACAAGTGTTGGGCATCTGGGTTATGCAGGCACTTCGTTTTGGCTGGATCTGGAGCAAGAGAAAGTGGTTATTCTTTTGAGTAACCGTGTACATCCTAGTCGAGAGAACAAGAAAATACAGCAGTTCCGTCCGTATTTTCACAACCGGATCATGCAGGAATTACTGTAACCCGGTTTAAATGGAGTTGAGAAAAATAATATTTTTAACAAAGAAATGGAGTTGAGAAAAATAATATTTTTAACAAAGTTTAGTTATGCTTGTTAACAGCTGCTTTGTAAAAATACGGAAATACACAAGTCCAGCCTTGCTGCCCCTGTTTTTCTTTCTTCACTAACAGGGCTTGTTACAAGGAGATCAGAACTATGCACATGAACAGACAAAACCTGTACTACGCCATATTTGCCATTTTCGGCATCCTCATTGTTCATGAATTCTGGCAGCAGAGCCAGAGCGTGGAGGCTGTACCCTACAGCAGGCTGGAGGCCATGCTGAAAGAAGGGCAAATTACTGAGTTGAATATTTATGACAACTATATAACCGGCACCCTGAAACAAGGGGTGGAAGGTAATAAGCAGGTGGTGGTGGCTAACCGGGTGGATCCACGTCTGGCGGAACAGCTTTCTCAATACAATGTGCCGTTCACCCAGGTGTATGAAAGTAAATTTTTTTCCACTCTGCTCTCCTGGATTGTGCCAGCTTTGGTGTTTTTTGGCATTTGGATACTGATTTTTCGTAAATTCGTTGGCAAACAGGGTATGGGCGGCGGTTTTATGAATATCGGCAAGTCCAAGGCAAAGGTTTATGTTGAACAAGAAACCGGCGTACGCTTTGAGGATGTGGCTGGTGTGGATGAAAGCAAGGCCGAATTGCAGGAAATAATAGATTTCCTTAAAGCGCCAGAAGAGTACGGCAAGTTGGGAGCGCGCATGCCCAAAGGCATACTGCTGGTGGGCCCGCCAGGTACGGGTAAAACCTTGCTGGCCCGCGCAGTTGCCGGCGAGGCGAGTGTGCCCTTTTTCTCCATCAGCGGCTCTGAATTTGTGGAAATGTTTGTTGGTGTAGGTGCAGCCCGAGTGCGCGATCTCTTTGATCAGGCTCGTAAATCAGCCCCGGCCATTATTTTTATCGATGAACTTGATGCCCTGGGACGGGCCCGCACTGCCGCGGGTTTTGGAGGAAATGACGAGCGTGAGCAAACCTTGAACCAGCTGCTGGTTGAGTTGGATGGTTTTGATCCCAGCGCCGGTTTGGTACTTTTGGCTGCCACCAACCGGCCCGAGGTGCTTGACCCGGCCTTGCTGCGGGCCGGCCGTTTTGACCGCCAGGTTCTGGTGGACAGGCCGGACAAAGCCGGCCGCGTAGCCATCCTCAAAGTGCACATGAAGAAGGTGCATTTGGCCGCAGATGTCAATCCAGAACATGTGGCTGACTTAACTACAGGCTTTTCCGGAGCGGATTTGGCCAACCTGGTAAATGAGGCTGCTTTGTTGGCCACTCGGCGTAAAGCGGACAAGGTGGCCATGGAGGATTTTAGTCAGGCAATCGAGCGTATTGTTGCTGGACTTGAAAAGAAAAACCGTCTGCTCAACCCCAAGGAGCGGCGCATTGTCGCCTACCACGAGATGGGTCATGCCCTGACAGCACTGGCTTTGCCTGGTAGCGATCCGGTTTACAAAATCTCCATCATCCCCCGTGGCATTGGGGCGCTGGGCTATACCATGCAGCGGCCCACTGAAGACCGTTTTCTCATGACCAAGGAGGAGTTGGAATATAAAATCGCTGTCCTTTTGGGTGGACGGGCCGCGGAAAAGCTCGTTTTCAACCATCTGTCCACAGGTGCGGCCGATGATATTGCCAGGGCCACAGATATTGCCCGTAACATGGTTACCCGCTATGGCATGGACGATGATATTGGTTTTGTCGTGTACGAGGAAACCCAGCAAAACTTTCTAACCCAGCAACAGCATACCCACCATAGCCCGTATGGTTGCAGTGCCAGCGACAACACTGCCCGTCGTATCGATACCTCGGTGCGACGCATTATCGATGAAAGTTTTGCCTTGAGCTACAAAATAGTGGAGCGCAACCGCGAGGTGATGGAAAAGTGTGTACAATTGCTCTTGGAGAAAGAAACCCTGGTGGAGTCTGAGTTGGCTGAACTCACCAAAGATATGCACCGCATCGACGACATGGCGCTACCTGAAACGCAGCATACGTCATCCTGATGCTGCTAGCTGGCAGCAGTACAGGGGGAGCATCCGACAGCTAACAGCATCAAGTTGATTATGCTGAACTATTCTCTGTCTTTATCGGAGACAGGTTTTTGTATGAACCAGGCAGTGTGTGTTGACGGCTAGGCAATTACCCGGTAGTAACGCTGGCCGTTGCAGGCGCGGCAGAGGATATTTGCTCCTTTGTGTACCTCACGGCAATCCTGCACCCAGTCGCCACAACTGGTGCATTGCACCCGGCGCAAAGGCCGCCCAGGCAGATCACAATCCGGCACCTTCACCTCCACCTCCTGAAAAACAAAAAGTTCTTCCAAGGGCATGAGGCGGTAAGCTTCCAGTTGTCGGCGGTATTTGTCTTCAATTTCCGGACAGTAGCGTACTGCCAAATCCCGCGCTTCTTCGCGGGCAGTAATCCGTACTGCCCGGTTACTTTCCAGGTTGACGAAAGTCGCTGCCATCACGCCAAAATCCTGCCAACGCATGGAACGTTTACCCAAACTGCAACCGGTAACCGATTGGATGGCATCGGTGGCGCAGCGGTCGATCTCCACCACCACATACAGTTTTTTCCGGTCTGCCCCTCTGGGCTCCTCAATACCAATCCGCTCCAGGCCTGCCATGGCCATGCGCACGCCAAGAACTTGGCCTGCGCAGATATGACCATGGATACGGGTGGATTCTGCCAGCAAGTCTTCAAATGATTGCATATCAAACCTGTTGTTCTTTTTTTAAGGCAGACAAGCTAACTTGAAAAGTGCTGCCTGTCTGCGATCATGCGAGATATATTAGCCAGTCAGTTTTTTACGGAGCAGGCTGTGGGGACTGAGCTCCGCAATCTCTGGATCAAGTTGGATACGCAGGAGCCGGCCAGCATGGGCCCGTTCCTGTGCCTGGCCTTTTTCATCTTCCATGGCAGCAACCCGCGCACTCAAAGGCTGAAACCTGCCCGGCACCAGACATTCAACCTCATCGCCCACTGCCAGCATGTGTCTGGTTTCAATGAACAGGGGCTCTGCCTGACGGACGAGGCCCACCGGCACGTGCGATTGGGCAAGGCGACTTGCCTGATGGAGCGTATCGCCTGCATCGGGGCTGCCCTGAAAAAAGTTTTCCGTATAGCCGCGGGTGCCGATCGTCTCCAGCTCTGCAAAAAATTCCTGTGGCAGAACCAGGCTATGCAGGTTGGCACCGGCGCTAACCTGCGCCCGGATCCAAAGCAAGGCCTGCCGGTACAGGTGCACCACTGCGCCGACATAGCCTACAGACTTCATTCTGCCCTCGATTTTCAACGAATTCACTCCGGCCTGGACAAGTGCCGGCAGGTGTCGCAGCAGGCAAAGATCGCGGGAATTGAAGATGTATGTGCCGCGCTCGTCCTCAATCACGGGAAAGTACTGACCCGGCCGTTTTTCCTCCACCAGGGCATAGGAGTAGCGACAGGGTTGGGCACAGTCGCCCTGGTTAGCATCTCGGCTGGTGAAATAGCTGCTCAGCAGACAGCGGCCCGAGTAGGAGATGCACAGCGCTCCATGGACAAAAACCTCCAATTCGCAGTCCACCGCAGCCCGAATCGCCTCGATTTCCTGCAAACTCAGCTCCCTGGCCAAGTTCAGTCTATGCAGTCCCTGCTCCTCCCAGAAACGAGCATGTTCTAGGTTGGTTACATTGGCTTGGGTGGAGAGGTGCAAGGGCATGGCAGGCACACGCTGTTTTGCCAGGCGGATTACGCCTGGGTCGGCAACGATGCAGGCATCCACCCTGGCGGCGGCAAGAAAGGCAAGTGAGCTGGCCAGTTCATCCAGATCGTTATTATGGGCAAAGATATTGAGCGCTGCATACACCTTTACCCCATGGTTATGGGCATAATCTACCCCTTGGCGCAGCTCGTGTTCACTAAAATTGACGGCTCTGGCGCGCAGGCTATGCTGCTTGCCGGCTAGATAAACGGCATCTGCACCGTAATGTACGGCCACCCGCAGTTTTTCCAGGCTACCTGCCGGGGCCAACAGCTCGGGCAGGGTAAGGGGGGGCTGCGGGAAAGATTGCACCATGACTGCAAAAACTCCCTCAGGTTGCCAGAATCTCCTGACCGGTACGCACAACCGTGGCCAGGAACTCGTCGATATCAGCCTTGCCTACCTGGGTGTTGGTGACCAGCAGACGCAGCGCCAGCTGACCATTGACAAAGCCGGTACCAACCAGGTAGCGACCTTGCTGCTGCATCTTCTCTCGGATGCGCGTGTTCAGGAGGGCAGGATCCATATTCTGTGGCGCGCGATGGCGAAAGCAGACGTTAAAGGATTCCCTGGGTGCAACCATCTCCAGCTCTGCCTGCTGCTTGATCTGCGCTTCGGCATATTCGCACAGGGCCAGGTAGCCTTCTACCCGGCGCGCCAGGCCTTCCTGACCGTAAAACTTCCAATCTAGAAACCATTTCAAACTGTCCACCCGGCGGCCACACTGCAAAGAAAGGGTGCCCAGATCGCGTACTTCACCCTCGCTCCCCTCACGGAAAATATAGCTCTCATCTCCGGCGCTCAGCGCCCCGCGCAACACCGAACTGTTCCCCCGCATGAGCAGGACATTGCACATTAAAGCCGTTCCCGGCATCTTGTGGAAATCCATGGTAAAGGAGTCGGCCTGTTCCAGCAGGGGGAGATAGCGCGTCCGTAAGGTTTCACTGAAGATCACCGGCCCACCCCAGGCACCATCCACATGCAGCCAGAAGGGGAATCGCGTGCGCAGCTGGAGCAGGGGTTGCAGGCGGTCAAAGCCGCCTCGTACCGTGCTGCCGGCTGTAGCGGTCACAAAAAAAGGCTGCCCACCCGCTTGGACGATGCGCTGGAGTGTATCCTCCAGTGCCTGTATATCCATGCAGCCGTGGGCATCTGCAGGAACCTTGATGAGGTGATCACTGCCCAGGCCAAGGATATTGGCCGCCCTGTCCAGGGAATAGTGCGCCTCTTCATTGACAAAGGCAAACAGCTCTTTTTGTTTAAACAGGCCCTGCTGTTTCACTGTTTGGGCATGGTGATTGCGGGCCGCCAGCATGGCAATCATGTTGGCGTTGCTGGAACCGGTGGTCATCTGGCCAACACCCTGCGAAAAACCCACCAGATTCAGCATGGTTTTGATCATATACTTTTCCATCAGGGTGGAGACCGGCGCAGTTTCAAAGGTGCAGGCCGAGGTGTTGGTAAGGGCGCTCACCATTTCCCCGATGATGGAGGGTAAATTCGCCCCAGCCCACATGCGGTTCAGGTAGCCGGGATGCCCGGTCTTAACCGCATAGCGCAGGTAGGTTTCCACCCAATGAAACAGCTCTTCCCAATCGCCAGGGGCCTGCTCCCTTGTCAAGTCGAGCCGCTGTTGCAGTTCGCCAGGCTCCAGATAGGCAACATAGGTGCCCTGACTTTGTTCATGCCGGTATTGACTGGCCAGTTGCGCTAAGCGCGAGAATATCTGTTCCGGCTCCATGGGTTGTATTTACTCCTGTATGCTGTTTTCGGCTTTCTGGTTTTCAGAGAGGCACGGGCAGAAAGGTATAATAGGTATGATAGGGCTGTACTGTAATCCAGGCGAAAGATGGCGCCACCCATCCATCTGCCGGTGGGGCCGCTGGATGGCACAGGGTGCGAGGATAATTATCACACCATCCGTTCCTGTGACCAGTCGTTGTGCTCAAATTCTGTGTGATCCGGCTTGGGCGGTTTGATTTCTTCCATACGCTGGCGCAACCAGACAGCCACTTTATCGAATTCGGCAGCAAACTCCCGCAGAGCCTTACCCCGATGGCTCACGCTGCTCTTCTGCACCAGGGACACCTCTGCAAAGGTCTTGCCGAAATCAGGATAATAGAAGACCGGATCATAGCCAAAGCCTGATTCGCCTCTCTTTTCCTCAAGGATTTCGCCGGCGCAGCTGGCCTCCCAGGTCAGGGCCGGACCACTGGGAACCGCCAGGGAGAGTACGCAGGTAAAATGGGCTGCCCGGTTTGCCTGGCCAGTCATTTCCTGTAACAGCTTGGTGCAGTTGTCTGCATCGCTGGCCTGTTCCCCGGCATAACGGGCCGAGTGTACCCCGGGGCGGCCATCCAGCACATCCACGCACAGACCGGAATCATCGGCCAAACAGGGCAGGCCCAGGACTTTAGCATAGTGCAGGGCCTTTTTATAGGCGTTTTCATCAAAGGTGGTGCCATCTTCCACGGCCTCGGGCATGGGGCCAAAATCGGCCAGTGATTTGACCTGAACGGCATATTCCTGCAATAGCTCACGGATTTCTCGAATTTTGTTGGCGTTTTGCGTGGCCAGCACAATAATGGTTTGCATAGCCTGTTCCTTTTGGTGTGTTTTGTGTGGTGTGGGATGCATGCGGGTGTCCAATGCGACTATCACTTGGGGGCTGTGACTTTTTGCACCGGTTTTTTGCGCGACTTGCGCAGGGATTTGTCATAGCGTTCCTGCTCGCTGTAGATGCAACCGCAATACGGCTGGCGGTATAATCCCATGCGAACTGAAGCGTCAATACCCTCCTGCCAGCCCAGGCGGAAGTCTTCATAGTACCAGCCCACCTGATATTGGGCTGCCCACCAGGTGGCCCGCTCGCAGATAAGCTCGTGGCTCTGATATTTGGAATAGAGCAGGGTGGTTGTAAAGGCGTCAAAACCTTTGGCCTTGGCCTGTGCCGCAATGTGCTGCAGGCGCATGTCGTAGCAGTGGCGGCAACGGTTATCCGTTGCAAAAACTACCTGGTGTAGGTATTCACGCAGACCGTAGCGCTCATCCACCTGCAAGGGCCAGCCAGCCAGCCTGCTCAAACTGACAGCTGTTTCCAGGCGGCGGCGGAACTCCTGATAGGGATGGATGTTGGGATTATGGAAAAAGCCCGTTATTTCATGCCCGGCTGTAAGCAGGCGCTGCATAGGATATATTGCACAGGGTCCGCAGCAGACATGCACGAGAATCCGCATTATTTTACCTTGAAACTCCTGGGGTTGATGCCGTAGTTGTGGATCTTGTAGTTGATGATACGCAGACTGGTTGCCAAGGTTTTGGCAGCCTTGGTCTGGTTGCCGTTGCTTTTCTTCAGTGCCTCTACAATAAGTTCCCGCTCAAAATTTTCCACTGCCACTGCCAGGGAAAGCGGCTGGTTTGAAGGAATACTGTCCCGACTCTGCAGGGTAGGCGGCAAGTGGGTGGAATTAACTGTTTGCCCATCGCAGCTCAGCACCGCCCGTTCCATACAGTTCTGCAGCTCACGTACGTTGCCCGGCCAATGGTACTGCACCAACAGATCAATGGCTGGGGTGGAAATGCGGCGGATATCTTTGCGGTTTTCTTGGGTATATTTTTCCAGAAAATATTCAGCTAACAGCAAAATATCGGTGCGCCGTTCCCTGAGTGGCGGCAAGTAGACCGGAAAAATATTGAGACGGTGGTAGAGTTCCTCGCGGAACTTTTCCTGCTCCACCGCCTGCTCCAGGTTGCGATTGGTGGCGACCACCAGGCGCAGGTCGGTCTGGATGGTTTTTGTCGAACCCAGGCGCTGAAAGGTGCGCTCCTGAATGACCTTCAAAAGCTTCACCTGCACAGCTGGGTTGATCTCGCCGATCTCGTCCAAAAAGAGGGTGCCACCCTGGGCCAACTCAAAATGTCCCTTTTTGCTTTCCACTGCTCCGGTAAAGGCTCCTTTTTCGTGACCGAACAGTTCGCTCTCCAAAAGTGTTTCCGGCAGGGCCGAACAGTTGACCACTACAAAGGGCCCGCTGGCCCGACTGGAGTTGTGGTGCAGGACTTTGGCCACCATGGTCTTGCCGGTGCCGGATTCACCCCGGAGCAGCACGGTGATATTGGCATCGGCAGCCCGATGCACCATATCAAAAACCTCCTGCATGCGCGAGGAGTTCCCGATAATTTTTTCTATGCGGTTTTTGGCGTTCAATTCCCGCCGCAGTTGGGTCTTTTCCAGACGTAGGGCCTCTTTTTCCTCATTCACCCGCAAAAGACGCTGCACACTCTCACTGAGCAGCCTGCTGACCACGGTGAGAAAGCGCAAGTCCTGTTCCGAGGCAGGGCTGCATTCTTCAGGATACACCCGGTCTATGGACAGGGCACCTATGGCCTGCTGTCCGGCCATAATGGGTACACAGAGAAAGGATCTGCATTTTTTATGCTCATCACCGCGGATGCGGTTCAAAAGCAGAGGTTCATCGCTGGGTTGCGGTACCACCACAGGTTCTCCCGTGGCCATCACCTTGTCGGTGATATCTTCTCCCAGACTGTAGTGACCACGCTGCTTGGCCTCGGCATCAATCCCATGGGCCGCCTTGATCTCCAGCATGCCTGTGGACGGGTTGACAATCGACACTGTACCATTTTTCATGTTTTTGCCTTCAGCCAGGGTGCGCACGACTTTTTCCAAGCATTCCTGCAGGCTTGCAGTTGAAGCCAAATGCCTGGTTATTTCGTACAAGCAGGTCAGATTGCGGAACTCCTGCTCCTGCATGCAGGCGGTGGGATCTGTTATTTTATTCATAACTCATTTAAACTTCTCTCAGAACGACCCTCTTTATTGACACTGTTTTCATGAAATGGTAAGAACATCCCAGCATGGAGGGATGGCCGAGTGGTTGAAGGCGGCGGTCTTGAAAACCGTTGTGCGCAAGTACCGTGGGTTCGAATCCTACTCCCTCCGCCATGCAAACAGACAACGTTTCGGAGAGATGACCGAGTCGGCCGATGGTGCTCGCCTGCTAAGCGAGTGTGGGGGTTATACTCCACCGAGGGTTCGAATCCCTCTCTCTCCGCCATTTTTTTCAGCTGATGCACCTGGAAAGTAGAGCCTGCCGCCTGTTAGGGCCGGCAGGCTTTTTGTTTTCCTGGCAGGAGAATATGTAAGGCTGTTGCCATTGTTTGTCCCCAATTCGAAACAGTCGGCCAGGTGCACCTTGTGCTATCTTCATATAGGATAGCATATGCCTGCATCTGGCCGGCTACCATACTCGGAAAGTGGGGAAAATCTACAAAAATGTTAGAAACAAGGAGTGCACACTGTACGGACGCAGGCCATTGCACACCGCCTGGGCCGGATTGCCCGTGCAGCCGGTTGCCGGCTTGTTTTTTCACCGTCCTTTCAGTAGAGTGAGTTAGCTTGTTTGCTAGGCTCTAGTTGCACCCTCGGAGGCACGAAGTACAATGCGTTCCTACCTGATCGATGAAATTTCTTTTCTTGAACGCGACAACCTGGACAGCTACCTGAAGCGGAATTTGCAGGCAGGCGCCTTGGAAGGTGTTTTTTTTCTGACCATTCCTCCGGAGTTACACGGTCCTGATCAAAAAACACACCACGACTGCGCACCCTTTTACTGCGCCTTTGTTCTGGGCAAGGATTCCCTGCGCTGTGAGTTGCTCATCCGCAGTAGTCACAACCTGCATTGCAGCTGCATTGCTCCGGCCACCCACGAACAGCGCCAGTTTGTCTTCGACTTTGTCGACCACATGCTGCACGAGGAGATGATACGTGCATGAGTATCATAAACCCGCCTGCAAACAAGCAAGCTATTCACTGGCTATACCTGCCTGGCTGTACTCTCCTCCGGCCAGCAGCCTGATTTCAGACCTATTTCACCATGGAGAACGTACATGCTCATTGATCTCTTGCGTGCCCGTCGCAGCATCCGCCGCTTCACACCGCAGGCGGTGGAGGATGAAAAAATAGATACTTTGCTCCGGGCCGCCCTGCTCTCGCCCTCTTCCAAGACGACCTCGCCCTGGTATTTTGTGGTCGTGCGCGATGCCCAGTGTATAGCGCAGTTGGCCAAAGCCAAGCCGCATGGGGCCACTTTCTTGCAAAACGCACCCCTTGCCATCGCTGTTTGTGCTGACCCCGACAAAAGTGATGTGTGGGTGGAAGACTGTTCCATTGCCACCTTGCTGCTGCACCTGCAGGCAGCGGAATTGGGACTGGGTAGCTGCTGGGTGCAACTGCGCCTGCGTCCACACAGTGAGAGGCAAAGCGCTTCCGAGTACGTGGCACAACTGCTGGACTTGCCCGAAAACATGCAGGTGCTGGCCTTGGTGGGTATAGGGTACCCAGCTGAAAGTAAGAAGGGGCACGAGGATGCCGATCTCCTGTTCTCGCAGGTGAGCCAGGAACGCTTCGGCCAGCCGTGGCATTCGTAATACGTCGCAACAAGGTGCAACAAGAAGCGGCCAGAGGAGCCGGGCAGCATGGAGCAGGAAAAAAGAACAGGTAACTGGTATCCTGAAAATCTTGCCCGCATCCAGGAGGCACTCACGCGGTTGCCTGCTGCGGGCAATCATTCTGGTTCCACGGCACCGCCTTTTGCTGTATTTGATTTTGACAACACCTGCATATTTCGCGACATTGGCCAGGCCGTGTTTCGCGTGCAGCTCCTGGAGCTGCACTATCGCATCAATCCGCAGACCCTGGCAACCTTGATTCCAGAAAAGGCGCAGGACCTCGCAGGCAGGCCATGGGAGCTGCTGCGCAGCACCATCTTGCAGCACTACCAGGAGTTGTGGCCGCTTATCCAGGCGGAGAAAAAAGAGGAGGCGCAAGCACATCCCGCCTATCCGGGTTTCGTCACCCTGTTTTACTGGTATGTGGTCAACGCCCGCAGCGCTCCTGAATTGGGGCCACGCTATGTGCTGGCACTGCTGGCCAAGATTCAGGCAGGTTTCACCCTGACCGAGCTACAGGCCTTTTGCACCAGGGTACTCGATGAGGCACAACAGGAGCCTTTGGCGGTTTTCACCCTGCAAGCCGAGTTTCCAGCCCCCTTGGGCAGTATGAGCGCCAGGTACCCAACCGGTTTGCAACCTTTTGCGGAAATGCAGGAACTGATGAAGCTTTTTCTGCACCACGGCCTGCGTTGTTATGTAGTTTCGGCCAGCAGTGAGTGGTTGGTGCAAACTGTGGCACCGCGACTTGGCTTTCCACTTACACAAGACAACATCTTTGGCGTACGCACCACACTGGCGAATGGAGGGCTGGTGCTGCCCCAGGAAGAAACGAACTATCCCCTCACCTATCGGGAGGGGAAAAATGCGATCATCGACCGTTTTATCGGCGGCACTCCCTGGTTTGTGGCTGGGGATGCGGATACAGATTACGACATGCTTACTCGGCCGGGGGTTTGCCTGCGCCTGCTCATCAACCGCAATCTCTCCGGATTGATCGGCAAACTCTACCAGCGCCCGGATATCCTTTTGCAGGGCATTGATCAACGCAATGGCTGTTTCCGCCCATCCCGGCAAAGCATCGCATAGCACAAACTGTATCGGTTTTTAACGGGCCTGCTCTTCCCGGTGACGCGGTGGCCTGCGCAGAGATATATCTGGGGGATATATCGGAGTGTATCAGGGCACGCGTTGATGAATCAGGAGCTTAGTTCACCCCTTCTTACTGGTCTGCTCTTTTTTCTTCATCTCCTTGGCAAAATCGAGCATGCGTTGGATGGGCACGCGTGCCTTGGCAGCCAGCTGCGGAGACACCAGAATTTCATTGGTGCCGCTCTCCAGCACTTCCGCCACTTTCTCCAGGCTATTCATGGCCATCCAGGCACAGCGGGCGCAGCTTTCGCAGGTGGCACCCTCACCAGCCGTGGGAGCCACGAAAAATGTTTTTTCCGGAGCCACCTGCTTCATCTTGTTAAAAATGCCCGGTTCCGTGGCCACAATAAACTCTGGATTGGGTAAATCGCGCACCGCCTGAATCAGGGCCGTAGTCGAGCCGACCACATCCGCCAAATCCACGACGGTCTGCGGAGATTCCGGGTGTACCAGCACGGCTGCCCCGGGATGCCGTTGCATCATCTGTTCCAGGGCCTCGGCTCTAAACTCTTCATGCACCACGCAGGATCCAGGCCAAAGCAGCATCTCCACGCCAGTCATGCGCTGCACATAACGGCCCAGATGCTGGTCTGGTGCCCAGAGAATCTTTTCACCGCGTTCAGCCAGGTGTCGGACAATGGGCAGGGCGATGCCTGAGGTGACCACCCAGTCGGAACGCGCCTTCACCTCGGCGCTGGTGTTGGCGTATACCACTACGGTATAATCTGGATGCTCGTCGCAAAAACGGGAAAACAGATCAATCGGGCAACCCTCGTCCAAGGAGCAGGTTGCAGCGAGATCCGGCATTAGGACCCGTTTCTCATTGTTTAGAATTTTTGAGGTCTCCCCCATGAAACGCACGCCCGCCACCACTAAAGTGGAGGCTGGATGCTCGGTGCCGAAACGGGCCATCTCCAGGGAGTCGGCCACGCAACCGCCTGTTTCTTCGGCCAGGTCTTGCAGATCGCCATCAGTGTAGTAATGGGCAACAAGAACTGCGTTCTGCTCCTGCAACAAGCGGCGGATACGTTCCTTTAAGCGGTTTGTTTCCTGGGGGCTACGAGTGTGGCTTGGTGGCAGGGATGGCACAGTAAAAGTCGGCAGACGAATGGAGGCAAGCTGTCCGGAAAAGGTCGTTGTCATGGTGCTGTTTCTTCCTTCAAGATTTATCAAAAATATATTCCAGCTCATTCCTGCGCAGTTGGCTGGATACATGCAAGCCGATCGCTGGTTGGCGGAAAAAAGCGGGAAAAGCATACAGGGTATGGTATGTATATAAACTTGTGTGCGCAATGCCAGCAAGACAGAAAATTGCCTGCAGGTTTTGCAGTCCAAGCAAATCTGCGGAAGAATCTCTTCTGCTGCCCCTTTATTTTACATTAACCTTTACTTTTACATCATCATACAGGGAGTATCTCCATGGCAAATTATTTCAATACCCTGCCACTGCGGCTACAGTTGGAAGAGTTGGGCAAATGCCGTTTCATGCACGCCTCGGAATTCGAGGGAGTGGGCAGGCTCAAGGGGAAAAAAATCGTGATTATCGGCTGCGGCGCCCAAGGCCTGCACCAGGGCCTGAACCTGCGTGACTCTGGCCTGGATGTTGCCTATACCCTCAGGGACGAGGCCATCAGCAGTAAGCGCCAGTCCTGGAAAAATGCCACAGACAACGGTTTTAAGGTGGGCAATTACCAGGAGATGATCCCCACCGCCGACCTGGTCATCAACCTGACACCAGACAAGCAGCACTCCAAGGTGGTGGCTGCGGTCATGCCCTTGATGAAAAAAGGTTCCTGCCTGTCCTACTCCCACGGTTTCAACATCGTGGAAGAGGGCATGGAGATCCGCAAAGATATTACGGTCATCATGGTGGCACCCAAATCTCCTGGTACCGAGGTGCGGGAGGAGTACAAGCGCGGTTTCGGCGTGCCCACCTTGATCGCGGTGCATCGGGAAAACGATCCGCAGGGGGACGGCCTGGATATTGCCAAAGCCTATGCCTGCGGCCTGGGTTCAGACAAGGCCGGCGTGCTGGAATCTTCTTTTATCGCCGAGGTGAAGAGTGACCTCATGGGCGAACAAACCATCCTCTGCGGTATGCTCCAGGCCGGATCGCTTCTCTGCTTCGACAAGATGGTGGAAGAGGGGGTTGATGAGGGCTATGCTTCCCAGCTCATCCAGTATGGTTGGGAAATTATCACCGAGGCCCTGAAGCACGGTGGCATCACCAACATGATGGACAGGCTGTCCAATCCGGCCAAAATCATCGCCTTTGACTTGGCCGAGGAACTCAAGGAAATCCTGACCCCGCTCTTTGAAAAACACATGGATGACATCATGTCTGGTACCTTTTCCAGTACCATGATGGAAGACTGGAAAAACAACGACAAAAAGCTACTCACCTGGCGGGCCGAGACCGCAAAAACCGCCTTTGAAAAGACCGAGTCTGCCTATGAAGATATCCCTGAGCAGGAATTTTTCGACAACGGCATCCTCATGGTGGCCATGGTCAAGGCTGGGGTGGAGCTGGCCTTTGACATTATGGTTTCAGCGGGCATCAAGGAGGAGTCGGCCTACTATGAAAGTCTGCACGAAGTGCCGCTCATTGCCAACACCATTGCCCGCAAGAAACTCTATGAGATGAATGTGGTGATTTCAGACACAGCGGAGTATGGTTGCTACCTCTTTGCCCACCAAGCCGTACCCCTGCTGCAGGATTTCATGGCTGAACTGGATAGCCAGGTGATCGGCGAGGGCTTGGACGAAGACGACAACGGAGTCGACAACCTGGATCTCATTGCCGTCAATGGCGCTATTCGCACCTCGCTGGTCGAGTATATTGGGGCTGAGCTGCGTATGCACATGGGTGCCATGAAGCCCATCCTCTAAATATATCTTTAATATACCTTTTCCCTGGGGCCTTGTCGTTAGCATGCAACAAGGTCCCCAGGGCTTCTTCTCTTCTGCCCAGGTCCATGCGGGCAGATACCTTCTTTTTAGTGCCCATTCTTTTCGGACTATTCCTGAAACGGGTTTCCCAAACGGGCAACTCTGGAGCAATTGTTGCTGTTATTTATCCAGCAGCTCCATAGTGATCAATACTTCCGCCTCCTGACCAACCACTGCCAGGGTGGTCTCATCGCCAATACCATGTACCAGCCGGTCAATGGGCAGCGTGGCGTTTAAACCCATGACCTGCACGCCTTCCATCATCGGATGCGCTTGGGGTGCAGAGTAGGAGAAGGGGATGGTCAAGGGAAATTTTTTCCCTTTCACCAGTGCCTCTCCCTCGGCCAGATAGAGGTTATCTTGCTGACTGATGTTCTGGCTGGTGAATTCCATGGTGGGATAGGTGGTGGCATCGAAAAAATCAGGGCTGCGCAGATGTGTGTCACGCTGTTCAATGCCTGTGTCGATACTTGCCGTCTGTACCACGAAGTGCAGTTTGCTGGCGGCAAGATCAGCAGGGTCAAAGATCACCTCACCAGAATACTCTGTAAAGGAACCGCGTACTTTTGAAAAGATGTGGTCGATGGTGAAGTAGAAATTGGAGTGATCCTGATCGATCTTCCACACCTGTGGCGGGGCAGCTGCTACAGCCGGTGCTGCCAAAAACAATGCTGACAGGCTTGTGGCAAGTGTTGCAAAAAAAGACATTATCTACCTCCTTGGAATTGGTGCATGTGCTGCAGGTCGCCTTGTGCAACCTGGCAGAGTTGAATTACAAAGTAATAATACAATATGGCATGCTTAGCTTTGTGCAAGGCTCAACACCACTAACCTGGAGGACTTTGCTCCTTTTTTGCAGGGGCAAGCCTGCTGCAATCTTCTGTTTTTTGGCGTATAATAGATCTTGGTTTTGAGTGTAAAAACAACGGATGCTTGTAGGGGATGCTGTGAGTAAAGCAAGCGTATTCCTAACAACCGTATTCCTAACAATAGAGAAGGAGCGTATCCATGAAAGTTATTGCGTTTAATGGCAGCCCGCGACCGAAAGGCAACACTTGGCATGCCTTAAATATGGTGGCAGCCGAACTGGAACAGGCTGGTATCAGCACGGAAATTGTACAGGTTGGTAACAAGCTGGTGCATGGCTGTTTGGCCTGTGGCAAGTGCTACAAGATGAAAAATGAGCAGTGCGTGCAGACCAATGATGAGGTCAATCAATGGATTCAGCAGGCTAAGGAAGCCGATGGTCTTCTTTTGGGTTCACCAACCCACTACGCAGCCCTGGGTGGTGCCTTGAAATGTTTTCTGGATAGACTTTTTTACGTGGCTGGTGCCAATGGTGGCCTGCTGCGTCACAAAGTGGGTGCAGGTGTGGCTGCTGTGCGTCGCAGCGGCGGCATTCCCGTGGTCATGCAGCTCAACATCTATTTCATGTATGCAGAAATGCTTATCCCTGGTTCCAACTATTGGAATGTGATCCACGGCACGCAACCTGGTGAGGTGGAGCAGGATGCAGAAGGTGTGCAGATCATGCGTATGCTGGGCAAAAACATGGCCTGGCTCATGCAGTTGAAGGAGCATGGTAAAGATGCTGTGGCAGAGCCCGCACCAGAGGGCAAGGTAGCCATGAACTTTATCCGCTGAACAAGTGGCAACCGATTGTTGTTTCTTGATTCCTGTCGGGCATATCTCTTGGTGCAGGGGCATGTATGCAACACCTTGAGGAATAACTCCAAACCCGCCGCCTGCCGGCTGCACCCGGCAGGCATTTCCCCACGGACAGAACTGTCTAACCAATTCACTTCAGAGTCGAATGTGTTGCCTATAACGCAGCCCGCAGCGTGCAGGCTGCCTGTGCTCTGGTTTGTATCAAGGCGGCGCGCGACATTCGTCTTGACGCGGGCCAATCACCGTGCTATTTGTTGTTCCGTTTTGGAATAACGAGGAAGAATTGATTAAAATGACGGCAAAAATACAGGAAGGTGCTGCCCCGGTCCAACCCATTGTTACTGATGGTGTGCAGGTCTTACAGGCCTGGTTGGGTGGTAGGGGAGAACGGCATCAATTGCTGGAATTGCTGCAGGCTATTCACCAGTATGGTTCCATCAATAAGGCGGCCCGGGCTGTGGGCCTCAGTTACAAGGCAGCCTGGGAGCGGGTGGAGAGCTTGAACAACCTGTCGTCGCAGGACTTGGTCAGCCGCAAGACCGGCGGTCTTGGTGGTGGTGGCACGGCGCTCACTGAAGCAGGCCTGATATTTATGGAACGGGCCAACCAACTGCAAAGGGAACTGGGCCAGTTTCTCTCCTTTCTCTGTGCCAACCCTGAACATGCCTTGCAAACCATGAATACACTAAGGAGATTGCAAATGAAAATCAGCGCACGCAATGTGTGGCTCGGCACAATTACCAAGATTGAAACCGGAGCGGTCAACACGGTAGTGACGGTGGGTTTACGCGGCGGGGATACCGTGGTGTCGGTGATCACTGAAAACTCGGTGCAGCGCCTGGGTTTGCAGGTTGGTAGCGAGGTTATGGCCGTTGTCAAGGCAAGTTCCGTCATGTTGGGTCTGGATATTGATCCCCAGAAGATCTCGGCCCGTAACATTCTGCCCGGCACTGTCAATCGGATCGAGCCCGGTGTGGTCAACGACGTGGTTACCCTGGATTTGGCAGGCGGCAATACCCTGGCTTCGGTCATCACCTCAAACAGTGTCAAACGCCTGGGTCTTGCTGCGGGCATGCGCATTGTTGCGGTGATCAAGGCCTCGGAAGTCATGCTGGCCACAGAATAAGATTTCCAACAGGTTTTTAATGCCCGATCAGGGCCTTCTTGTTGGCAGCGGCAGGTTGTGCCTGCCAGCCTGTCTTGTTTTTTGTATGTACCCATCCCTATTCATCGCACTGTAAGGAGTTTGTCATGTATCGCGTAGTTACCCTGTGTTTGGCCCTGTTGGGCCTCTTGCTCTTGCCGGCTGTGCAGCCAGCCTCTGCCCAAACCCTCAATATCTCCGTGGCTGCCAGCTTGACCGATGCCACCAACGAACTGATCGCCCAGTTTAAGGCTGATGGGCATGACATCCAGGTGCTGCCCAATTACGGCCCCTCCGGTGCTCTGGCCAAGCAGATCAATGAAGGCGCACCGGTGCATCTG
This sequence comes from Desulfobulbaceae bacterium, assembly GCA_013201405.1. Taxonomy (GTDB): domain Bacteria; phylum Desulfobacterota; class Desulfobulbia; order Desulfobulbales; family Desulfobulbaceae; genus Desulfobulbus. The sequence goes on from JABMJC010000028.1 coordinate 21,973, forward strand.
TTCATTTCGGCCAACCAAAAATGGATGGATTTTCTCCGCGACGAAAAAGACATTGACCCGGCCAGCGAGCGCATACTGGTGCATAATACCCTGGTGTTCAGTGGCAAAAAAAATCCGGCTATCACCAAGATTGAAGACATCACCCAGCTTGCACAAATCGCCATTGGCAGCCCCAAAAGCGTGCCTGCCGGAGAGTATGCCCAGGAGGCCATGGAGAAGGTAGGTATTTATCAAGAACTGGCCGATGCCAAAAAACTGATTTTGGCGAAAGATGTGCGGCAGGCGCTCACCTATGCCGACCGTGGCGAGGTGGATGGCGCTTTTGTTTATAAAACCGATGCCCTGCTGGCCAAGAATGCGGTCATTCTTTTTGAGACCCCGCAGGAACTGTACCAGCCAGTGACCTATCCCATCGCCTTAACCGTAAGCGGTGCGACCAATGCCGAGGCCAAGGCCTTTTATGAGCTGCTTCTTGGCGATAAAGGCAAGGCAGTATTCGAGAAGTATGGCTTCACTGTTGGCCAATAACCACGTGCAACCGCTGCACAAGCCTGCCAGGAGCTGAACATGGCCTTTCTCCAGCCCGGAGATATGAATGCCATCCTGCTTTCGCTCAAGGTGGCTACGGCGGCAACAGCTGTGGCCACTCCCATCGGCATTGCAGTGTCCTGGCTGCTGGTGTATGGTCGTTTTCCCGGCAAGACCGTGTTGGAAGGCGTTGTTCACCTCCCACTGGTCTTGCCGCCAGTGGTAGTAGGCTACCTGTTGTTGCTGCTCTTTGGCAAGAACGGCTGGATAGGCTCCTTTTTGCTCAAGTTTAACATCCAAATTATCTTTACTCTCACCGGCGCCATCATTGCTTCGGCAGTGGTGGGTTTTCCGCTCTTGGTGCGCTCCATTCGCCTGGGCATGGAGGCTGTAGACACCAACTACAGCCATGCGGCCCGCAGTTTGGGCGCCGGTGCATGGGATGCATTTTTCACCATCACCCTGCCGCTTTCCCTGCGGGCGATTTTTGCCGGTATGACATTGATGTTCGCCCGCAGCTTGGGCGAGTTCGGGGCCACCATTATTTTGGCAGGCAATATCCCCGGCCGCACCCAAACCATTCCGCTGGCCATCTACGACTATACCAGTATGCCCGGCGGTGACCGCATGGCCCTTTCTTTGTGCCTGGTTTCCATCTGCTTTTCCTTTGCTGTGCTGGTGCTCAGCAATGCAGCCGGCAAATCCATGGAGCGCCGTTAAGCGTGAATCTGAGCTGCCAGGTACGCAAGCGGCTTGGGTCCTTTTCCTTCCAGGCCGATTTCCAGATCAGTGGCGCCAAGGTTGGCGTTTTTGGCCCTTCGGGCAGCGGTAAATCCACCCTGATGCTGCTTTTGGCTGGCCTGCTTAAGCCCGATGGTGGCCGTATCAGGCTTGGAGACAAGGTACTGTACGACCACGCAGCCGGTATCAACTACCCACCGGAGCAGCGCCGTATTGGGGTCGTTTTTCAGCATGCCCGCCTTTTTCCCCATTTGAGTGTGCGCAAAAACCTGCTCTACGGCTATAAACGTACGCCTAAAGAACAGCGCCGTATCCAGCCAGAAGACATCATCCGGGTGCTGCGTCTGGAGCATTTGCTGGAGCGCGGGGTAAATTTGCTGTCCGGTGGAGAGCGGCAACGTGTGGCCCTGGGTCGCACCGTGCTCACCTGTCCGCGGCTCATTCTCATGGACGAGCCACTTTCGGGGTTGGATGAAAATCTGAAGTTGCAGATTATCCCTTATTTGAACGGGGTGAGCACCGAGTTTGCCCTGCCAATGCTCTTTATCAGCCATTCATTGGTGGAGATGCGTCTGATGACTGATCAGGTGCTGATGGTGGAGGGGGGTAAGGTGGTGGAGCAGACCAGCACAGAGATGCTGGCGAAAAAGCTTTGGGGTTCTGGCCGCCAGGGGTATACTAATTTACTCCACTTGGGCCGGCCCAGAGAACGGGATGACGGCCTGTATGTATACGACTGGGGCGGGGTGTCCCTGGTGCTCACCGAAGGAGCCGAAGAAGACGAAAATGTCTTTACCCTGGACGCCCGTGATGTCCTGCTTTTTAAAAAACATCCGGAAGCAACCAGCGCCCGCAATCTGCTGCCTTGCCGTGTTACCCAGCTGACGCCTTTGGGCAACCGTGTGCTGGTGGAAATGCAGTGCAGCGGGCAGCAGCTCACCGTGCAGATCGTGCCCGAGTCGGTACGCGAGTTGGAGCTTGTGCCAGGTCGGGAGGTGGTGGCAGCCATCAAGGCCTCATCATTTCGGCTGGCAGAGTGAGCAGGTGCTCGCGTAAGCAGTATTGTTGCAGCCTGTCCCCAGGTAGAAACAAGCGGCCCATTTCCACAACCTGTCACAGAAGCCCATGCAGATTGTCTATTCTCCTATTGGTCGTATCCATTCGCCCTTTACCACACTTAAAGGCATGCCTATTCAACCCAAGGGTGCGCAGAATGTTGAGGGACGGATCGAAATCTATCCCCAATACAGGGAGGGCTTGCGCGACCTGGAAGGTTTTTCCCACATCTATGTGCTAAGCCATTTGCATGCCCACAGAGGCTACTCCCTGGTGGTGACCCCCTTTCTCGATACAGAACAGCGCGGACTCTTTGCCACCCGTGCACCCAAACGACCCAATCCCATTGGTCTTTCTGTGCTGCGCCTCAAGGCGGTGGATAGAGAAGGGTTGGTGGTGCTGGGCGTGGATCTGCTTGATGGTACGCCGGTATTGGATATCAAGCCCTATGTGGGTGAGTTTGACCGCAACAAGGTGGGGCGCATCGGCTGGCTCGAGGGCAAGGCGGACAGGGCTTTGGCGCACAGAAGCGATGGTCGTTTTATTGCAACGGATGAAGAATAAGCGGGAGGTCTATCCAGCCAGCAATTCCCGTTATGCCCTGTAGCCCAGCAATAGCGTAGAAGGCGGCATCGGG
>JABMJC010000151.1 GCA_013201405.1 Desulfobulbaceae bacterium
ATGTCTTCCATGCCGGCAGGCGGCTTGGCACTGATTCCGCCGGAATCAAAGGTCAGGCCCTTGCCCACCAGCAGAACCGTTGGATACTTTTTGCCACTCCAGTATTCGATTATTGACAGAGTGGGCGGCAGAGCAGAGCCGCGGCTTACCGCCAAAATACCCTCCATACCCAATGTACACATTTCGGCTTGGTCTATGATGGTGGCCTTGAATTTTTTCTTCTTGTTCGCATCTTGTGCAATACGCTCTGCATAGGCTGCAAAATCCGCCGGAGTCCAGCGATTGGCCGGCTGGTTGCCCATATCCCTGGCTGTACACACAGCTTGAGCTACAATCTGCGCCTGCTTTATATCCTGGCGCAGTTCCTTGGCAGCGATCTCTCCTCTAGGTAAAAAGTACCGGATAGACCCTGATTTTTTCTTCCCCTCGGCCGCCTCCTCCTTCTTGTAACCTTGAAAGCTATAACCGCCCAGCACAAGCCCTTCCACCAGATGTCGAACAAAATCATCCGGCGCGAGCAGCAGTTTGTACGGGCAAAGCACCAGCACATCTCCACCATCAATACCAGTGTTTCCACGGAGTTGTTGGGCGATACTGCCGGCGCAGAGGCGAATTTTTTCCCGCAGCGCATCGTAGCCTGCATCTGCAGCAGTAAAAGTGGCAAGCAAGATACGTTTGACTCGATAGGGCTGTTCTCCTTGCCAATCCAAGAGCGCCGGATACAGCCAGACCATCTGTTCGTCTTTTTCAAAAAGATCCCCACAGTCCGAAAGATGGCGCAGTGCAGCCGCCAGCACCGGATTGTAGCCCTGCAAATCCTGCCAGGTGCTCCGTTCCAACATATACACCAAAGCAGCGCCCGAAAAACTAGCCGGTTCCGCATCAAACACCTGAAATGAAGTCTTCTTCATCCTTTTACCTTTTCTTTACTTCAGTGCTTTAAGGGCAGCGTATAAATCTTTCCAAAAAAAAGAGAAGCGTTTATTATTTTTCTATGTGCATTGTATTACTCCAATATTTTCTGAACCACAATCTGCAATCCATGCTTTCACTCTTGAAACCGCCGACACTTTGACAAGGAGGTCAGCTTGCTGCTCGTTTTTATCCTCGCCGTAAGCGGCGCTTTGTTTATTTCCTTTTTTTGCTCCCTGTTTGAAGCCATCCTTCTTTCTCTGTCGGCGACCCAAGTGGAGTTGTTCGCCGAAAAACACCCGGCCAAGGGTGGCCAGCTGCGTAGCATGAAGGAAGACATCAACCAGCCCATCACCGCCATCCTCACCCTCAACACCCTTGCCCATACCATTGGCGCCTCGGTGGCTGGCGCAGCAGCGGTGAGTCTTTTTGGCGAGCAGGGACTCATCTGGTTCTCTCTGCTCTTCACCTTGGCCATCCTGCTGGTTACAGAAATCCTGCCCAAAACCATGGGGGTCAACTTCGCCAGCAAGCTGGGACCATACATTGTTTTCCCCCTGCGGCTCCTCATCATTTCGCTAAAACCGCTTATACTCCTGGCGCAGTTGATAACCAAATTCATTCCCGGCGGCCAGGCCGCGCACCAGTTTTCCACCGAAGAGTTGAGAACCATTGCCACCCTGAGCCGCAAATCCGGCGTGATCCAGGCCGACCAAGAAGCAGTCATTGCCAACATTCTGCAACTGGGCCAGATTACCGCCCGCGATGTGATGACTCCCAGAACCGTCACCTTTTCTGTGCCCGCAAACCTTACCATCAAGGAAGCGGCACACATGGAAGACCGCTGGCGTATGCACAGCAGGGTACCGGTATACGATACCGAACCCGATAATGTGGTAGGACTTATGCTCAGTCAGGATGTCTTGTTGGCTGCAGCGGAGCAACATTTCGACATCACCCTGGCCCAGCTCATGCGGCCGGTTCACTTTGTGCCAGAAACCGCGCCTGCAGACCGTATTTTTCTGGAATTCTTCGAAAAGCATCAACATCTTTTTGTGGTGGTGGATGAGTACGGCAGTGTTACCGGAGTCATCAGCATGGAGGATATTCTCGAAGAGATCATTGGCCGCGAGATTGTCGATGAATCAGATACTGCCCGAAATATGCGGGAATTGGCAAGGCTACGGAGGAAAAAACGACGAACAGATTAAGCCAATGCTCCTTTCACAGGCAGTGGCCATGAGAAAAGCGGTTCCGGACAGGAGCATTATATGGTAGCATGCCCAGCTGTGGTAAAAGTCGACCAAGCAGACAGAACCCCGCCAGGCAGGCTGTTATCCTACCTGGTTGACGAGACAATACACCAATCAATACAGTAAGATATAGTAATGATACACTCCGGCAACTCCCTAAGAACAAATACACTCATGCGTTGCATCCTGTGTGCTCTGGCCTTTTTGTTAGGCATCCAGTTTGCCGAATTGTGCCGCGTCACTGAGGCGTTGGCAGAAACCCGCTATGCCAAACCGGCCCTGGAAATTATTGTCCGGGAGACGCAGTCCAACAGGAGTAAAATCGTTGCCACGGTGAACCTGGCAGAACCGGTGGAATTGCTGGGAGGCAATGCAGATTGGTCGAGGATAAAGACACCCAATGGAGCCACAGGCTGGGTACGCACCAGAAATCTCAGCAACGCGCCCTTTCTGCCTGCTGATGTGTTTCAACCTGGCTCGATCAGTGGCAAGGTTTTGGTGGATGCGGAACATGCCTTCAAGGAACTCGACGACTCCAACAGCCAACTCAAGCAGGAACTGGCCTCCTGCACGACAGACCGTAACACCCTGGAAGACAAGTACGCTACCCTCACCAACGACCCGGACAGCATCCTCCACACCAGAAATTCCCTGGAAGATGCGCGCAGCCAACTGGGGGAACTGGAAGAAAAGCTCACACAGGCCCAGATAGAAAACAAGGCTCTGAAGATGAATCAGTCCATCATGTGGTTTCTTGCCGGTGGTGGCGCAGTTTTCCTGGGTTGGCTGGTTGGGCGCTTTTTCAGCAACGGTCGCAAGAGGCGGAGTTCGCTGTATTGAACGGATGATCGCTACAGAAAAAATATTATAGATCACTCCAAAGCATCCAAAATGACAAGCACATCAAGTGTGGCCTTTTCCCGCAGCAAGGTGAGGGTCACACTGTCACCCACCTTATACTGTTCGATGGCGTCACGCAGTGTATCGTAATCGCGCACCGTTGCACCATTAACCTTCTGAATGATATCCCCGGGGACCAGCCCGCCCCGTACCTGACGGGTAGCGCGCAAACCCGCCCTTTCCGCACTCGAACCCCGCGCCACATCCAAAATCAGTACCCCCTCCACGCCCAATTCGCGGGCCAGGGCCGGTGGCGCCAAGCTCACCCCCAATCCGGGCCGGATCACCTTGCCATGGGCAACAATCTG
>JABMJC010000152.1 GCA_013201405.1 Desulfobulbaceae bacterium
GAATCATGGCTGCCCTGCCCGGGCCTGTGCTCCAGACGGCCCCCCAGGGTTTGCCTGCTGGCGCAGGCTCTGCACCTCTTGCATGTTTGCGGCAATGTCCATCAGTGGCTGGCGACGAACCCGATGCGGGAGCACCAGCTCTGCTGCCTGTTGCACCTCCTCTTCTGTAGCCTGCTTGCGTCCGGCCAGGGCAGCCAGAGTTTTGGCGCATTTGAGCATGATGATATCACCGCGATGGCCGTCCACTCCTACATCCAGACATGTTTTAGCAATGCTAAAGAGCAGCTCGCGCGGGGTTTCCACCTGGGGATACAGCGCGCGAGCAGCCTGTATTTTCCCTGCCAGCTGTTCTGACTCCTGTTGCCAGTGCCGGATAAAGCCTTGTGGATCAAGATCAAAGGCGGCTCTGCGCTCCATGATGGCTACCCGCTCGTCCACCTGGTCCAGGCCCTCAATAGTGACGCACAGACCAAAACGATCAAGCAACTGCGGCCGCAACTCGCCCTCCTCGGGATTCATGGTGCCCACCAGGGTAAAGCGGGCCGGATGCGAGAAAGAAACACCTTCGCGCTCGATGGTGTTGACGCCCATGGCCGCAGAATCAAGCAGCACATCCACCACATGGTCATCCAGCAGGTTAACCTCGTCCACATAGAGGATATTGCGGTGCGCCTGGGCCAGGATGCCCGGCTCCACCCGCTTTTCCCCAGACTTGAGCGCCCGTTCCAAATCCAGCGTACCCACCACCCGGTCTTCGGTGGCGCCCACCGGCAACTCCACCACCTGCACCCTGCGGCGCTTAACAGCAGGCAGCGTTTCTGCAGCAGGATAGCCCGCGGTCTGGCGCAACTCGTGCCAGGTGGCAGCCTCTGTCTCCGGGTCAAGCTGGAACGGATCTCCGGCAAAGACGAAAAGCTCCGGCAGAATATCGGCCAAAGCCCGCACTGCAGTAGACTTGGCGGTGCCCTTTTCGCCCCGGATGAGCACGCCGGACAGGCCCGGATTGACCACATTGAGGATCAGGGCCAGTTGCATTTTTTCCTGACCAACCAGGGCGGCAAAGGGATAAACAGGTCGTACCTTCATGATGCGAGTTCCTCAATAATATTGACCAGGGCCGAAGCCTGAAGATCACCGATTTTAAAATACTGCGCCTGCATCACCGCGGCGAGTTTGCGTGCCAGACCAAAATTGACCAGGCCGGGCTCCTCGGTATCCACTACGATATAGGTGGCCGGATTATGCTGGGCCAGGGCTGCGCCGAGAAGCAGGGCCTCATCAACCGGCGGCTGGCTGCCCAGGGCAAGGTTGGCCTTGCCATCGGTAAGCAGGATGACAATGGGCTGGCCCCCGGGGTTTTTTACCAGGTAATTGCGCAGTTCCTGATGGCATTGCGCCAGCCCGGCCGAAAGCGGCGTACGTCCGCCCACCGGCATTTCGGCCAGCAGCTTACCGGCCAAATCTATTGAAGTGGTGGGCGGCAGGTTGCATACTGCTCCGCTTTTGCGAAAGCTGATCATGGCCACCTGGTCGCGCTTGCGGTAGGCATCCAGCAACAGCGACATGATCGCCCCCTTGGAGGCTGCCATGCGACCCCGCGCGCCCATGGAACCACTGGCATCCACCACAAAAAGAAGCAGGTTGCCGATGCGTTTTTCTCTGATTTTGCCGCGCAAATCACTTTGCTCAAGCTGCACGGCCAAAACATTTGTCCCTCCCTGTTGCCGACTCTTTTGGCGACGGCTCTGCTGGTGCGGAGCAGCTGCGCGCAGGGTTGCATCCAGGGCCAGATCATGGTTGAAACGGGTGGTACTCTTTACATAGCGGCCCTTTTTCTGGGCAATACGGCTGCGGGAGCGGCGGCCAGAACCACGACGCAATACCCGATCTTTACGCACACTCAGCGGCTTGACCGCATAGGTTGCGCCAATGGCAAAAACCTGCTCATCCTGCTCATTTTCTTGTGAGGGCGATGCTGGTGGTGGCAGTTGTTCACTTTCCCCTCCTTCTTCTGCTTCTTCTGGCTGTTCCTGCTCTCCCTGTTCAGGCAGTGCCTGGGCCTGCTCATGTGGGTTTTGCTGCCCACTGGCATCTTCTGCCTGGTTTTCGCCTTGCTTCTCCTCTTCTTGTTCTTCCTGCTCCAATTGTTCTGGCTGCTCCTCCTGCGGCGCCTCTTCCTGCGGTGGTGGCTGTGCCTCGCGGCGGCGGTGCAGCAGTACCAGGGAAGCAAGCCGTTCAATATCAGCCATGCGCACCCTTTGTCTGCCCTCCAGTGCTGCCAGGGCACAGACGGCCTGTTCCAGCACCAGGTCGGCCCGGTGGCCGGCCACATTGTTTTCCCGGCACAACTCACCAATAAAACGGCGCAGGGCGGTCGGAATGCGAACTGTGGCTAAAAGCTCCCGGCCCCGGCGAATCTGCCCGGCCAGCACCTCGCTTTCTTCTTGATACTGCTGGATAAAAGCTAACGGATCGGCATCAAAAGCCTCGCGCCGTTCCAGCAGTTGTACCCGCTCTTCCAGTTCATCTTCGGCTCGCACATCCACGCAGAGGCCAAAACGGTCGAGCAATTGTGGTCGCAGCTCGCCCTCCTCGGGATTCATGGTGCCCACCAGGGTAAAACAGGACGGATGGATAAAGGAAATACCCTCGCGCTCCACCCGATTTTCACCGCTGGCCGCTGCATCCAGGATGATATCCACCAGGTGATCGTCCAAGAGGTTGACCTCATCCACGTACAAAAGCCCCCTGTGCGCCCTGGCCAATAAACCCGGGGCAAAAACCACTCGCCCCTCCTTGAGTGATCCGGGGAAATCAATACCGCCCACCAACCGGTCTTCCGTGGCATTGAGGGGTAAATCCACAAAGGAGGCCCGGCGCTGCTGCTTGCGCACAAGCGGCCCGACTGCATGAGCAGATTTTTCTGCACAATGCGGACACTGCGCCTGCTCAGCCGGCGCGCAGGAGAAGGGACAGCCCGGATATACGGCAATATCCGGCAACAATGTCGCCAGGCCACGCGCCAGGGTGGATTTGGCCGTGCCCTTTTCTCCCCGGATAAGGATGCCACCAATGCGCGGATTCAGCGCCACAAGGAGCAAACCCAGACGGAGTGTTTCCTGCCCCACAATGGCTGCAAAGGGATACACACGACGCAACATGCTTCACCACCTGTAGCGCAAACCGGCCAACCAGGTACGCGGCCGGCCGAGCAGGCCATCGGAGTAGTACCAGGTGCTATTGGCCAGGTTGTCGATTTCGGCAAACACAGCAATCTTGCCCAGGTCATATTCTGCCCGCAGATCAAAAAGAGTATATTCTGGAACGCTTTTTGAATTGTCGCGGTTGCGATATACC
>JABMJC010000153.1 GCA_013201405.1 Desulfobulbaceae bacterium
AGGGGTGGCTGCAGGTACTGTGGTGGCCATCGGCAGCTCACCGGTTTTTGGTGGTTTGTTAGGGCGTTTTTTTCGCGGTGAGCAGTTGCATGGCCGCTGGTGGGGCGCAACCCTGCTTGCTGTGTGCGGTTGCAGCCTCTTGGGTCTGAACAGTACAGCAGTGGAGGTCAATGCCTGGGGCCTGTTTTTGGCCATAGGCGCTGGCGCCTCCTATGCTGCCTACACCCTCTTCCTCAAGGGTTTGGTCGGGAGCCACCCACCCACCGCGGTTATGGCCATAGTAGCCTGCGGTGGTGCACTTTTGCTCTCTCCAGCGCTTCTATACTGCGATCCCGTGTGGCTTGTGCAATGGCGCAGCCTGGCGGTCATCCTCCATCTTGGCCTGGCCAGCATGGCGCTCTCGTACTGGTTTTTTGGTAGGGGTTTGCGCCTGTTGCCGGTGTCGACGGCGGTTACATTAACTCTGGCAGAACCGCTGACCGCCGCAACTTTGGGTCTGGTGGTCCTGGGCGAACGCCTCAATGGCCAGTCCCTTGCCGGAGTGGCCTTAATTTTTGCAGGGCTGGTTATACTGGTGATACGCCAGCCCAAAAGAAATAGAAGTGAACCCGTGGCTGCATCCTGATTTGATGCAGCACCGATAATTATCGACCTCTTTGAGGTAAGTGCACCTATGTTGCATACAGAACAACAAAGCCCGCACAGGCGGGGAAGAATTCGGCCGGCCCGCATGAGCGATGTGCGCGCCATTCATACCATGCTCAGTTATTTTGCCGGTAAGAATGTGATGCTCCCACGCTCCATCAGCTCCCTGTACGATCATCTCCGTGATTTTGTGGTGTATGAAGAGGATGATAAAATCCTCGGTATCTGTGCGCTGCATATCTGCTGGGATGATTTGGCAGAAATCCGTTCGCTGGCAGTGGATGAATCCAGGCAAAAAGCAGGCATTGGTCGTCAACTGGTGGAATCGTGTTTGGATGAGGCAAAAAGCCTGGAGATCAACCAGGTTTTTGTGCTTACCTACCAGGCGGCCTTTTTTCGTAAATTTGGTTTTAAAGATACAGACAAGCAAAATCTGCCCCACAAGATTTGGAGTGATTGCCTGCACTGTGCTAAGTTTCCAGATTGCGATGAAGACGCGTTGATCCGTATTGAGGCATCGGCGGGATAACCTGTATTCGCTTGTGCAAGCGCGTGGCAACTGTGCGCCCTACCACAAGGTAACATAGTGAATTTTGGTCTCCCTTTTGGAAGGCCGTATCCATACCCGGAGTGAAATTATGCTGGGAACAGCCCTAGCCAAGGTTTTTGGCAGCAAAAACGACCGGATGATCAAACGTTATCGTCAGAAGGTTGGCAGAATCAACGAGTTGGAGAAAACGCTTACACCGCTGGATGATGCGGCGCTTGCCGCCAAAACCATTGCCTTCAAGGAGCGCCTTGAAAAGGGTGAAACCCTGGACGACCTGTTGCCCGAAGCCTTTGCCGTGGTGCGGGAGGCAGCCAGACGCGTGCTGGGCGAGCGCCACTATGATGTGCAACTCATTGGCGGCATGGTCCTGCACCAGGGCATGATCGCCGAGATGAAGACCGGTGAGGGCAAGACCTTAACCTCCACGGCACCGCTCTACCTCAATGCTTTGGGTGGCAAGGGGGTACACGTGGTGACCGTGAACGATTACCTGGCCAGGCGCGACGTGGAATGGATGGGTGAGGTCTACCGTTTTCTCGGGTTGAGTACTGGCTGCATTGTACACGAGATGGATGATGCCCAGCGGCGCGAAGCCTATCGAGCCGATGTGACCTATGGTACCAATAACGAATTTGGCTTTGATTACCTGCGCGACAACATGAAGTTCTCGCTGGATGATTACTGTCAGCGTGGCTTTAATTACGCCATTGTCGACGAAGTGGACTCCATCCTCATTGACGAGGCGCGTACCCCACTCATTATTTCCGGCCCGGCGGAAATGTCCACTGATATGTACATCAAAGTGGACCGCATCATGCGCCACTTCAAGCCAGAGGCACATTACACGGTGGATGAAAAGACGCGCCAGGCCATGCTTACCGACGAGGGCGTGGAACTGGCTGAGGATCTGCTTGAGGTGGACAACCTCTATGACCCGGTCAATATCAGCCAACTGCACCATGTCAACCAGGCACTGAAGGCGCATGTACTCTTCAAACGGGATGTGGATTACATCGTCAAGAGTGGGCAGGTAGTGATTGTGGATGAGTTCACCGGCCGCACCATGGAAGGCCGGCGTTATTCCGACGGGTTGCACCAGGCGCTCGAGGCCAAGGAAGGGGTGAAGATCGAAAAGGAGAACCAAACCCTGGCCTCCATCACTTTTCAAAACTATTTCCGTATGTACAAGAAGTTGGCGGGCATGACCGGCACCGCTGACACCGAGGCTCCGGAGTTCAAGAAAATCTACAATCTGGATGTGGTGGTCATCCCCACCCACCAGAAGATGATTCGGCTGGACTATGCTGATGTCATCTACAAAAACCAGGCAGCCAAGTACCGCAATATTGTTAAGGAAATCAAAGAGCGCAACGAAAGCGGCCAGCCTATTTTGGTGGGTACCATTTCCATTGATATCTCAGAGAAAATTTCCAAAATGCTCACTGCCGAGGGCATTGAGCACGATGTACTCAATGCCAAGCAGCATGAGCGCGAGGCCGAAATCGTTGCTGGGGCCGGGCAGCGCGGCCGGGTAACCATTGCCACCAACATGGCTGGTCGTGGTACGGATATCAAACTGGGAGAAGGCGTACGAGAATTGGGTGGTTTACATATTCTCGGCACCAGCCGCCACGAGAGCCGTCGCATTGACAACCAGTTACGCGGCCGCTCAGGCCGCCAGGGTGATCCGGGCAGCTCGCGTTTCTTTCTTTCTTTGGAAGACGATCTTCTGCGTATTTTCGGTTCAGATCGTTTGAGCTTTGTGATGGACAAGCTGGGCATGGAGGAGGATGAACCCATTGAACACTCCATGGTGACCAAGGCCATTGAAAATGCGCAGCGCAAGGTGGAGGGGCACAACTTCGATATCCGAAAGCACCTGCTCGAGTATGATGATGTCATGAACAGGCAGCGCGAGGTCATCTATAGTCAGCGGCGGGCAATTCTCGAAGGCGCGGATGTGCAGAGCCTGGTCCGCGAGATCATGCAGGAGCTGGTGGAAAATATCGTCATTGAGTTTGCCAGCGCCAGCGCCCATGGTGACGAGTGGGATTGGCCGAGCTTGGAGGAGCGCGTGGCCCAACAGTTCAACCTGAAGCTGGACTGGAGCGAGGACGACAAGCAGGATATGGATAAACAGGGCCT
>JABMJC010000154.1 GCA_013201405.1 Desulfobulbaceae bacterium
TGTTAGTGGCCATTGGGAGTACGGAATGGGTCGAACAGCTTCATAGCGCCTACAACTTGATTCATGAGCCGATTCCGGTCAGTCTTGCTGAGCGTAAGCAATTTTTGCAGGTTATCGGCGCTGCAGAGGTGATGCTGACCCCTGAATCCTCTCTGGTGGGCAAGTCAGTGCGGGAAATCCGTTTTCAATCCCTTTTTCATTGCATGGTTATCGGTGTGCGCAGACAGGGCACTACCATTACCACCAAGATTTCCGACATGCCCTTGAAGTTTGGCGATGTTCTGTTGGTTTTTGGCGCATGGCAGGATATTGTGCGCCTGAGGGAGAAGCGGGGTGACTACCTTTTGTTAACCTTGCCGGACGACTACCGTGAGGTTGTGCCTGCAGGAGGAAAGGCTCCACTGGCCCTGCTCATTTTGACCGGCATGGTGGTGAGCATGGTGTTCAACCTGACTTCTACCGTGATGTCGGTACTGACAGCAGCCGTAGCCCTGGTGCTTACCCGTTGCGTGAAAATAAGCAACATCTACCGCGCCATTGAGTGGAAAACAGTGATGCTTATTGCGGGCATCATGCCCTTGGCCATAGCCATGCAAAAAAGTGGTGTGGTGGACTTGGCCAGCGATGTCATGCTCGGTTATTTCAGCGCCGAACAACCACTGGTGGTGCTGGCTGCTCTTTTTCTGGCTGCATCCATGCTTGGTTTGTTCATGTCCAACACCCCTGTGGCGATTCTGATTACCCCGGTGGCTCTGAAGATGAGCCTTGCCCTGGGTATTTCGCCACAGGCCTGCGCCATGACCGTGGCCATTGCCTGTTCTTCTGCATTTCTCTCGCCCTTTGGCTCGCCGGTGAATATGATTGTGCGCGAACCAGGTGGGTATAATTTTGTGGATTATCTCAAGGTTGGTTTGCCAATCCTTATTCTCAGCCTTGTCATTACCCTGGCACTCACCTCTCTCTTCTATCTGCGTTAACGTATGCGAAGTATGCGAAGCGTCATCTTTGACCCTGCCATGAAAAAACAGAACATTGTTGTGCTGGTGTGTTGTTTTTTGATGCAGGCCCTGCAACCCTGTTTATCCGGCCCGGCTAATGCTGCTGATCTTTCCACAGCCCCTGCGAGCAGTGGTGCCGATGATCTGGCTGTTCAGCCTGAAAACAACAAGCTGCCTAAACTCAAACATATCGAAAAAACTGAAAAAAAACGAGTATCTGCTGCCCAAAAACAACAGGCAAGGATGCCTGATTCCGATGAAGAGGAGGGCAAGCCGGAAGAAGTGGTGCACATTCTAGAGAAAGAATTTGCCGTGCCCAAACCCTGGGCAGGCAACCGGGTCCGGGTGCCACAGGACACAGTGGCCAGTTTGATGGTTATCCCGCCTGTATTAACCCTGGAGGGTATGGAGATTGCCCTGCGCAAAGAGGCCCTGGCTGCACTGGAGCATATGGCTGCCGCAGCCAAGGCGGATGGTGTGGAACTCTTAGTGGATTCTGCGTACCGCAGTGCAGCCTACCAGCACGACATATATGTACGCAAAATGGAAGAGGGCCATAGCTTTGAACGGATTGCCCGTTCCACCGCTCCGCCGGGCTATTCAGGGCATGCCTTGGGCACAGCGGTTGATTTTCATCCGAGCGCCAGTGGCTTTCAGAAAACGCGCGCCTACCGCTGGCTACAGCAACATGCCAGCAGGTACGGCTTCCACGAAACCTACTCCAAAAATAATACCCTTGGCGTGGTTTGGGAGCCCTGGCATTGGGAGTATCAGCTTAAAGAGGAAGACAAAAAGTCAAAAGAGCTGGTAGTAGCGCAACGCCAAAAAAAATCCTCGGCTGACCAGGCCGACATGTATGCAAACAGCGACCTAGATACTGAAACAAAGAGCAAAAAAAGCCTGAAAGAGCCGGAACCTGCCCACGAAAATGAACCCGGCTGGCAAGACCCTGCACAGCTGTAATCTGTGAAGGAGGGGAGAGGGGACGTACTTGATTCCATAGTAACAATATTTGTTATATACTCCTGTATATGTGCGGAACGTGGACAAAATTCCGAAAAATTTTTAGCTGGTAGCAGCTGTCAGCACTCAAGAGAACAGAGAGAAAAAGTCATGTCGAGTCATCCTGCCCGCATGCGCAACCCCGGAACAGCCGCAGTACTGAGTGCCCTTGTCCCGGGTATAGGGCAAATCTACAATGGCACCTTTTGGCGTGGTTTGTTTTGGCTGATCATCACGCCAGGCCTCTGGTTGGGGACCGGTGGTGTTCTTGGCTGGATTTTCCATATCGTTGCAGCCATCACTGCCTACAATTACGCACACAAGCATCCGTACCATTAGGGACTTAGCGCAAGGAACTGGTGCGCAGTTAGTAAAATCTATGCAGGCTTCCAGTAGTGACGCCCTAAACTCCCTGTGCAGGATTTTGGCAGGGTATGGCAGTGTAGCTGTGGCCTTTTCCGGAGGTGTAGACAGTACCCTGCTCTTGCAGGTTGCCCTTGTGACGCTTGGCCCTGAAAAGGTGCTGGCTGTGTTTGGCCGTTCAGATTTGATGAAGCCCTTCGAAGAAAAAAGAGCCCTGGCCTGGCTCTACAGCCTGCAACACAAAGAGGGCCTGCGCTACCACGTTGTGGATTGGCACCCGCTATCCCTCAACTTGATTCGTGGCAACGGTGGGGCACGTTGCTACCATTGTAAACACCACCTGTTTTCTCTGCTGCAAACCCTACAACGTACAGATGGCATGGCTTTTCTTGCAGATGGTACCAATGCCGATGACTTGCAAGAGTACCGGCCAGGCCTGCAGGCGATACGGGAGTTGGGTGTGCGCACTCCCTTGGCTGATGCCAAGCTCGACAAGATGCTTGTCCGGCAGGTGAGTAGAGATTTGGGGCTGCAGAGTTGGAATCTGCCCAGCGCCTCCTGCCTGGCCACCAGGATTCCTGTGGGCATGGAGCTCAGCCTTGCTCGCCTACAGCATATCGCCCTTTTGGAGGAGGAGTTGGGAGCAATGGGATACCAGGGAAGCAGAGTTCGTCTGTCCCAACAGCAGGGGCAGGCTGTGGTGGTGGAGATAGATCCATTGTATGCCTGTGCGATCTCAACACTGTCGGCACAGGATGCCATTCGACATCGACTGAGACGACATGGAGTCGGGTCGGTCCAGATTATACTTGCGCGAAAGAGCCGCGTGGTGGCTGTCTAACAGTCCGTTGAACAACCCGTATTTTTTGAGCATAATAAACAACGGCTGGTTGTCAGACGTGGCAACAGGCGCAGACAATTATGGGATCCT
>JABMJC010000155.1 GCA_013201405.1 Desulfobulbaceae bacterium
CTGACAACCAGCCGTTGTTTACGGTATTCAAAACTGCGGATTATTCAACGGGCTGCTAACCCTGGCCTGGCTGCAGGGAAGCTAGGAACCATAACGGATACTGTTGCTGCAGGTGGTGCCCGCCCCTGCCGGCAGGTGGAAAAATACGCTTGCCCCTGGCCTGATACTTGCAAAAGAGTTGCAAAGGTAAAAATTGGTTATCAATGAGTATTCGAGTATTCAAATGGCCTTGAATACGGCAAGCAGGCAATCAACACACGGCAAAGGGTGATCTCTTTTTAGCCCAAACATCCTGGGCAGAAACACGCAGGCTGGATGGAACGATTCTATGGAAAAACACGAGGAAAACTCCCCGCCTCTGCAGGCAAATACGCAACAGAGACAGTGGATGCAGCAGGCGCAGCGGACAAGACAGTTCAGTATTTTGGTGGTGGATGACGAGGCCAACATGCGCCACATGCTGGCCACACTTTTAAACGCACAGGGCTACGAGGTTGAGCAGGCGGCCAATGGCAGCGAGGCCCTGGCTATGCTGGTCCAGCGGGATTTTGACTATATCCTCTCTGATGTGCGCATGCCTGGCATGGGCGGGCTGGAGCTGCTGAGCCGGCTGGGTGAGACTGGCAGCCAGGCCATAGTGATCATGATGTCGGCCCATGGTGCGGTCAGCAGTACAGAGCTGGTTATTGAGGCCATGAAACGGGGGGCCTATGACTATATCTCCAAACCCTTCAAGCTCGACGAGGTGCTGCTCGTGCTGCGCAAGGCCCAGGAGCGGGAGCGCTTGCGCCGTGAAAACCAGCGCCTGAAGGATGATCTGCGGGCCCTGGACAGGGAGGGCGCCTTTGCCGGCATGGTGGAGACGAGTGCTGCCATGCGCGCGGTGTTCAGCTCGGCAGCCAGACTGGCCAAATTGGACAGCACAGTGCTTATCTGCGGCGAAAGCGGGACAGGTAAGGAGCTGATCGCCCGGGGCATCCACCGCTTGAGTAAGGGCGAGAGTGTGCCCTTTGTGATGGTTGACTGCGCTGGCATGGCTGCGGATTTTTTGGAGAGCGAGCTGTTTGGTCATGTGCAGGGAGCCTTTATCGGCGCAGATCGGGATAAAAAGGGTTGTATTGAGTCTGCCGACAGCGGCACCTTGTTTTTGGAGGGGATTGAGGAACTGCCGCTCACCTTGCAGAAGCGGGTGTTGCAGGTGTTGCAGGAGCAGGAGGTGCTCAGGCTGGGGGCAGGGCAGGCACGCAGGATGCAGGTGCGGCTTTTGGCAGCCACTGGCCAGGATCTGCAGGAACTGGTTGACCAGGGTCTGTTCCGGCAGGATCTTTTTGCCTGGTTGCACACCCACGCCATCCACATCCCTCCCCTGCGGGAACATCCAGAGGATATCCTGCCCCTGTGCGCATACTTCTTAAACAGGCTGGGCAAGGCCATGGGCAAGGGGGATATGCGCCTGTCTCCGGGTGCGCAAACCAGGCTGTTGACTTATGATTGGCCCGGCAATGTACGCGAGCTGAAGAGTGTTCTGGAGCGGGCCCTGATTGTGGCTGACGCGCACACCATTTTGCCGGAACACTTGCCAGAACATTTGGGCGCATACAACAAGGGCCGCCGTTTGGAAGATTTTTTTGGCACCTATTCTTTGAAAACAGCGAAAAAGATCGTGGAAAAGCGTCTCATCGGCAGGGCCATGGAACACTGCGGTGGCAACAAGAGCCGGGCAGCGGGTCTGCTGGAAATCAGCTATCCAGCCCTGCTGGCCAAGTTGAAGGAGTATGGCCTGGTAGAGAAAAAATAGGGTGCATGTTTGGCAGAGCCGGACAATTATTTTACAATTATTTACCTGGTATGTGTTGCGAGTGTTTTATCTGGCAGAGCCGCTGGGGTAGGCAGTGTGTGCATACCAGAGTATAAAGGGGCGAGCAGGGCTGCGGTTGGTGCCATATACATAGCGAGGAACATAGCGAGGATAACCAGATAGATGTTTGGAAAATGGAGAGCGAGACAGGCAGGGCAGGGGAAAAAGTTGCCGCAACCCCGGCCTTGGCCGGCAGCTGCCCGCGGCTTCACCCTAACCGAGTTGCTCGTGGTGATCGCTATTTTGGGCATCCTCACAGCCGTGGTTCTGCCCGGTTTTGTAGCCATGCTCCCGGGCATCTACCTGCAAGGGGCGGTGCAACAGCTCTACAGTGATCTGCAACGAGCCAAGATCGAGGCCATCAAGCGCAATGTGTATACAGTTGTCCAGTTTGATGGCGTAGATTGCAGCGGCATTGCACTGGGGACACCAGTGCCAGGGGGCAGCTACACCGTGTTTGTCGATGATGGCGGCGGCGAGCCGGATAAGGCAAAAAATAACCAGCATGATGAGGGCGAGCTGACGCTGGCCCGCAGCGCCATGCCCAGGCAAGTGGCCCTGTGCAGTGATAAGGCGAGCATCACCTTCAGCAATGCGCGCGCCGGTTTTACCCCGCGTGGCCTGCCAGTGGGCAGCAAGATCGGCAAGGTTACCCTACACAATGCCAAGGGGAACAAATATGAAATCACCCTGAGCATAGCCGGGGCCATCAGGGTAAAAAAACTATGAGCAGCATGGTGGACATCCACGATACAGTGGAGAAAAACGGGCCAGGTTGCCCTGGTCAGGGCGGCTTCACCCTGGTCGAGCTGCTGGTTGCCCTGAGCGTGGCTGGCCTGGTTATGTATGCCGTGTACAGCATCTATACGGCTCAGCAGCGGGTGTACAATGCCCAGCTGGCTGTAACCGAGATGCAGCAGAATATGCGGGCAGCAGTCAATCTGCTGAGCCACGAAATTCGCATGGCTGGGTACTACGACAGGGATAAGTACGGCACAGGTGAAAACATTGCCCGCATTCTGGAGGCCACGCCTGAGGTCTTTGCTTTTACTGCGGATTTTAACGACAATGGTAAGGTGAATGACCCAGGGGAAAACATCCTCTTTGATCAGTATATTTCTGGCAATGGTGTGCCGGTGCTGGGGCGTAGCACCACTGGTGCGAGAGCCGGGCACCAGCCAGCAGTCGACTTTGTCGAGCATGTGCGTTTTTCCTACCTCAATCAGGACAACGAGCCGACCACAGATATCGCCAAAATACACACTGTACTGGTGGATTTGGTGGTGCGTGCCAGCCGGCCAGATCCCCTTTTTATCAATACTGCCACCTATACTGCAGCCGATGGCACGGTGTTGGGCGGTGCGGCCCAAAATGACCATTTCCGTCGCCGCCATGAACTGGTGTGGATTGAATG
>JABMJC010000029.1 GCA_013201405.1 Desulfobulbaceae bacterium
CCAGAGCTTCCCTTGCGCCTGCTCAATGCCTGCCTGGCTCATGGGCCAGTGAAAAATGCTGAGTTTCATTAAGAGCCACTTTGACGATTATTTGAGTCATGTCTGCTCTCTGCGAGGCACGCCTTTTGCTCTCCGAGTAGGATTGTACCATCCCTTTTACATTGTCTAAAAGGAGGTAAGAATGAAAAAATTGTATTTCACGTTGTTTTTTCTTCTTTTTTTCGCTGTTGCAGCTTTTGCGCAGGTAAACATCAATACAGCTACTGTACAGGAACTGACCACATTATCTGGTATTGGCCAGACCAAAGCCGAGGCAATTGTACAGTATCGTGAAGCAAATGGTCCCTTTAAGTCGGTGGAAGAACTAACCAAGGTCACAGGGATTGGCGACAAGACTCTGGAAAAAATCAAAACGGATATAACTGTTGATGAATGATCCTGTGGTAAAATAAAATTTCGGTTTATTCGGAGAGCAGGAGCAACAGTGCCTTTGTGCAGCCCGCTGGAAGTGGCCTGCACAAAGGCTTTTCTTTTGGTATTTTGTCCCTACTTTTCCGCCCCAGACAACACTTTCTGGTATCTTTCTCACTCTACACCATCACTTCTATGCAGCAGTTTTCACTCTATCCTCAGGAGATTGTCGCCAGCCTGTGGCGCAACCGCTACCTCATCAAAAAATCCATTCAGCGAGAAGTGCTCGGCCGTTATCGAGGATCGATACTTGGCGTTTTTTGGTCCTTTTTTCATCCGCTGTTTATGCTGGCTGTCTACACCTTTGTGTTCAGTGTGGTGTTTAAGGCGCGCTGGCCGTCGGCCTCCAGTGATTCGAAGGTCGAGTTTGCCATGGTTCTTTTTGCCGGGCTGATGGTCTATACGGTGTTTGCAGAGTGTATCAACCGGGCACCCGGGCTGATTTTGGCCAATACCAGCTATGTGAAAAAGGTAGTGTATCCCCTGGAGATTTTGCCTTGGATCAGTTTAGGAAGCGCCGCCTTTCACCTTTCTATCAGTTTTTTGGTTTGGTTACTGGCGTATTTGATTTTCTTTGGTTTACCTTCCATCAGCATTGTTCTTTTTCCTCTGGTGCTGATCCCGCTTTTTTTACTGACAGCCGGCATGTCGTGGTGGCTTGCCTCCCTGGGTGTGTACCTGCGGGATGTAACCCAGCTGGTGGGCATCATCACCACGGCCCTGCTCTTTCTTTCGCCGATCTTTTATGCTATCTCAAGTGTGCCTGAGAATTTTCAGTTCATCATGCATCTCAATCCCTTAACACCAATCATCGAGCAGGCACGGGTAGTGCTCTTTGGTCGGGGGAGTTTGAATATTTTGCTGTTGCTCTACTGCTATGCCTTATCCTTGCTCATCGTTTGCCTGGGCTTTGCCTGGTTCCAAAAAACCCGCAAGGGCTTTGCAGATGTTTTGTAGTATCTTGCTCCTCTCTTGTTCTCACCTTGGGTGGCAGACAGGGCGATCCGGGCCGTGAGCGTGGTGGGGCCTGGCGGTAAAGTGACCAGTACCAGTAATGAAAAGATTCTGATGCAGAACAAAGACACCCCGGCCTATCCTCACAACATGGGCGCAGTTGCCTGGCAAGACCTGCGTACAGGACGAAATGTCCAGGACAGTCGCCTGGGCAAACTACTCAACACTGTGCAGCAACGGCTGAATCCCCGGTTAAAGGTCCAGTTTCTGCGTTTGCAGCGGGTACTGCGGGCTATCCCTCTTTTTGATGCAGCGCATTATCTGCGTACTGACCCAACCCTAGTCAATACCGGGATTGATCCGCTCTGGCATTATTGCAGCCGGGGGGCAGGGGAGGGGCGTAATCCGAGCCCCTATTTTTTCACTTCCTGGTACCTGGCCCAGTATCCCCAGGTGGCGGAGAGCGGCCTCAATCCGTTCCTCCACTACCTGCTCCATGGGCAGGAACAGGGAACCAATCCCAACCCATACTTTTGTACTACCTGGTACCTGGAACGCTATCCGCAAGCCAGGGCGCAGGGTCTGCATCCGCTGCTCCACTACCTCACCTGTGGTGTCCAAGAAAACACCTGGCCCAATCCCTATTTTGATTCAGCCTGGTACAGTCGCAGCTATCCCGAGTCGGCTGGCACAGAGGCCCTGGCCCACTTTCTTGCCCATGGCGTGGAATTTGGCTTTCAGCCCAATCCCTATTTCGATCTCAACTGGTACCATGAGCAGTATCCCCAGGCCAGGGAGATGGGGCTGCATCCCCTGCAGCACTATATGATCTATGGTCTTACGGAAAAGATCGATCCCCATCCGTACTTTGATGCAGCCTGGTACGGCCAGCAGTATCCAAAATCGTTGGCAGCAGAGTTGTGCCCGCTTGCCCACTATCTGGAGCATGCGAGCAGTGGCACGGTCAACCCCAACGCCTATTTTGATGTGGCCTGGTACCGTGCCTCCTACCCGGAAATCACGAAGAACAAGATCGACCCGGTGCTCCATTACGCCCTTTTTGGAGTCAAGGAACGCCGTGATCCGGGCCCCTATTTCAGTACCGACTGGTATTTGTGGAAGTATGCGGATGTTGCGGCCCTGGCCATGAACCCTTTGCAGCACTACTTGCGCATTGGTGCGGCCGAGGGCAGAGATCCAGGCCCCTTTTTTGACAGCCAGTGGTATGTGCAGCAGTATCCGGAGACCTTGGCTTCGGGCATGCCGCCTCTACTCCATTTTCTTCGCATCGGCCAGCAAGCGGGTATGTTGCCCTACAACCCTAAAGAGATCACTAGCCGGGGCAACCGTTATGCTGCCTGGCATGAAATTTTTTTTGGCCTGCAGGATGAAGACAGGGTGCTCATGCAGCACCACATCAACGCCTTTACCAACAAGCCGCTTATTTCTGTTCTTATGCCGGTATACAACCCCAATCCGACTTTTCTGTGTGCAGCAATCGAGTCGGTGCGGGCGCAGCTGTATCCACACTGGGAGTTGTGCATTGCCGATGACGCCTCCACCGATAAACGGGTGATCGAGATGCTGCAGCGCTACCAGCAGCAAGATGCCCGCATCAAGGTGGTCTTCCGCGAGGAAAACGGCCATATTGCCAGGGCCTCCAACTCGGCCCTGGCCTTGGCCCAGGGAGAATTTATTGCCCTTTTGGATAATGACGACGAGCTGAGCGAAGATGCGCTCTTTTGGGTGGTTGAAGCCCTGCAACGTCATCCGCAGGCAGGCATGCTCTACTCCGATGAAGACAAGATCGATGCCCAGGGCCTGCGCCAGGATCCCTATTTCAAATGCGACTGGGACCCCTTTCTTTTCTGGGGACACAATCTCATTACCCATTTAGGAGTTTACCGTCGGGCCCTGGTCGAAGAGCTCAAGGGCTTTCGCGTGGGGTATGAGGGTTCGCAGGACTATGATCTGGCAGCCCGGGCAGTGGAAAACCTGGAGGCCTGGCAGATTGTTCATATCCCCAGGGTCTTGTATCACTGGCGCATTAGTGCGGGCAGTACTGCTGCGGGAGTTACGGAAAAACCCTATGCCCGGGTGGCGGCACTCAAGGTCATCAACGAACACCTTACCAGATTACAGGTGGCGGCCCAGGTGGAAAGTGCACCGGACAAGGGTTCGGTGCAGCAGGTATCTTTTTACAAAAACAGCAAGGCGCCCCTGGTCTCCATCATCATCCCCACCCGTAACGCAGCGGAGCTAGTGCGCAACTGCGTGGAGAGCATCGTTAAAAAAACAGCCTACACGCCCTACGAAATTATTCTGGTGGATAACGGTTCCGATGAAGCGGCTTCCCTGGCCTATTTTCAAGAGCTTTCCCAGTATGGCACGGTACGCTTACTGCGCGATGAGCGTCCCTTTAATTACTCTGCTTTAAATAATGCAGCAGTAGCTGTTGCCCAGGGGGAGCTGGTTGTTCTGCTCAACAACGATACCGAGGTGATTGCGCCTTACTGGCTGCACGAGATGGTTCAGCTTGCCCTGTTGCCCACAGTGGGAGCAGTGGGTGCCAAGCTTGTGTACAGTAGCGGCACCTTGCAGCATGCCGGAGTGGTGTTGGGCATGGCCGGAGGGGCAGCCCATGCATACATGGAATTCCCCGGAGATGCCCTGGGTTATTACAATCTGGCCCTGCTTGTGCGCAGTTATTCCGCCCTGACTGCCGCCTGCCTGGCGGTACGCAAAGCCCTCTATCTGGAGGTGGGCGGGCTGGATGAACAACACCTGCCAATTGGTTATAATGATGTAGATTTTTGCCTGAAACTGCGGGAGCAGGGCTACAGAAATGTGTGGACACCTAACGCTCTTTTATACCATCATGAATCCCTTTCCCGGGGGGTAGAGGATACGCCGGAAAAAAAGGCGAGATTCTGGAACGAGCTGTCGCTTCTTAAAAAACGCTGGCCCAACGCCTGGTACCATGATCCGGCTTACAACCCGAAATTGACTCTATCCAAGGTGGATTACGACCGTAGCATGCAGCCCAGGCTGGTGCTGAACAGTCGGCATTGGCCTGAACCTTTTGTTGCTAGTTATGTTGCCCCGCAAAGCACTGGACTGCACCTGCTGCTGGCGCTGGACAACAAGGAAGAGTGGGAGGGAGGGCAAAGGCAGGCGCGCATCCTCGACTTTGCCCGCGAACTACTGCACAAGGGGTTGATCAGCTCATATGCTGCTGCCCATGGTCATGCCTTTTTTGAAGTTTCTCCAGCAGCCACTGGCTGGTTTGATGTGCTCTGTTTGCAAGGTTCGGCTACGAACCTGGTGTGGTTTGAACGGGCTCTGATGAAATACCTGCCCTATGTGCTGGATGTGGAGGAAACTGCACCCTTTTATGCTGCGCCCCAGCTGGAGCGCGACAATGTGACTTACCAGTCCCTGGTGCATGCTACGGTGATCTCTGCAACAGATGCACAAGAAATTGCTCAACTTGAAGAACTGTATGGTTTAGATCTCACTGGTTGCAGCCAGGTGCTGGCTGGGCAGCCTGGGGAGAGCTCCGCAGCTTCCCTGGCCTTTTTGGATTGTCTGCTACGGGCGCGCCTGGCAGAACCGCTTCCGGCCTGCCGGATCCGCTTCTTCTGATGATTGCCATGCGAGGACTCATTTCTTTTATAAGAAATATGCGCCTCTTTGATGCCCGTTTCTATCGGCAGCACGCACCAGATTTGGGCTGGTATCGTCTTTTTCCCTTGATGCACTATCTCCGGATTGGTTGGCAAGAGGGCCGCAACCCGCATCCACTGTTTGACACCAACTGGTATCTGCGCAGCTACCTGCACAATACGCCTCAAAATCCGCTCGTGCACTATATACGGCAGGGCTGGCAGCAAGGCTGTGATCCGCATCCACTTTTCAGCACCAGTTTTTTTGTACGCCATTACGGGCATAAACTGCGCACCGGGCAAAGCCCCCTGGCCCTCTATCTGGCCAGATGGCGGCAAGTGCCCCGTATCAACGCGCTTTTTGACCCGGATAGCCTGAAGACCTATGTGCAGTTGCCTCTCCCCAAGGCCTCTGGCCAGGGCCGTCCTGCACCGCTTGCCTATTATCTTAAGCATCCCCAAGATGGGCGCTGGCTTCCTTTCCCGCTGTTTGATCTTGCCTACTATCAAAAGACAAACCCCACGGCAGCCAGGGACTGGCCGGTGCTGCTCAAGCACTACTTTGAGTATGGTGCGGCTGAGGGGTGCAGGCCCAACGCGCTTTTTGATCCGGCCTACTACCGCAGTCGTTACCTTGCCATTGATGATGCCAGGGGCGATGCTGCTGAGCACAGGGTCCCCAACTCTGAGGCTGACGCGTCGTTGCTCGAAAGCTTTCTCCATTATGCGGAATACGGCATGGCCCAGGGGCACAGGCCCACGGCACTTTTTGATCCACAGTTTTACTGCACGCAGGTGACGGACAGTGCCTTGACCGGGAGCAGCCCGTTGCTGCACTACCTGCAGCATGGTCTTAAGCAGGGGTTTTATCCCTGCCAGGAGGTGGCGGCGCTGGACCGCAAACCCTGCATCAGTATCCTGACACCGGTCTATAATACCGAGGCCAACCAGCTCTGGCGCTGCGTGCATTCGGTGCTCGTGCAAGCCTACCCGCACTGGCAACTTTGCCTGGTGGATGATGGCAGCAGGGCAGCGCATATCCGGCCGCAGCTCGAGGCCATTGCCCGCATGGATAGTCGCATCCAGGTGGAGTTTTTACCGGCAAACAGTGGCATTGCCGCAGCAAGCAATGCAGCGGCGTCCATGGCGCGGGGCGAGTATTTGGCCTTCTTGGATCATGACGACGAGTTGACCCCAGATGCCCTGTACCAGGTGGTTTGTGCCATCAATACGCAGGATGCAGAGGTGTTCTACAGCGATGAAAGCCTGGTCAACCTAGAGAGTCGGCATTTGGATACCCTGTACAAGTGCGCCTTTAACCGCGAGCTCTTGTACAGTCATAACCATCTCATGCACTTTTTTGTGGTCCGACGTGAACTGTTTGCCGCAGTGGGTGGGCTGGTTCCTGCCTGCGACGGGGCCCAGGATTATGATTTGGCCTTGAAGCTTGCCGAACACACGCAAAAGATACACCATATTCCCCGAGTACTCTACCATTGGCGGGCGCATGCCGGTTCCAGCAGCATCCACCACGAGCAGAAACACTATGCCGATGAGGCGGGTCGCCGGGCCCTGGCAACCTCCCTTGCGCGTCAGCACATCGCTGCTGCGGCCCAGGGCACAAAGCTGCGCTTTTTTTACCGTGCCCAGCGAAGCCTGCCGCAAGGCGGACTGGTATCTGTGTGTGTGGATGAAGGGAGTCGGGCAGACGCCTCGTCTCCTCCTTCTCCTCCTTGGTTGCGCTCCCAGCTTGCTGGTTCCTGGCAGGAGTTGGAATGGTTGAATGTGTCTGCGGAGCACACTGAGGTAGGAGATGGGCGGCCGCATCTGCTGCGCAATCGGGCAGCGCACACGGCACGCGGCGAGTACCTCTTCTTTGTGGATGGCCGCCTGGATGCCTTGCACCCTGGCAGTCTGCCGGCCCTGTTGGAGTATGGGCAGGGTCCGCAGGTGGCCATGGTTGGTGGTTGGCTGGAATGGCCCAAGGGCAAGCATCGGCACCAAGGTTCGCTTCCAGATCTCAGCAACAGCTCCCCCCTGTACTACGCTTCTTTTCTCCAGGCTGCCTCTGTTCACCATAACCGCTTCCACTGTGCGCAATATACCTGGGCACTGCCGGAGCAGCTCTTTCTCATCAAACGCCGCCTCTTTTTGGAGGCTGGCGGGTATGATGCAGCCTTCCACACCCTGGTATTTGCCCAGCTGGATTTATGCTTTCGCCTGTATGGGCAGGGTCTGTCTTTTGTGTACACTCCCTATGCAGTGGCAAGCCCCCAAAGGGAGGAGCCGCTGAGTGACGCCTTTATACAGGCAGCAGCCAGAGACAGGAGTTTTTTACAAGAGCGCTGGCGCAATATGCTCTTGGCCGGAGATCCCTGGTATAATCGAGCCATGTTGACTGCCCATGGCATCACCGAGACCACCTTTCTGGACTGGCTGGCTGGAGATCCTGATCTCTGCTCAGCAAGGGTGGTGAACCAGAAGTCCTGAATAATTGGCCAATCTGCTAGGGCGTAGAGGTCGGCCGAATGCTGCCTGGCAGAGTGCCGTAAAGTCAGTGCAGGCGAAAATCCAGCACAGGGGGCAGCAGGAGCCCTTAGGTCGGGCATAGACCTTGTTTCTTCCTTGCAGACCACCATCAGGCACACTCGTGCTGTGCGTGTGCCAAGCTTTTTTCTTTGACCTGCATCCGTGCTCTACTCCATTGCTTTTTGTCTGTGCAAACCCTTTGCAGTCTCGAAGGGAGATGTAATTTTTTCTTTGTAACAAATTATTATTCCGTTCTTTTTTCTTTTGCTCACTTCGTATGTGTCCAAGGGCACTGTGGTGGAATGGGTGATGGCTCCATGCGCACAGGGCGTAAAAAATTTTTCGCCAATGCCGGTGGCTGGAAAGCATGGATGGCAAGAGAGATAGGACACCCCTTTGTCTCCTAAGATGAAAAAGCGAGAAATGTTGAGATTGGTTGAGATAAATGGAGATATACGTATCTATTTCTTTTGTGGACAGCTTGTGGATAACTTGTTTACTGGAAAATATCCCATCGTTCTCACGGCGCTTCTGGCTTGTGTGCATGCTGCCATAAGAAAACAATATGTTAGGAATGTTAGGGGGTAATAAGGATGATTTTACAAGGTGTTATGATTTTGTGTACAGTACTTTGTCTGTATTCTCTAAATTGGCGGTAGCCGCTTTTGCACCTGGCGCAGCCCTTTGCTATAGCTTGTACACGCTTTGGGCTGCACAGGCTGTGTTTTTACTGTGCAGCATTCTATGAAACAACAGAACTAAAAGGGCTTGTATATGCTCTGGAATGCCATCCGAACCGCTATTGCCTCCGAAATTCCTGCCAGTGAATTCGATTTGTGGATCAAGCCGATTGTTTGTGCGCATGAACATGACACAGGCATGACCCTTGCCGGGCCAGACCGTTTTTTCTGTAGCTGGGTGGAAAAGCACTACCTGAATTTGATCAGACAAAAAAGTGTGGAGGCAGGCGGGAGCGATTGCATCCGTTTGCAAGTGGACGCAGGGGCATCAGAGCAGGGTCTTGCCTTGGGAGCACCCATCCGGCAGCAGCGACTGCCGGGTGTGGCGCAGGGTGCGCTGCAGCTGCGCTCCCTGCATCCGGCCTACACCTTTGAGCAGTTTATGGTCGGGGAGTCCAATCGCTTGGCCCAGACCGTCTGTAAAGCCCTGGCGGAGAACGACTACACCTTTGGCCGTTGCCTTTTTATGGAGAGCGGCACTGGTTTGGGTAAAAGCCACCTGACCCAGGCGGTGGTGCACCAGGTGCTGCGCAAGACTCCGGCCACCCGGTTGCACTATTTGACTGCGCAGCAGTTCAGTGCCGAGATGGTCAAGGGGTTGCGTACCAAAAGCATGGACCAGTTTTCCAGGAAATATATCGACGACTGCGACATGCTTCTTTTGGAGGACGTACACACCCTCACCGGCCGTGACAAAACCCAGGAAGAACTCAATATTGTCCTGGATTACCTCTTGAAAAGCGGACGCCGGGTGATCCTTACCTCGGCCTTGGCTCCGGACAAGATTGCCGGGCTGGATGCCGATTTTCGCAGCCGTATGGCCGCTGGCCTCATGGCCAGCATTCAGACACCTGATTTTGACACACGCACGCGTATTATCCGCCACAAGATGGCTGCCCAGGGATTGGTGGTTCATGATGATCTAGTGGAATACATGGCAGAAGGGCTGGCCGGCGATATCCGCCGTATGGAAAGCGCGATCATGAGTGTCAAGGCCAAATCCTGCCTGCGACAGGCACCGCCGGATATGGCCATGATTCGGGAGGTGCTCCTGCAAATTGTTGGCGCTGGACTTTCTGCCCCCACGGCTGACATGATCCGCGACTGCGTCAGCAGTCGTTTCAAGGTCAGCCGGGAGGAGTTGCGCTCCCGCTCAAGAAAACGCAATATTGTTTTCCCCAGGCAAATCGCCATGTACCTCACCCGTAAATTCACCGAGCATTCGTTGAACGAAATCGGCGAGATGTACAGCCGCGACCATTCTACTGTACTGCATTCCATCAAGACCATTACCCAGCGGATGGTGCGGGAGACCTCGGTGCGTGAGCAGGTGGACCTGTTGGTGCACACCCTGGAGAAGCGAAAATAGTGCCAGATAATACCAGATGCGCTGCGCCCTGCCTTGACGAATTGGCGAACAGGCAGGGCCAGGGGCGAACCGCTTGACAATGCAGCTATTGTTTGCCATAATTTCTGGTTTATATTTCTTGGTCTATTTGAGCTCCCTCTCTTGGCGTCTAGTACCATGCCGCATATTTTTATCGACGGCCATGTTCACATCCACCCCGGGTTTTCTTGGGAAGAGGTGTTGCACCATGCGCTGCACAATTTCCAAAGGATCGAAGAAGAGGTGCGCCCTGTCCAATCGGTCCGTTTTCTCCTTCTGACCGAATCCTCTGGTGTAGATTCTTTTGCAGCCCTAACAGCCCGGACTGCCCAGCAGGGGCCAGCCCTTGGCCCCTTCCGTATTCGCCAGACCAGCGAAGCCTCGACGCTTTCCTGCGAAAAAGATCAGATATCATCATTTTTTGTAGTTGCCGGGCGCCAGATAGTAACTGCAGAACGCCTTGAAGTGCTGGCCCTTGGCTTGCACACACCCTATCCAGATGGCCAGCCAATGGGCGAGGTGTTGGCTCATCTGTCTGGTTTGCCCTGTCTTGCCGTATTACCCTGGGGGGCAGGGAAGTGGTTGGGCCAGCGTGGCAAACTGGTGGCACAACTCAGCAGCCAGGCTTCTGCTGCGCCTCTTTTCCTTGGCGACAACGGCAACCGACCCTTTTTTTGGCCCCTGCCATCGCTTTTTGCACGCGCCAAGGTACAGGGTATTCGTAACTTGGCTGGCAGCGATCCCCTCCCTTTTCCTGGTCAGGAAAAAAAGGTGGGTAGCTTCGGTGTGTGGCTCTCCGGCAGCATTGATCCGCTGCAGCCATTTTCTTCCCTGTGCACGCTGTTGCACAATCCCAAGACAGCCCTGCATCCTTTTGGTCGCTGTGAGAGCCTGTATCCTTTCTTCAAGCAGCAAATCCTGATGCAGTTTAAGAAAAAACGACCTTCTTCTCCCTCGGCCATTCCATGAAACTTCTTGTTGTTGCACCTCATCCTTTTTTCACACCACGTGGCACTCCGTTCAGTGTGTATTATCGAACCTTGATCAGTGCAGAATTGGGTGTAGGAATCGATTTTCTCACCTACGGTCAGGGGGAGGATGTTGATATCCCTGGAGTCCGTTTTTACCGTACACCCAAGCTGGGTTTTTTGGGACGGGTCAAGGTGGGACCTTCCTTAAAAAAGCTGGTACATGACGTGTTTGTTTTTTTTTGGATGCTGCCGCTCTTGCTGCGAAACCGCTATGATGTGGTGCAAGCGCATGAGGAGGCAGTGTTTATGGCCTTGTTCCTTAAACCATTTTTTCGCTACAAACTGCTCTATGACATGCATTCCAGTCTGCCCCAGCAGTTGGTCAACTTTAATTACAGCCGAAATCGGCTGCTGCTGGGTCTTTTTGAATGGCTGGAAAAGAAAAGTCTTGTCCATAGCGAGGCCATCATCACCATCTGCCCTGATCTGTTTCACTACGTCAATAAGCTCCTTCCCGGCAACACCCGTAACTTTTTGATCGAAAATTCCATCCTGGAACCGGTACGGCTGGCCCGTGGCCAAGGTTGTGTTCAAAAAGCGTCTGCCCCAGCTCCCAGCCTGCCGGAACAATATGTCCAGCGCATCGTCTATGCGGGTACCCTGGAGGCCTACCAGGGCATTGATATACTTCTTGAGGCCATGGCCCTGGTTGCTGCAGAAAAAGCGGCTGCCGGTTGCATTATTGTTGGCGGCACAGACGAACAGGTGGCACACTACCGCAGCCAGGCACACAGGCTGGGTATCACGCAACAGGTGCTCTTTACCGGCAGGGTTTCCCAGGATCTGGCCCGTGCCTACAGCGCGCAGGCAACGGTTCTGGTCTCGCCCCGCAGCACTGGGACCAACACCCCGCTTAAAATTTATGAGCAACTGGCCAGCGGTATCCCCCTGGTGGCCACTGCAATTTATTCGCATACCCAGGTGCTCAGCGATGAGGTTGCCTTTCTCGTGCCGGCCAGTGCGCAGGGCTTGGCCCAAGGCTTGCTTGCCGTCATGGCCGACTCCGAGCTTGCCGCCAGCAAGGCTGCCAAGGCGCAAGAGCTATATGCCAGGGAATATGCCCGTCCCATCTATGTGGAGAAGCTCCGGCGCGTTCTGGAGAGTCTCTGATGTGCGGTATTGCAGGCCTTGTTGATTTTTCGGGACACTGTGCGCCAGAGAGCCGCCCGCGTCTGGAACGTATGGTCCACACCTTGCTGCATCGTGGTCCAGATTCCGCAGGCATGGATGAGTGCGACGGAGTCAGCATGGGTATGCGCCGCTTGGCCATTATTGATTTGGCTGGCGGTGATCAGCCCATTTTTAATGAAGACCGCAGCATCTGGATGGTCTGCAATGGCGAGATTTACAATTTTCCTGAGCTGAAAAAAGAGCTAGAGGCCTGTGGTCACAAGTTCACCACGGCTACGGATACGGAAGTCATTGTACATGCCTATGAACAGTGGGGGGTAGACTTTCCCCGTCGTCTCAGCGGTATGTTTGCCCTTGCCCTGCACGACAGTAAGAAGAAGATATTTGTTCTGGTGCGGGACCATCTTGGCATCAAGCCGCTCTACTACCACTGGTCGGACAAGCAGCTTGTTTTTGCTTCTGAAATCAAGGCACTGCTGGCCAGTGGTTTGCTTGAGCGGCAGCTGAATATTCCTGCCCTGGCTGATTTTTTGTCCTGGGAATATGTTCCTGGCCAGGCCACTCTTTTTACCGGGATCTATAAAATGCTGCCCGGTCAGATGCTTTGGCTTGATTTGCAGGAGCCCAAGCTTGCTCTGCAAAGCTACTGGGATATCCCCCTGCAGGCCGAGAAAGAGGTGTTACCTGCCTCGGTGTGGCAGGAGTACATTCTTGCTCAACTCCAGCGCTCAACCCAGATGCAGATGGTCAGCGATGTACCCTTGGGTGCCTTCCTCTCCGGCGGGGTGGACTCATCTTTACTGGTGGCCTGTATGGGCAAGCGCGGGGTGCAGACTTTCAGCATTGGTTTTGACGACCCCAGTTACAATGAGTTGCATTGGGCACAGCAGGTGGCCGCCCATCTTGGGGTGGATCACCGGGATGAGATCATTCGTCCTGATGTGGTGGCGCTTTTTGAGCATCTGATGCATTTTATGGATGATCCCATTGGGGATTTTTCCATTTTTCCCACCTATCTCGTGTCTCGTCTTGCCCGCCAACATGTGACCGTGGCCCTTAGCGGCGATGGGGGCGACGAGCTGTTTGCTGGCTACGAAAGCTATCTTGCCCAGGAAAAAAGTAGGCTGTACCAGCGCCTGCCAGTGTGGATGCAGCACAAACTTCTGCCCGCCCTCATGCAGAGGCTCAGGCCCGGTGCCCGTAAAAAAGGTTTGGCCAACAAGGCAAAGCGCTTTGTCGAGGGTGCGGCATTGCCGGCCTCTTTGGCGCATACCCGCTGGCGGCTTTTTGTGACAGAAGAGCTCAGGAATATGCTTTTTACACCTGCGGCCCGTGCTGAACTGGACAAACCGGTCAGCAGCCATATTGATGAGCTTTTTGCCGCGGCCAGGGCAGGGCAGCGCGGCGCGCTCGAACAGGGCCTCTATGTTGATGTGCGCAGCTATCTTTGCGACAATATCCTCACCAAGGTCGACCGGATGTCCATGGCAGTGAGCCTGGAAACGCGGGTACCGTATCTAGACAAGGATATGGTTGCCCTGGCCTTTCGCGTGCCCGACGAGTTGAAGCTCAGGGGGAACCTCACCAAGGCGATCCTTAAACAGACAGCAGCCCCGCTGATACCGCGGGCCTGTGTGTACCGTCCCAAGGAGGGTTTTTCCATTCCCATCAAACATTGGCTCAACCACGAATTTCAACCCCTGCTCGAAGACCTGCTCAACGAGGACGATATCCGGCGGCAGGGTTTGTTCAACCCCGCATGCATTGCCCGCCTGAAGCGTGAGCACGGCCAGGGCAGCCATAATCACAGCCATCTTCTCTGGGCGCTGATTGTTTTCCACGATTGGCAGAAGCGCTGGCTCAGTGCATGAGCCGAAAAAGGGCTCGCAGCGCATAACTTTAAACCATCTGCAGAGAGCACCTACACCAATATGGCCACTTTTTCCCGCCAGCCACGCCGCGCCGCAGGGCAGCACTATGATCTCATTATTATTGGAGGGGGCATTTACGGCATTGCTTTGGCCCTGGAAGCCTCGCAGCGTGGTCTGCGCAATGTGCTGTTGGAGCAAAAAGACTTTGGCTGGGCAACCAGCTATAATCATTTGCGCACCGTACACGGCGGCTTACGGTATCTCCAAAACCTGGATCTGCATCGCTTCTTTGAATCTGTTCGCGAGCGTCAATGGTTTTTACGGCATTTTTCCGGCTTGGTCAGCCCACTTCCCTGTCTGATGCCGCTCTATGGCCAGGGGGTGTATAGACCCTCGGTTTTCCGTGCTGCCCTGGGGCTGAACGATCTCCTCTCTTGGCGCCGCAATCACAGGGTGCCGGCTGGTCAGGAATTGCCTACCGGCAAGGTGCTTGATCCGGCAGCCGTGGTCGGACTCTTCCCAGGAGTTGACCAGGAGGGTTTGCTTGGCGGCGCCCTTTGGTACGATGCGGCTGTCCCTTCCTCGCAACTCCTGGTCATGGCCATGCTGCACCAGGCCTGTGCCGCCGGCACCACTGCCCTCAACTACCTGCGTGCGGAACAGGTGCTGCTTGAAGATGGTCAGGTTCGCGGGTTGCTCTGCCAGGATGAAGAAAACGGGGAACAACTTACATTTCACGGTACCTGCCTGGTGAATGCCGCAGGCCCTTGGTGTCGTGAATTAGCCGCCACCTTTGCTGCGGACGATCCGGATCTGTTTCGCTATTCACTTGCCTGGAACGTCCTTTTTGATAAGCCAGCCCTGTCGGCTCACTCTCTGGCGCTGCGACCAAAACGTCCTGGCAGTCCCATGTATTTTGTCCACGGCTTCAACGGGCAAATCATGGGGGGAACTGTGCACTCGCCCTGGCCGGCAAACACCACACCAGAGCCGGATGAAGAAGCCCTGACAGCCTATCTGGCGGATCTGAACTTGACAGTACCTGGCCTGCATCTTGAGCGCAAAGATGTACTGCACGTGTATGCTGGGCTGCTTCCTGCCAGGGAGCAGGGGTCGGCCAAGCTGGCTGTGCGGGAAGTGATTAAGGATCATGGGGAACAAGGTGGTCCACAGGGAGCTTACACAGTGTCTGGGGTCAAGTTCACCACCGCGAGGTTGGTGGCGGAAAAAACACTGCAAAAAATCTTTCCCACCCGTTCTGTGCTTGTGCAGACCGGTGCAGTAGCAGCCGGTGGCAGTGACTTATTTTCTGCGGCAACAGGTCAGTTCCCTGGGGAATGGCATCCGGATATGGCAGAGCCAACTTGGCAAGAAAATCTGCAGGCCATCATTGCGCAGCAGGCTGTTGTGCACCTGGATGATCTGATCCTGCGCCGCACCACCTTTGGAGATCATCCCCGCAAGGCTTTGCAACTCGCTCCACTGTTGGCCCAGCTTTTCCCCTGGGATGAGCAACGCCGCCAGGAAGAAATCGAACGGGTACAGGCCTGTTTTCCCTGGTGCAGGTCGTAGACGGTGCAGCGGCAACACTTTCTGACAGTAATCTGATCGAAGGGTGTGCAGGCAAGAAAAATTCGGCGGTCAGGCGCAGGATGATCGCATGCCAAGTCCTAGATCTGGCTGCGCAGAGCGGTACGTCCTGTCTATTCCCGTTTATCTCAAAAGATACTGTTCAACTCTAGAAAGTTCACTTGCCAAAGCGAGCAAATGCTTAGAAAGATACCGATTTTCTGTATATTATTGTCTATATTTTTCTCATCTGCCCTTGTTTTGTTTGATGCTTTTGCAAGAAATGATCAATTTATCCAGTGTCAAGTACTGTACCATGACAACACTGTTTTCTCCCTCTATACGGATAGCGGCAATGGATACAATGACCGTGAAGTGGTTCATGTGAATGCAAGGCCAATGCCTTTTTGGAGAAATTTAAAATTTCGCATCAAAAATGTAGTCTTTCAAGGGTTGCGCCTGGATTTTTCTTCACAAGAAAACTTTATCCACATAAAACAGTGCAATATTCAGGATAAAGAAGGTTTTTCTATTGTTCCTTATCAGAATGTATCCATCAAGCCACTACATCAAGTGCAGCTCGTTCCAAAGGGAATGGGTGAATATGTTGCCGTTGGTCAGGGAGAAGATCCACAAATACTTGTTGATATCCCTTGGAAAACTTTATTTTTTAAAAGAATACCGTTTGGTTTTTGGTTTTCCTGTATTTTTTTATTGTATCCCCTCTGTTTTTTTGGGCTGTATGCCTTGCTCGGTATGGGGA
Source organism: Desulfobulbaceae bacterium (assembly GCA_013201405.1). Classification (GTDB taxonomy): domain Bacteria; phylum Desulfobacterota; class Desulfobulbia; order Desulfobulbales; family Desulfobulbaceae; genus Desulfobulbus. Next base: position 16,112 of record JABMJC010000029.1, read on the forward strand.
GCAATAAAAAAATACGGATTGAAAAAACCAAGCTGCATCGCTTGTTCATGGGGAGCAGCCTGGTGTTTTGGCTGTTGGCTGGCCTGGCGTACTGGTCGGCATCGTCACGGCACCATGTTTTGCCTACTCTGGAAAAAGGTGAGGAATTACTTGGGGTCCCTTCCTTTACAGCCCAGGAAATCAATTTGTGCAGGCCGGATGGCTTGGCTATTCATGGCCGGTTATACCAGAGTGAAAGCAGCAAACTCCACCGGGGTGATATCCTGTTGCTGCATGGTAGTTATGCCAAGGGACAACTGAGTCCCCTCTATTCCCTCATGGCAGAGTCCCTGGCCCGCCGGGGCTTTCGGGTGCTGACCATTGATTTTGCAGGTTATGGTCTTTCGGCAGATCCCTTTGCCAGCAGTACTCCTCTGAGTTCGGACCGCGAAGGCGAAACAGAGACAGCCCTTGCTTTTTTAAAGGCATTGCCCGGAGGAGGGCAGAAAAATTTGTGTATCATCGGGCATTCTCTGGGGGCCAATTCGACCTTACGGGTTGGCTTGCGCGATAAAGAGGTCAGTGCCTTGGTGTTGATTGGCCCGCCTCGGCGTGTTGGTGAGCGTTATTATAGTGTACCTGATCTGAATTTTTTTTGGGGATATGTCATGGGAGTGGGACGGCTACAATATGGAAGAGAACATTTTCCTGCCTGGTACACTCAAAAAATGTTTCAGGAGGAATTTCTTGACCAGGATATGGTGCACGCCTTGCCGGATTTGGCTAGGGCAGGGCATAAACCTATTTATTTTATGGATGGCGGCAGGGAAGCTGAGGAAGATCTTGTTTTTCTGCGCCGCTACGTGCAACGGGTGAGCGCCCCCTGTGCCTATGTCACCATGTTGGCCGCAGACCATGAATTTAATGTTCCTATCCTGGAGCACCCCCGTTATGTACCCAATGTTTTGCAGGATACCATTGAGGTGCTGGATGGGTGGTGCAGCCAAAGGGAGACCTGGGCCCGGCGTATGTGGTATGCTGTGCAAAACGTTCTGCGTCTGCTTTTCCCCTTCAGGTAGCAACTGTGCTTGTGTTTGTGGGTCCCTGCCCCATGGCCATTAGTGGGGTGGATTCGTTTATTTTTGCGTGATGCACAGAGTCACTGCTCATAAATTTTAAGGAGGTCGTAGTGGGTAAGGTACTGGTTACAGGTGCAACTGGTTTCACAGGGAGTCATCTGTGCCGTCGCTTGGTAGAATCCGGAGAAGAGGTCGTTGCCTTTGTTCGACCCAGTTCCAGGGTCGTGCCCCTGCAGGAGATGGGAGTGGAGTGTCAACAGGTTAATATCAAGGATCCTGCGGCAATTAAGCAGCATTTTGATGGGATTGATCGGGTTTACCACGTGGCCGCTGCCTATCGGACCGAACATGTCGATCCCCGGGAATTTTTTCAGGTCAATGTGGAGAGTACCCGCCATCTGCTCGATGCGGCCAAGGAGGCCGGCGTCCAGCGCTTTGTGCACTGCTCGACCGTGGGCGTCCAGGGTGAAATCAAGGATCCTCCGGCAGACGAGAATTATCGTTTTGAACCTGGTGACCACTACCAGGAATCGAAAAAAGAAGGGGAACTCCTTGCCCTGCGCTATGCTGCTGCAGGGATGCCTGTTTCAGTGGTGCGGCCGGTGGGCATCTACGGGCCGGGCGATACCCGTTTCCTCAAGCTTTTCAGGCCGATCAGCAAGAAGATGTTTGTGATGATCGGTTCAGGCCAATGTCTCTATCACATGACCTATATCGACGATTTGATCGATGGCATTGTTCTAGCTGGCACCAAACCAGAGGCTGTAGGAGAGGTGTTCACCATTGGCGGCGAGCGCTACACTACCCTGCGGGAACTGGTGGATACCATCGCAGAGGTTTTGGGCAAGCCGCGACCGTTTCTGCGCATTCCCTATGCGCCGGTCTATGCGGCTTCGGTGCTCTGTGACAAGTTGTGTCGGCCACTTGGCATAGCGCCACCACTCTATCCCCGCCGGGTGGAATTTTTTGCCAAAAGCCGGGCCTTCAGTATTGAAAAAGCCAAACGTCTGCTTGGCTATGCACCCCAGGTTGGCCTGCATGAAGGGCTTGCCCGCACAAGGGACTGGTATATTCAAGAGGGATTGATACAGCCTTGATCCAGGAACGCAACCTGTTTTTGAACAACAAATTGCCAAGTCACGTTGCTTTCCATGTGTGAAAAAGTGAAAAAAATTACTCCTATCCCCAAACAGTTGTTGAGTGAACAGTTGCACGATAGCAACATGTCTATTTTGCAGAGATATTGCCACAAAGTGTTGGGGAACAACTCTTATGCCGCTCTGTTCGTCTATGAACTACTAATCCTTCTGTTTGGTAATCTTCCGGGCAGTTTGGGCTATGCCCTGCGGAAATGGTCGTATCCTCGCTTGTTCAAACGGACAGGATCAGGGCTTATCTTGGGGAAAGGGGTAACCCTCAGGCATCCGGGCAAGATCTCTTTGGGCCAGCGGGTGGCCATAGACGACTATGTCATGCTCGATGCCAGTGGGGCGCAGGATGCAGGTATCCTGATCGGCGATGATGTTGTTATATCGAGAAATTGCGTTATTCAGGGTAAGACCGGGCCGGTGCGCATCGACAAGCGTGCCGATATCGGCTGCAATGTCGTCATGGCCTCGGTGTCCGGCATCACCATCGGTGAGGCAGTATTGATCGCCGGGAACTGCTACCTTGGTGGTGGCAGGTATTTTTTGACCAATCCGCATGAGCCGGTGATGGACCAGGGAGGATTTTCCAGGGGGCCTTTAAGCATTGGCGACAATAGCTGGCTGGGGGCTGGTGTAATTGTGCTGGATGGGGTTCGGGTGGGTAAGGGTTGTGTTGTTGGCGCAGGGACGGTGGTCACTGAAGACGTACCGGATTTTTCCATTGCCTTGGGTGTTCCGGCCAGGGTGGTGAAGATGCGCGCAACGACGCAGGATGAGGAGAACGAAGAAGATGGCGATGGTATCTGATGTGCGTAACTGACGAGCCTAGACCAGCCCTTTAGCAAGTGATGTTTGCTGGTGCTGATGAAGAACGGGTGTTGGCGAGCTCGCTACCTTTTCCTTTGGGTCTTTGATTGTGAGGCAGGTTTATAGTTTTCGACAAAATCTGGTGTCCACATTACACAGCTACACGTTTTTCCCGATAAAAAATTCCGGTTATTCTTTTTTGTTCCAATACGGATATGTCTTTTCGTTTTTTGCTCCTCAAGCTACCTCACAAAACTTGACCAGTTCAGGTTGGATGATTTTTGTGCTAGATTGTATCATTTTGAATTCTTTATACAGGTTCAAGTGTTGATCGATTGATCGATATGTTGGTTTTTACGATGAATATCAACTTCAGGAGTCTTCATGACTATTGTTAGACAAAAGGTTGGAATTTTTATTGTTGCCTTTGCTACCCTTATGCTTGAGCTTGCTCTTATCAGGGTATTTGATGTTATCCTTGATCCTTCCATTGGATACATGATTCTAACTATAGCAATGTTTTCTCTTGGTTTGGGAGGAATATATATTTATTTTTTCCGCAATGAAAAAACAAATGCACAAATATTATTGCCAATATTATCATTATGTTATGCTTTTTTTACTGTCATGCTTTTATTTTTCTTGAATAATCTGCCATTTCATCAGGATTTTCGAGGAAATTTTTTTGTGCAAATACTTGCATGGGTGGGAATGTATTTCTCTATTGTTATTCCTTTTTTTGTCGCAGGAATAATACTATCTCTAATATTTTCCATGAGTTCCAAGGAAAGTCATGGTCTTTATTTTGCAGATCTGCTTGGGGCTGGATTGGGATGTTTGCTTTTGATGCCGCTCATTCCATTTTATGGGCCAGGAGGAATACTTTTTTTATTAGCAGGAATGCTCTGTATAGCATCTTTTTCTTTTTCATCTTTTCCTGTAAAGAATCTTTCCTTTATTTTGCCATTCGCGTTAGCTTTGATGATATTTCCTTTGGTACAAGAACAATATCTTGAATTTTCTGACCATGCCAATAAAAGAGGTACAGACACTTGGAAGGGTCAAGGTTTGCGTGAATATGTGAAATGGGATCCAGTATCTAAACTTGAAGTTTTTTCTGTTAATAATGCAAAGTATTTTTCTCTTGATGGCGGTCAACAAGCATCTTGGATGGGTCATTTTGACGGAGATTTTACACCATTAAAAGAAAAAATACGTAAACAGCCGGATACCTATTATTTTGGACTCAATTCTCTTGTCCATTACCTTAAACGTAAAAATTCAGCAGATACACTCATCCTAGGAGTCGCTGTTGGAGGAGAACCGCGAGCAGCTTTGCTATTTGGTGCTCGCCAAGTAGATGCTATTGAAATGGTCGCTGCTATGGTGAATGCAGCAAAACAGGAATATGCTTCCTTTTCTGGTAATATTTTCAATCATCCGCAAGTGCGGTATCAAACAGGTGAGGCGCGTACCTTTCTGCGCTCTACGGATAAAAAATACGATGTCATACAGATGTTCAGTAATCATACCAGCTCCAGTATTGCCCAGGGAAGTGGCGCTCTGGGTTCTGTATATCTGCAAACAGTGGAGGCTTATGAAGAGTATTTCAGTCATTTAAAGGATGATGGCATACTTTCCATCAACCGGCATTTTTATCCTCGCATGCTGACAACTGCGGCCCTTGCCTGGAGTCGCCAGGGAAGAACGGATTTTACCCGGCACGTACTTGTTTTCGAGAGATACGCGCCCGATACTTTGCCAACGGTCCTGATAAAAATGTCTCCATGGACTCCTGCTGAAGTGGAGGAAGCCAGAGAATACTTGAACAGAGAATTGGTTGGTCAGGAGATTACCCAAGTTCTGGCTAGCTCCTCACAGCCGGTTTTACAAAACCATCCGTTTGAGGCATCTTTTATCAGCGGACAAGACAGGCTCAGTGAGTTGTCTCTGCTTGTTGGTACACACAAACAACAGGGTCTGCCCTATCGGATTGCCTTGCATCTGCATGTGGACGGACGGGTTGAAAGCAGCATATTGATGCATACTGATGGACACGGAATTGCAGATAATGGTCCTATGTCTTTTGTTTTACCCACGCCCCTTGAAAATATGCGCGGCAGACAAGTGACTCTACAGCTTGTGCCGGAAAATGATCAACCCGAACATGCTTTTTCGGTGTGGATTGATACCCATGGCCGACCTATGCTTCAAGAAAATATTCTGGGAGGCGCAAATGCTTATCGAATTGCGTTCAATCCCTGCGAGCCTGAGCGAAACATGCTGCCGGAATCCTTGTTTAGCCAGCCGTTTCCCCATTCTTTGGCAGCGACTGCGGACTACCGCCTCAGTCCGGTAGATGATAACCGTCCCTTTTTCAACATGATCCGGAAAAACACCAAAAAACTTTCAACCGATCATTCCAGTTTTTTGGACGGAGGTACGGCACAGATCCTCAACCAACAGCTCCTGCCCTTTTTGTCTAAGGATATCATCAGTTTTTTTGTAGTTGGCGGTATTTCTATTCTTTTTGCCGCCCTTTTTATTTTCGTACCCCTGCAATGGACAACAAAGGGCGGTAGAGCGTGGCCGGCAATGCCCTGGTTTTTATTGTATTTTTCCTGCCTCGGTGCTGGTTTTATCATCATTGAGCTCACCCTTATTCAGCTTTGTATAAAACTGATCGGATATCCTTCCTTCACATTTACCACTGTTTTGTTTGCTCTTTTGTTTTCGGCTGCCATTGGTTCGCTTGCTTCTAAGAAAATGTCACTCTCCAGACAAGGTAGATGGCCTTGGCTCTTTATTGCTCTTATAATGTACGGTGTTTTCTTTTTGTTGAGCCATCAAACCATCTTCGCATCTTTGCTGCACTATGGACTGTTTGTTCGTTGCCTGGCCGCTACCCTGTTTATTTTTCCTTTAGGTTTTTTCTTGGGAATGCCGTTTCCGCTGGGACTGGTCGCACTGGGTCAACGCTATCCCCAAGGGATTCCCTGGGCTTGGGGGATGAATGGTTTTTTTACAGTACTGGGAGGCTTTCTCAGTTTGGTAAGTGCTTTTTTTCTGGGCTTTAGACTGACCGTGCTGATAGCCCTGCTGATATATCTTGTGGCACTTTTTGCTTATGGTCAAATTGTACGTATACATGCTGATCCTGCTTGATCACTGCCAAAAGTTTTGTGTGGCATTGTGACAGCACACAAGCGGGCTGCACCACCTGTCCTGTAGCTTGGCCAGTAAGAAATGGTTGTATTTGCCAAGGCAGAGGCGAAATAAGCTCAGATGGGACAATTGATTGTTCGTGCACTGTTTCCCTACAGTTTTCACTCTAATCTTAGAGTCGAGTCGCACTGTAAAGAGGTGAAAGGTATGCAAGGGGAGACAGGGTGCAGTACAATACACAGTGTTTTCGATGCTGAGGTAGAGAGAGTCTTGCCATAGTCTGGGAATCTTCTTCAATCTCTTGTGAGACAGGAGTGGGTTGGCATGCAATTCTCTCTGCACCCTGTTGGCAATCCACGACAAAATAACCCTAAATGTTACAAGGAGAATGAGATGGACCGGATACTGCATCTGTCTTGCAAACGGCCCAGAACCAAGGGTATCTTGGTTGCTCTAATTATTGTTTACGTGTTCATGGCTGCGGGCTGGCCAAATACTCTGCAGCAAAAGGCCATGGCCATGGCCATGGATGGCGGGCAAGCTGATCAGGATAAACCCGCGTTCAATCAGGTGAGCCTTGCCAAATTCGAAGAGCCCTGGGCCATGGCTACCCTGCCGGATGGACGTTTTCTCATTACGGAAAAAGCAGGGCGTCTTTTTCTTTTCGATGAAAAGGATCAGACTAAAACAGCAATCGCCAACCTGCCCGAGGTGGATTACGGCGGTCAGGGTGGATTGGGAGATGTGATTCTGGCGCCGGATTTCCGGGAATCGCGCACGCTTTATCTTAGCTATGTGGAACCGGGTAAGGGCGACACCCGGGGTGCAAAGGTGGTCAAGGCCACCCTTGACGAAACATCGGCCACGCCCGGGTTGATCCAGCTAACCGATATTTGGACGCAAACACCCAAGGTGAGTGGACGGGGGCACTACAGTCACCGTTTGCTCTTTTCGCCGGACAAAAAGTTTCTCTTCATCAGCTCGGGTGACCGACAAAAGTTTACTCCAGCCCAGGATATGGCCACCAATCTGGGCAAGATCATCCGTTTGTATCCTGATGGCACTGTGCCCACAGACAACCCGTTCCATGGCCAGAAAGCTCCGGCCAACGAGGTGTGGAGTCTTGGCCATCGTAATGTCTTGGGTATGCAGTTTGATGCGAGAGGAAACTTGTGGGCCCATGAGATGGGACCACGCGGTGGTGATGAATTGAATGTGATCTTTCCTGGAAAAAATTATGGATGGCCAGTGGTTTCCAATGGACGCCATTACGATGGCAGGAATATCCCGGATCATGCCACCAGGCCCGACTTTGCTCCTCCAGAAATTACCTGGACACCTGTTATCTCTCCGTCCAGCATGAGTATCTATACTGGTGAAATTTTCCCTGCCTGGCACGGCAAAGGTTTGTTTAGTGGTCTTTCGTCCCAGGCACTGGTGGTTGTGGATTTTGGCGATGACAAGCGCAAAGCCAGGGAATTGTACCGCTATGAGTTGGGAACCCGTATCCGCAACGTGACCAGCACCGCAGATGGCAGGGTATATCTCCTTGAGGATGGCAAAGGAGCCCATCTCTGGCGGCTTGATCCCCAGTAGGCGAACGATGCGCCACCAATGCGCCACTTTAGGTAGGCACTGCTGAGCCCAGTAGCAACAAGCGCCAAGATCTGTGGGCTGAACAGTGTCGTCCGTCCAGCACCCTGTTTCTTCCTGTATCTTTCCCGGAGCAGCACCGGCCGCTTTTTATGTGCAGTTACCGGTGCTGTGTTAATTGTTCTCAAGTTGTATCAGGTCAATTTGTCAAGCCAACGAAGGCCAATGGATAGCAATTGGATGAAGGACAGAAAAAGTCACGTAATGTCATTTTTGTGTCATTGGTGTTGTAATATGTTTACTTTTCAGGGGGTGGGTATATGTCAGCAATTCCCGTTATGCCCTGTAGCCCAGCAATAGCGTAGAAGGCGGCATCGGG
>JABMJC010000030.1 GCA_013201405.1 Desulfobulbaceae bacterium
ATTAGGATCATGGTCAGCAGGGCTGCGGTATGACTTGCCAAAATAACGATATAGTGCATTGCAACACCCATACAATTTATGCGCCTATCCCTTTGCTGGCATGCAAAGGAGGGACTGTATTTATGTATGCTATATGCTGCTGCGCCTGTTTACTGAACAATTTCATCCAGACCGCGGGCCAGAGAACTCAAGCCAGAACTGCGCATGAGCACACATGGCTTGTTCAGTTTTTTGCAGACCTTTTTTACACAGACACAGGCATCGTGGCTGACGCAATCCACCGGACAGAGCACGGCATCAGCCGTGGCCAGCATTTTCGGCAAGAGGCCGCGTGCACTTTCCACCCCACCATCATGGTGGATAAAATTACCGCCAGCCCCCTCCACCACCCGCCGGTAATGGGGGACCATTTTGTGTAGGCCACCTACATACAACACGGTTTTGCCACATAAGCTCACCCCGGGGCAGGCGCTGGTACCCTGCTGCTCGCACTGGTTGCAGCCTTCTTCCAGGCCTATATGCACATGCAGGCGTTGCTCGACCGCAGCCAATTCGCTGGCAAGTTCGGCATGCTGCGCCTGTAGAGCCTCTTTTTCGGTGATGTGCCGTTCTTCCCGTTGCGCTGCCTCGTGGGCCAGGCGACGGTACATGCTCAGCTCTTCCTCCAGCACTTCGTGTCCATCCCGCAGTTGCCTGTTTTCTTCCTGCAGGGCTGCAATTTGCTTCTGCTTTTTCTGCACAAGCACACCACGTAAGGCTTCTTGCCGCTGGAGGCGCAGGCGTTCATTTTCCTGGGTCAGCTCCTGGTTCTCCCATTCCAACTCAGACTGTGCCAACAGCTGCTGGCGCAAAGATTCCAGCGAGGACTCAAAACGCAAGCGCTCCTGGCGTTGCTGTTCTCGCTCCGAAATCAACACCTCTTCCAATAGAGACAAACGTTCTTGCAGGCTCCCACTTTTCCCGCGCTCATGCCGGATCAGGGCAACAGCCTCATGACCAAGCATATGCAACTCGCCGTAGAGTTTTTCCAACATGCTGGAACTGCTGAGCGGATGGGTGACCAGGTGCCACCAGGCCTGCCCTTCGCGGCCATCGGCGCAATCCTGCTGCCACAACTCTTGCAGAGCTGCATCGTTCTGGGCTGCGCTGTAGCGCCGCAGGGCAAGACGATATTTCTTTTCCAGATACTTGTTCAATGCCTTGGCACCCTGACCAGGGCGCCTGGCCAAGGCGACAAAGGCGGTATGCAATTGATAGTCGCTGTCCGTGGCATCAACCTGGTAGCATTGTTCTTTGCTCAGCCGCCGCAGTTCTGCCCTGCTTAGGCAAAGACCAATGAGCGGGCACAGGTAGCGGGCCTCTATCTCCCACAACCTCTTGCGCCTGGGAATGACGGCTTTAGCGTTCTCGATTCGCATGGCCAGCATTTTGGGCACCAAATTGTATTTTGTTGTTTTAGCTATTGGATATTTCATTTTTCATTGGTAAACATTTCTTAGACAAGGCTAACACTGGCAGCCTAAAAAAAGCGCACACCGCGTTGCGCCTGTATATTTTGTTGTTCTAGGTGCTCGTTTAAAATTCGTATGCCAATCGGGTTGTGAATCCGTAGCCATCCTCACCGGTGCCGCCGTCGTCTGTATCGTAGTCTTCATCATGAAAGTACTCGAACGTCAGGGTAAGACCTTCGAGCAGGGTGGCCGCTACAGAGGCTGAATAGCGAAATTCGGGCAGTTCCATGGCCAGGGCTTCCCAGGTTTTTTGTATACCCAAAGCAAATACGGTTTCATGGCCGACAATCTCCATGCCGTACGCCAGCTCACCATTAATGCTGGCAGGTTGGGCTCCGGCATCCTTAAAGGCCAAGTCATCTACAGCAAAGCTGTCCAATGCGGTGCTATATTCCGCCAGGGCAGAAAAGCCCCCATAGGCAGCCTTGGCATGCAGATTCAGGCCGGCAACTGTATCGGTTAGCTGGGGCTTGTCTGCTGGTGTTCTCGGCAGGGCATCACGGATACCATCGGCAGAGGCGATGTTGTTCACCCAGCCAGCACCTAAACTCCAGTTCAACCCCTCCTCCTGTTCATGCTCATAACGCAGGGCCAGACCAACTCCGTTGATTTCCTCGTCATCGTCAAGCTCATCAAGCCCGTTGTAGGCAAAGGCCGATGCAGTAACGCCGTACTTGTGCCAGCCAAGTACCAGCGCACCTTCATTGATTTCACCCAGAGTTTGGGTAAAGGGATCCTGGAGCATGTTGGTGCTATACTCTCCAAAGGGAACGACCAGCTTACCGAGGGTGACAAAGGCCGGGAAAGCTTCGGTTTTGCCCAGGGTCATGTAGGCTTCGTCAAGGAAAATATTTTCGTCATCGTCGCCATCTTCATATTTGAGCAACACAAAGGCATTGGCCCAGTCGGCAAGTAGCAGATCAAAACCCAACTCCACCGTGCTCAGGGTGATTTCACTGGTGTCCTCATCTGCATAGTTGCCGGAAAAAACCAGATCCCCTTCGATAAGGCCACTGAGCTGAACATGCTTGCCAAGACGTCCAAGCAGGTCGGAATCTGGGTCGGAATCAGCATCCGACCGTTTCTGCGCATTTATCTTGACTTCATGCGCCTGGAGGCGAGTATTTTGGCCGGCTAGCGCTTCTTCCATGTTTTGTAGACGCCTGCTGAGCTCTTGGTTGCGTTTTTGCAATATCTCTATCCCGGTCTTCAGTTCGGTCAGTTCCTGGGTAGAGCCTGCAAGGGCACGGTTTTCACCACCAACAACCAGGTATGCCGCACCAAAAAATACAGCCAGGATCAACCGACTCATACGCTTTGTTTGCATCTTTTTCCTCCCATGTTGTGATGCAGGTATTTGTACTACCAATTAAATTCATATCCCATGCCCTCTGGCACTGATGAGCAGGTGCCAGGGAATTCAGCTGTCGAGCAGTGCGTCTTCCGTTTCATCTTCTGTGGCTGGCGTTGGGCTTTTGTGTTCGGAAAATAAGTCTACGAATAAAAAGTTAGCCTAACCTAACAAAAGTTGACACTTTATTACCCCAGAACAGTTACAGGGCCAATATATTTTTTAGCTCGGGCTAATATTGTTAGGAGAATTTAAGGCGGGGGTGGCTGCAGAAAATGAACTAGCCCTTGCGCTCCATCCAGGCATACGGTATGAAATGTAGCTGTATTTTCAATCTCTTGAGACAAAGGATAACCACCATATGTACACTGCTTCTGATTTGCGTAAAGGCTTGAAAATTCAAATTGATGGTGAACCGTATATTGTCACCGAATTCGATTTTTCCAAGCCGGGTAAGGGCCAGGCCCTCTACCGCACTAAAATGCGTAACATGATCACCGGGGTGCAGTTCACCCAGACCTATCGTTCCAACGACAAGTTCGAGCGCCCCGACCTGGAAGAACGCACCATGCAGTTTCTCTACTCGCAGGACGACGAGTTCCATTTTATGGACACCGCATCCTATGAGCAGATCTTCCTCACCCGTGAGCAACTGGGCGAGCACCTCAACTTCCTCATCGACAACATGGAGGTGCAGGTACTCTTTTTTGGTGATCGACCCATAGATATCAGCTTGCCCACCTTTGTGAACCTGGAAGTCACTGTGGCCGATCCCTGGGCCCGGGGTGACACCTCTGGTACCGACACTAAGCCGGTTACCGTGCAAACTGGTTTTCAGTTGCAGGTTCCCCCCTTTGTGGAGCAGGGCGATAAGATCCAGATCGATACCCGCACCGGTACCTACATCACCCGCGTCAAAGAATAGCAATGCTCGGCCCAAGCGGCCTGCGCCGGCGCTCCGAACTTATGGGAGCACTGCGCGCTTTTTTTGTGGCACGCGACTACCTTGAAGTAGACACTCCGGTGCGCCTGCCATGTTTGCTGCCGGAGGCGCATATTGTTGCCTTTTCTTCGGATGGCTGGTGGTTGCAGCCTTCGCCTGAGCTGTGCATGAAACGGCTCTTGGCCCGGGGATGTGACAGGTTGTTTCAGATATGTCACTGCTTCCGCAAGGAGGAATGCGGCCGTTTGCACCAAAGCGAGTTCTGCATGCTGGAGTGGTATTGCAGCGGGGTAGATTACTTAGGTTTGATGGCAGAGTGCGAGGAGCTCTTGACCAGCCTGAGTCGTACCCTTATTCATTTTCCCAGTTTGCAGGTATCAGGTCAACTGCAGTGGCAAGACAAAAAAATAGACCTGAGTCCGCCCTGGGAGCGACTCAGCGTGCACGACGCCTTCCGCCGTTACACCGGCATGGAGGTGGAGGAGGCCTTGGCGCGGGATCTTTTCGAGGAACTGCTGGTCAGCCATATCGAACCGCGGCTCGGGCAGCAAGGGCCGGTCTTTTTATATGATTATCCGCTGGCCCTGGGTTCATTGGCCAGGCGCAGCGCAGCCAGGCCAAAGGTCGCCGAACGTTTTGAACTCTATATAGCTGGTGTGGAACTGGCCAATGGTTTTTCCGAACTCACCGACGTCAAGGAGCAACGCCGCCGTTTTGCAAGTGAAATCGCCTTCCTGCACAGTCAGGGTAGAGAGGCAGCCATGCCGGAGCGGTTTTTGAATGATCTTGAGCACATGCCTGCATCAGCCGGCATCGCCCTGGGTGTGGATCGCCTTTTTATGCTCCTCAGCGGGGTTACTGATATTCGCCAGGCCATACCCTTCCCCGAGGAAACCCTGTAGCCATGCTCCACACAGCATCCCCATTACCTGCCTCTGTATTCGAAGACCACAAGTAGATCACAAATGACTTTTCCCCTGGACACCGTTATCTCACTTCTTGAAGAGGAGGTGCGCGGCTTGCAGGTACCGGTGGTGGACCTGATCGCTACCCAGACTAAAGACCCTTTCAAGGTTTTGGTGGCCACTATTTTGTCTGCCCGTACCAAGGACGAGGTCACCGCCGCCGCTGCCCGCAGACTCTTTGCCCGCGCCCTCACCCCTGAAGAGCTGGCCACCCTTTCTGTAACCGAGTTGGAAGAACTGATTTATCCGGTGGGTTTTTTCCGTAACAAAGCCAAGTACCTTAGCCAACTACCCAAAGCCTTGGCCACGCACTTTCAGGGTAAAGTGCCCAGCACCATAGAAGAGCTCGTCACCCTGCCCGGCGTGGGCAGAAAAACCGCCAACTTGGTGCGGGCCGTGGCTTTTTCACTGCCAGCCATCTGCGTAGACACCCACGTTCATCGTATCATGAATATCTGGGGGTATGTACAAACCACAACCCCCCTGCAAACGGAAATGGCCCTGCGGGAAAAACTTCCCCAGCAGTACTGGCTGCGCATCAACTCCCTGTTGGTCGCCTTTGGCCAGGCTGTGTGCAGGCCGATAGCTCCGCACTGCGATGTTTGTCGCATCAAACCATTCTGCCCACAGCTGGGTGTCATACCAAGAAAACAGAGAAAGGAGTCTCCTCTCATGCCTTCTGCACAACATGGACAATGCTTTGTCTCCTGGAACGTCAATGGTTTGCGGGCGGCTTTGGGCAAAGGCTTTTTAGAGATGACCGGCACCTTTAATGCCGACATCGTGGCCCTGCAGGAAATCAAAGCGCATTCCAGCCAGCTGCCTCAAAAGGCGCTGGAGACTTTGACACGGCAAGGATATCAGCAATTTTGGCATCCGGCAGAAAAAAAGGGATACGCTGGCACGGCCGTGCTCAGCAAAACAGCGCCGCTGCAGGTGCACTACGGTATTGGGGCCAGCGATATCGACCGGGAAGGCCGCGTGCTCACCCTTGAATTCAGCGACTATTATCTCATCAACGCCTATTTTCCCAACGCGCAGCCAGGGCTCAGGCGCATGGATTTCAAACAGGCCTTCAACCAGGCCATGCTGGTCTACCTGAATGGTTTGCGCCAGGAGAAAACCGTTGTCCTCTGTGGCGATCTCAATGTCGCCCACAAGGAAATTGATCTGGCCAGACCCAAGGAAAACAGGATGAATCCCGGTTTTTCCGATGAAGAACGCGCCTGGATGGATACGCTCTTAGAGGCCGGCTATGTGGATACCTTCAGGAAATTTTGTGCAGATCCAGGCCAATACACCTGGTGGAGCTACCGTTCGGCTGCCCGCGAACGGAACATTGGCTGGAGAATCGACTATTTTGTCGTGGATGAAACCAGTAGCAGCCGGGTGGTGGATGCCGCCATCCACAGTAATATCTTTGGTTCGGATCACTGCCCGGTGAGCATTCGCTTTGTCTGATTTCTTCCACCTGCACTGTTTCCGGTAAGACGTCGGGACCCAGTCCGCATCCGCCACCACCACAAGGCAAAGCCACAGGCGATCATGGCCAGGCACAGCCACTGCCCCATGGACAACTGCGCCCAGAGGAGTCCCAAATGGGCGTCTGGCTCGCGCACAAATTCGATGCCAAAGCGGAACACCCCATAGCCAACGAGGAAAAGGGCCAGCATGGAGCCATGGGGCCAGCGCCGCAGAGGCGTTTTTTTCCAGGGCTTAGCCTTAAGCGACCAGAGCAGCACAAAGAGCACCAGTCCTTCGAAAAAGGCTTCGTAGAGCTGGGAAGGGTGCCGGGGCAAGGGCCCACCATCGGGAAAAACCATACCCCAAGGTACATCTGTTATCCGCCCATACAACTCACCATTGATGAAGTTCCCTAGCCTGCCGAAAAAAAGTCCCACTGGTACGGTAACAGCATAGAGATCGGCTGCGCGCCAGAAATCAAGCCCACTGCGGCGACAGTACCACAGACCGGTTGCCAATACGCCGAGACAGCCACCGTGAAAGGACATGCCGCCCGACCAGGTTGCCGGTATTTCCAGGGGATGGGTCAGGTAGTAGGTGGGATTGTAAAAGAAGACATATCCCAGCCTGCCTCCGACGATTACCCCGACAATGAGCATGAGGTTGAGGTTGTCGAGCTTGGCCAGCAGCTCTTGCCAGCCAAACCGCCTTGCCTGCCTGGCAACCAGCAGGTAGGCGCTGGCAAAACCGATGACATACATCAGCCCATACCAGCGCAACTGCAAAGGACCAATGGAAAAAAGAACCGGATCTATGGCGGGATAGGAGATCATGATGCGCGCCTCGTTTTCCTCTTGTTCATATACGGCCCAGCCGTTTCAAGTGCACCTGCAAAACAGAGATGGCCGCTGGGGTCACCCCGGAAATGCGAGCTGCCTGACCCAATGAGCGCGGCTGAATGGTGCTGAGCTTTTCGACTACTTCATTGGACAGGCCGGGCAGGCCCCGGTACTGGAAGTCTTCCGGCAGTTCCATGCGCTCCAGCCTGCGGAAGCGCTCCACCTGCTCTTCCTGACGCTGAATATAGCCCGCATACTTAACCTGCAGCTCGATTTCATCGGCAACCATGCCCTCTTCCTCAAGGATACAGGGTGTTTCTGCCAGGGAAGCAAGCTGTGTCAGACGTTTTACGTTCAGTTCAGGCCGCCGCAACAGTTCCTCCAGGCTGAGTGTTTGCTTCAGTGGACTTGAACCAAGTTCCGCCAACTGTTGGTTGACCGCGACAGTCGGCTTGATCCGGGTGTTTTCGAGTTTGTCCAGGCAGGTCTGGATACGGTTTTGCTTGTCGCTGAATGCCCGCCAGGCAGCATCGTCCAACAGGCCTACTTCCCGGCCAATGGCGCACAGGCGCATATCCGCGTTATCTTCACGCAAAAGTAGGCGATACTCTGCCCGCGAGGTGAAGAGGCGATATGGTTCTTTGGTGCCAATGGTGACCAGATCATCAATGAGCACACCAATATAGGCCTGGGAGCGATCCAGGATCAGCGGTTCCTCTTCCCGGCAGTAGCGTACACTGTTGATACCGGCCATCAGCCCCTGGGCAGCAGCCTCCTCATAGCCCGAGCTGCCATTGATCTGGCCTGCAAAAAAAAGACCGCGCACAGCCTTGGTTTCAAGCGATGGTTTCAGCCCGCGCGGGTCGATAAAATCATATTCAATGGCATAGCCTGGCCGCATGATTCGTGCCGATTCCATACCCGGAATGGAATGCACCAGCTCAATTTGGGTGGCCAGCGGTAAACTGGTGGATATGCCGTTGGGATAGATCTCCACGGTGTCCAACCCTTCTGGTTCCAGAAAAATCTGGTGGCGCAACTTGTCTGGGAAACGCATGATCTTGTCTTCCACCGAAGGGCAGTAGCGTGCACCAATACCTTCGATAACGCCAGCATACATGGGCGACTGGTCGATCGAGCCACGGATGATTTCGTGGGTGGCTTCCGTGGTGTAGGTGATGTGGCAGGGGCGTTGCGGCAAAACCGGTGCTCCTGGGGGGGTGGAAAAGGAAAAAAAGGTGACGGGATCATCACCATGCTGCGCCTCCAGGCGGGAATAATCAATGCTGTTGCCGGCGATACGGGGCACAGTGCCGGTTTTCATGCGGCCTACGCTAAAGCCTTGGGCTTTGAACCATTGGGCCAAAACAGTTGATGGAAAGTCGCCCAGGCGGCCGGCGGCAAAATTTTTTAAACCCACATGCACCAAACCGTTCAAAAAGGTGCCGGTGGCCACCACAATGGCCCGCACCCGCACCACCTCATCTAAAGAGGTGCGCAAACCCCATACCCGGCCCTTGTCCACCAGAATTTCATCCACCATGGCCTGGCGTACAGCCAGCCCTGGCTGGGTTTCGAGCATTCCCTTCATGCGCAAGCGGTAGTGGGTGCGATCGGCCTGGGCGCGGGATGAACGTACTGCTGGGCCTTTACTGGTGTTGAGGCGGCGGAATTGAATGGCGGTGGCATCAATATTTTTGGCCATTTCTCCGCCAAGTGCATCTATTTCCCGCACCAGATGCCCTTTGGCCAGGCCACCGATGGCTGGATTGCAGCTCAGGGCGCCAATGGTGTCGGCATTGATTACACACACCAGGGTGCGGCAACCCAAACGGGCAGCGGCCAGGGCCGCCTCGCAGCCAGCGTGGCCTGCACCGATAACGGCAATATCAAAATCCAACATGGTTCAACTCAAAGAAAAAATGATTGCACTCAAAGCGCATGGACAAAACATATAAGCAAGGCATGCACGGCAAATAAATTCAGGGCAGCAGATGCAAGGCAATATATAAAAAGGCGCAACTATACGGAGGAAGAGCACACCCTGCAAGTAACAAAAAAGTGCGGAACGCTACGGATCGACGCCAAAAGTAACCCTACCAGCTGATAAAGGCCCAGGTGGGCCGATGCTGGGGGCGGAGCAACAAGGAACCATCATCCTGCCTGGTGGCAATGGAGCGCAGATAGGCAAGCAGGCGCATTTCCTCCTGCTTGTTTAAATCAGGCAGCATCCAACTGTAGCTGGCACAAGCCTCCTCAAGACTGTTGTAGCTGCGCTCGCCATCACCATAAACATAGGCAAGTGTAGCGTGATAACCCAGCTGGTATAGGGCGTTGAGCGTATAGATGTAATCTGGCCCCTGGCGCGGCTGGCGACCCACCGCGGCAAAGGCTGCCGGATCAGAGGGGCCTGCACCCACCCGGTCGACGACCACCCGTTTTTGCCGACCATAGGTGCTCAAACGCTTAAGTGCAGCCAAAATATCCCGTACTGACAGGGAGCGGGCCGCCACAACAAGATCATGGGGAACAAGGCCCAGTGCCTCCCAATCGTCTGTCCAGGAGGCACAGACCGTATGGACATTGTGCCTGTTTTCCTCTGCGGCCCGTTTGCGTACCTGGGCCAGCATAGCAGTGGAAAAGTCCAGACAGGTCACCTGGCGCACCTGGGCTGCCAGGGGAATAGCCAGAGTGCCTGGGCCTGAACCCACGTCCAGCACTGACCAGTTTGGCTGGGGTGTCAGCAGATCCAGGCACTGTCGTTCAAAGGAAGAGCGTTTGTGCCGGGCGGCAAAGGAGGCGGCACGTCCGTCCCATGCTGCAGCTTGCCTGGCTTCCCAGCCGGCATCATCCTGTGCCTGCTGCCACAAAACACCCCAATCTAGATCTGCGTAACGCACCAAACATTCCTCCTTTTTCTTGGGAACAGGGAAATACGTTGACAGAGAACAGGCTCAACGGGTACATTTTCATCTTTTGGGTAGTGGTTTGCCTCGGCTTCCCTGTATACGCTTAACCTGTGATTTTGGCGTATTTATACGATGTTCCAAAAGCAGAAGGAAGTAAGCAGGCCCTGCTCCACCCCAATCTACTATAATAAAGGATAGCCAGTATGAGCAAAAGAACTTTTCAACCCAGCCGCATTTCACGTTCTCGTACCCACGGTTTTCTTGTTCGCATGCGTACCCGTTCCGGACAGGCAGTGATCAAACGAAGAAGGGCCAGGGGGCGCAAACAACTCGCTCCGTAATGTCGTGGGAGGGAGCCGCACGTTTCCCCGTGGGCAGCGTCTGCGCTTAAACCGCGAATTTCAGCAGGTATACAGGCAGGGAAAGAGACGGCATGGCAAGGGGTTTAGCATCATCACCACCCCCAACAGTCTCCATATCCGGCGCATGGGCATCAGCGTGCAACGCAAGGTAGGCACCGCAGTACGACGCAATCGAATCAAACGACTTTTTCGGGAAGTTTTCCGATTGCATCAGGAACAGTTTCCGCCGGCCAGCGATATAGTCATCACCGTACGTCCTGATTTTTGTTTTGATACCCTCATGGTGCTTGAACAAGAGGTTGCTAGAGTCTTGCAACAAGGCGGTACAGCATGAATTCTGGCGAACCTGTCTCCACCTGCCAGTCCGAGGGGCCCGACCTTAGCCAGCACCATGGGCGCCCAGGCTCGCCATGGCGTTGGCCGCGCCGGGCTTTGGTGGCCCTGCTGCATAGTTATAAACGTTTTCTTTCTCCTCTGCTTCCGCCTTCCTGTCGTTTCACCCCAACCTGCGCAGAATACGCCATGGAGGCCGTGGGCAAGTACGGCGTATGCAAGGGTATTTGGCTGGCTGGTTGGCGGGTGCTCCGTTGCAATCCCCTCTGCCGGGGTGGTTACGACCCTGTACCATGAGGATAAACCAGTTCCCACACAACGCCCACACCGAACCTGAACCATTGCTTCGGCCAGTCATCCTGCGCCGAATTTTCCCAAGGTGTTGACCCATGGATCTGTACCGGACTTTTTTGGCCATTGCGCTTTCTTTTCTCATTCTGCTGGGCTACCAGTATCTTTTTGCTCCGTCCATGCCCGAGCAGGAGCCGACCCCGGCCAGCACGCCAGGGCAAACAACCGCCCCCGGTCCCAGTGAAACTCAAACCACTGCACCCACTGCACCGGGCACCCCAGTTCCCAGCCCGACAGCAGCAGAGGTAGTGATCGACCCTGATGCCCGTGACATCACAGTGGACACCCCGCTCTATACCGCGGTTATTTCCGAGCAGGGTGGCTCCATCAAGAGCTTTCTGCTCAAACAGTACCGCTCCGGTGTACAAAAAGACTCTGGCCCCATGGAACTTGTCCCTGCAAGCAATCCAGCCACAAGACCTCTGCTTTTTTCCCTGGACAACGGCACTGGGGCCAATCTGCCGCTCTTTAAGGCTGAAGGCGCGCAGACCCATCTCAATGTCAATCAGGGGCAGACTGAACTGGTTATGACCGCAACCATGCCCGAAGGCGTGCAGGTGGTGCGCACCATGCGTTTTTCCAGCGACAGCTATCTGATTGCGGTGGAGTACAGCGTGGAAAACGCTACCGATCGGCCGGTGCAGGTATCGCCTGCCCTGGTGTGGTACAGTGCCCCCTTCCCGCATGTCAATCCGCCCAGTTCATACCTGTTTGCCGGTCCAATGGCTTATATCAACGATGAGCGTATTGAGGTCAAGGGCAAGGAACTGGGCAAGGGCCCGGTTATCCGGCAAGGTACAATCAGTTGGACAGGGTATGCGGATAGTTATTTTATTACCACTATCATGCCGGAATTCGCTGATTCACAGACCCTGACCATCCAGGAAACAGGTGCCGGCCGTGGCAGCAGCCGAAGCACTCTGTCGCAGGGCCTGGCAACCCTGCAACCCCATGACAGCAAGGCCTACAGCTACACCCTGTACATGGGACCAAAGAAACTCACCATTCTGGAGGAAGTAGGACACAATTTGGCCCGGGCTGTGAACTATGGCTGGTTGGATATTATTGGCAAGCCCATGCTCTGGTTGCTGAACTTTTTCCACGGCTTTGTCAAGAACTACGGTGTGGCCATTATCCTGCTCACCATTGTCATCAAACTGGTGTTCTGGCCTATTACCCAAAAGGGCATGAAGTCGATGAAGAATATGCAGAAGCTTCAGCCTAAGATTGCAAAATTACGTGAAAAATTTAAAGACGATCCAGCCAAGATGAACCAGGAGATGATGAGTCTGTATAAGACCTACAAAATAAATCCCCTGGGCGGCTGTTTGCCAATGTTCATTCAAATTCCCTTTTTCATTGCCCTGTATCAGGTACTGATTGCGGCAATTGAACTGCGGCACGCCCCGTTCATGCTGTGGATCAACGACCTGTCTGCACCGGATCGGCTCTGGCTGGGTTTTGACATTCCCTACCTGCATGGTATGCCGATTCTGACTCTATTGATGGGTGCATCCATGTACCTGCAGCAAAAGATGACACCTACCGCTGCAGACCCGATGCAGGCGCGCATTATGCAGTTGCTGCCCATTGTTTTTACCTTCATGTTTATCAATTTCGCCTCAGGCCTTGTTCTGTATTGGTTTGTCAATAACCTGCTCTCCATGCTCCAACAGTACCTGATCAACCGCAGCAGCAATGTCAGTAAGGCCTGAGTTTCGTATTTGAGGACCATAGCCATTATGACCAAAGGAAAAGACTTTTATGGAACAGAAATAGCCGATGTGATCGAACAGGCCTGCAAGGAACTGGGTGTTCCCCGGGAAAACCTCGATATCACCGTGCTTGAAACCGGCTCGACCGGCATATTTGGCCTGTGCAAAAAGAAGGCACATATCCGGGTGCAGGTGAAAAAAAATACGATCCATGCAGAAACCCCTGTGGAGACGGACAGGCAAACAGGCGCTCAGCAGCCAGAGCAAAACGAACACCCGCCGGCAAAACAGCAGGGCAGTGGCCGGGGTAAGAGGAAAGGGCCTGGCAAGAAAGCGGTGTTGGAAAAAACTCCTGACCCCGCTGCAGACGACAAGCAAACCACAGCAGCGACAAACGGCGAAGTACAGTCTGGTTCAAGCAAGCAGGCCACCCCTTCTGCAGACCAGGATAATGGCACTGGCCCGGTGTCGGAGGATTTGGCACGTATCGAAGAGAAACTGACGCGACTGCTCGTCCTTATGGAATTGCCCTCCACTGTCCGGGTGGAATACACAGACAACACCGTTGTGTGCACCATCAGTGGCGCACACGAACAGTATATTGGTGGCCAGGAAGGTAAAATCCTCGACAGCCTGCAGTATCTGTTGCGCAAGATGATCGGTCCGCATTTGCCAGACCGGACCACCTTGAGTCTTGATGCTGCCGGTTACCGTGAACAGCGCTTTGAGCAGTTGCGCCAACAGGCAACAGAGTTCGCTGCACAGGTGAAGCAAAGTGGCAAAACCAGGGCCATATCTGGTTTGAATCCCGCGGAGAGGCGCGCGGTCCACCTGGTCTTGCAGCAGGACAGCGGCGTGCGCAGTCGCTCGGTGGGTTCCGGTCTGTTCAAAAAAATCCTCATCTACAAGCCGGGCAAGGAAGGCAAGGCCACTGCCACAAGACGTCGGGGCGGTTCAGGTGCTCAGCAGGATAACGACTGATACCATTGCCGCCATTGCCACCCCGCCTGGTGCCGGCGGAGTGGGCATTGTTCGTGTTTCAGGGGTAGATGCTCTACCGCTGCTCAAGCAGCTTTTTGTACCCCACCGACCCCAACCATCCTTTGCCAGTCATCGTCTCTACTATGGCAACATCCTGGCTCGGGACGGTACTCTCCTGGATGAAGTTTTGGCGGTGTACATGCAGGCGCCGTACAGCTATACCCGTGAAGATGTGGTGGAATTTCAATGCCACGCTTCTCCCCTTGTTTTGCAGGAACTGCTGGAGCACCTTTTTACCCTGGGCGCTCGCCCAGCAGAACCGGGCGAATTCACTAAGCGAGCCTTCCTCTCCGGCCGCATCGATCTCTCCCAGGCCGAAGCAGTCATCGACCTGCTTGAGGCCCGCACCACCACTGGCGCAGGCCTGGCCGCCTCTCAGTTGCAAGGGGCGCTGGCCCAGGCAGTCAGTACCATCCGCGACACCCTTGTTGAACTGATGGCGCAGCTTGAAGTGGCTATTGATTTTCCCGATGAGGATGCAGATATCCTTGACCGGGAAGAGGCTGTTTTGATCTTGCAGCAGCGAGTCATGGCACCAATCAAGGCGCTCATTGCCGATGCCGATCAGGGTCGTCTCTACCGGGAAGGCATGCGCCTGGTGATTGCCGGCCTGCCCAATGCCGGCAAATCCAGCCTGCTCAATGCTCTGCTCAAGGAAGAGCGAGCCCTGGTTACCCCACATCCTGGTACCACCCGTGACACGATTGAAGAGGGTATGGCTCTGAACGGCATTCCGGTGCAACTCATCGACACCGCGGGTATCCACCTTGACCAGGGCGATCCCGTGGAGGCGCTTGGGATGGAGCGGGCCAGAAAGATGATTGCCGAGGCAGATTGCATTCTCTTTCTCATTGACGGCCAAGCCGGTTTCACCGAGGATGTACGGCAACTGCACGCAAGCATTGCCTCCAAGCGGCATGTGCTTGTGCTCAACAAGCGGGATTTGATTACTGAAGAAAGGGAAAGGGAACTACGCACCTTGCTGCCAGCAGCGCAGCCTGTGGTGAGTATTTCTGCACGCAAGGGCGAGGGCATGGAGGCCCTGCAAACAGCCATTCTTGGCATCATTGCTCCCAATCATGATGGGTTGCAGCGGGAACACGCGCGCCTTGCCCCCAACAGGCGCCATCGCAGTCTGCTCACCCGGGCCCTGGATGCCTGCACTGCCTGCCTGGCCACCCTGCAGGCAGGCGCACCGCTTGATCTGCTCAGTGTGGATGTACAGACTGTTCTGGACTGTATCGGTGAAATAAGCGGCCATGCCACCTCAGAAGAGATTCTTGACGCTGTGTTCAGCCGGTTTTGTATTGGTAAATAAAAAGGCCCTTCCATAAACTTTGGAAGAGCCTTTGTGGTAGGATTGTTTATCCAACCCAGCAGTCAGCAGGGTATGATTTGCCTTGTTTTCATTTTTTCGATAACCACGCCTGCCGCCCAGTTGCCCTCATATAATCCATGGGATTGATGGGCGCTCCCTGGTAGCGTATTTCATAGTGCAGATGGGTGCCAGTGCTTCTGCCGGAATTACCAGCCAGACCAACCGTATCCCCTGGGGTGACGCTATCGCCGACCTGCACCAGGCGTTTACTCAAATGGGCGAACATGGTTTCATAACCGTTGCCGTGGGAAACGATGATATTCTCGCCATAATCGGGTGAATAGCTGGAACTGACCACCCGGCCGTTACCGGTGGCCTGGACCTTGTCTCCCATTTTTGCTTTGAAATCCACGCCTTCGTGGAAGGCCCGGCGACCGTTGATTGGATCGCGCCGGCCGCCAAAAGGTGAGGTGATGGATGTGCCTATTGGTGTGCCTAAAGGCAGGTTGGCTAGCAAATCCAAGGCCTTGGCCGCATTATCCTGGCCTGTTTCCGTGTTTGGCGGAGCAATGAAAAGGCCACCGCTATGGGCCGGATTCTCCTGCACCAATACCTCGACTCCAAGCTGGTTTTGCAGGGTCTGGGCCAAACGGGTTTGCTCATCGAGTGTGGCTTTTTTCTTGAGAAACGGTGCGTTGCCAGAGGCTCGTTCAGAGGCGTTTATGGCCGTGCGACCTGTCTGGCGTACCCGGGCAGTTTGCGCAGTCTTTGTAGAGCGCGTTTTTTTGGCAGCTTGCGCAACCTTAGCCTTTGGTTTGGCTTTTACCGACTGTTTTTGTGTTGTTTTTTTGGCCGTGCGCGTTGTCGCCTGTGCTTTGGCATCAGCCTGCAAGCGTACGATCTGACCTTTTTGTGCGGTTTGAGACCGGGTGTTTTGTTTGTTACCAGCCTGGCGGGTAATTTTTTGATTTGGTGCTTTTTTGGCGCTTCCGCTCAAGGTTGCAGCGGCATGCAGTGTGGCGGTGGGTAGTAAGAGCAGACCAATGGCCAAGGAGCATAAAAAACAAGTTTTAAGGGGGGTATGCAGACAACGGGTACGGGTTATCGTATCCATGGGATTTTTTATTTGATTGAATAAACTGGTTCTGCTGCGCAACCGGATTGGCGCACACAAAACCGCTCCATTGAAAAGATGTGGCCTACCAAAATTTTCAGGAAACAGCCCACACGAAACAAAAACAACAGCAACCCCTGAAAGGCCTGGAAGAATCGCAACCTATTAACGATTCGTTGCATTGTCATTGCACCGTACAACCATTGCTAAAAATGCAGGATTGCAAACAAGTATCATCTAGCCAAAGTGCAGACAATGTCCCTTTATACATGCCATACCAAGGCTTTGCAAGCAAAAGGCCACAAAAAGACAAGCAATCCCGAAAAACAGGGTGTTGCAAGCCGTGAAATTCGGGCAGTTAGACAATAAAAAAACCCGTCCAGCGGCGGTCTGCTTACAGGGACCTGGGCATGGACGGGGCGAGGAAAGTCAAAAAATGATTGTAATGCTTGTTATGCTTGTTTGAAGCTGTCGGCGTACAGTTTGGCAATGGCGGCAAGCCCATCATCGCTCAGGTAGCGGGTACCGGAGCCGACAAAGGTGGAGTAGTGGATTGCCGGAGCATCTTCCTGCCAGGAGCCATCTTTCCAGGTAAACCAACCTTTCCTGGTTTGGTCATAGACATGCAGGGGCCGGTTGAAGAGTTTGGCCAGTTCTACGGCCCAGCCAGTGCCACCCTTGACCGATTGGTCATCGAGAATCGTACCGATGATAAACACCTGATGGCCCTTGTTGACGATATGAAAGATGGTTTGCAAAACCCGGCGAATTTTTTCTGTTTCGTAGTAGGTACGGTTCATCATCCGGGAGGCGATTTCCATGCTGATATCGCCCCGCTGCAGTTCGGCCTCGCTCAGTAGCACTGTATTGCGATCACGCTCGAGTTTGTGTCCTTCAAAGGTATAGACTATCTCCTGAACGCCGTACTGTTCCGCATATTCGCCAAAAGCCGTTTCTGCGCCCTTGAGGCCACCATGGTAGAGTGTGCAATCTTTTGCTTGCATAGGAAGTGATGTCGGGTTGAGGCTGAAGAAAAAGGTGCCAAAAAATGGCACCTGTTATTTTATTGTTTTACTGCTTTGAAAAATACCCGCCAAGGGGCTGGATATCCTTCTATAGTACGCGACGGGTCTTGCTTGTCAATGAAATCTTGGTACGATTCAAAGCGCATCCATTCTGTGCGTCGTTGTTCCTCTGCACTCATGGCATGCTGACAAAAGAGCCGTACCTGCTTGAAACCGCTGCGCACCAGCCAGTTGTGCAGACAGGAGGCCGTGGGCACAAACCAGGTACCCGGTACCTTGGCATAGGTTGTTTCGGGAAAAAGGGCAATGGATTCCGTGCCTGGGATTGCCTGGGATTCCAGCAGGAGCACGCCCCCGGGTTTCAGGGCAGCGAGTAGATCTTTCAGTGCTTCCATGGGGGAGGGCCGGTGGTAGAGCACCCCCATACAGAAAATGACATCAAAACTCTCCTGAAAAAGATTAAGATCCTCTATGCCCAAGAGCTCGGTGCGTAAGCATTTCTGGCGGGCAAAACCATTGAGCAGCCAAAAGGCGTAGTAGTGCTGCACAAAGGGCTCAAAACCAAGGACAAAGGCGGGTTTATGGGCTGCCATCCTGAACATGTAGTACCCATTGTTGCTACCGATATCAGCAACAACTGCACCACGTAAATCAGGCAACTCTGGCAAGAGCCGGTTCCATTTGCGCTCGCTGCGCCATTCGGCGTCAACCTCGATTCCAAATACAGAAAAAGGGCCTTTTCGCCAAGGCATAAAGGCACGCAGGCTCTGGTGCACCAGTGCCTGCTCTCCCGGGCTGAGGGCGTTGGCACGGCCGATGGTGACTACGTCGCCGCTCAAATCGCAGTCTGCAGCGTGCAGATGGGCGACGTTGGCCAACGGTTCCCGGTAGCGAAGAAAGCCTTTTTTCTTTTGCCCCACCCAGGCAGCCTTTGCAGTCAGGCGGGCGCGGAGGGTGGCGACATCTGCGCCTGGAAAACGCAAGAGCCAGTCGTTTTCCATGGTCAGCGCTTCAAGGCCACAATGGAGCAAAAGTTAAACCAGGTGAAAAAAGGCTCCACTTCAACAAAGCCTGCTGCTTGCAAAAGTTGCACATTTTCCTGCAGAGAAAAGGGTACCAGCACATTTTCCAAGGCTTCCCGCTTGGCCGAACTTTCCAGCTCAGAATAACCGCGCGCCCGTTTAAAGTCGTGGTGGATGGCAATGAAATCCCGGTTGAGGGCCGGGGCATGGGCAATGGTTTTTTCGCTCAGCAAGAAAAGACCGCCCTGGGGTAGAGCCTCATAAATCCGGCGGACAAAGGCCTGTCGGGCCACGGGTCGCACAAATTGCAGGGTATAATTGCACAACACCGCCCCGGCGTCTGTGAGCGGACAGGTGGTGATGTCTCCCTCCTGAAAGCGTACAAAAGTGTTTTGCACTGTATTCTGGATTTTGCTGCGCGCCTGCCTGAGCATGGCGGGCGCGTTGTCCACACCAACATAGCGAAAACCACGGCCAGACAGCCGCTCGGCCAGGGCCAGGAGACCTGTGCCCACGGAACATCCCAAATCGTATATCAGGGCGCCATTGGGCAACCGCCTGGCCAGCAGCTGGGACATGGCATCGATTACCAGGTGGTAACAGGGAACGGAGCGATCCAGCATGTCGTCAAAAACCGCAGCCACCTCCTCGTTAAAGGAGAAATCCTCCTGCACCGCATCTGTAAGGAAAATGCGGTCTCGCTCTTTGGCAGGAGCGGTCCCTGGGCCGGTATGTTCGGTGCTTGCGGTCATCCTTCCAACTCACGCACTGCCCCCTTGTCCGCTGAGGCGGCAAAGCGGGCATAGGCTTGCAAAGCCTTGGAAACCACGCGCTCCCGTTCAGGTGTATAGGCCTGGGCACCACGTTCCTCTTCCTTTTGTCTACGCACGGTCAGTTCCTCTTCACTGACGGCTAAGGTGATGGTACGATCTGGAATATCAATATCAATACGATCGCCATCCCGCACCAGGGCAATGGGCCCGCCGCTGGCCGCCTCGGGGGATACGTGGCCAATGGACAAACCAGAGGTGCCTCCGGAAAAACGGCCATCGGTGATCAGGGCGCAGGCAGCACCCAGATGGCGAGACTTGAGATACGAGGTGGGATACAACATCTCTTGCATGCCGGGCCCGCCCTTGGGTCCTTCATACAGAATGCACACCACGTCACCAGCCTGTACCGAACCATCGAGAATGCCTGCGCTGGCTGCCTCCTGCGAGTGAAACACCCGGGCAGTACCGGAAAATTTGAGGATAGCGGCATCAACTCCGGCCGTCTTGACGATGCAGCCCCTGGGCGCAATGTTGCCAAACAAAACAGCCAGGCCACCATCTTGGGAATAGGCGTGGGCCGCATCCCGGATACAGCCCTTTTCCCGGTCAAGATCAAGCTCTTCATACCGGGTGTTTTGCGATCCCATAACCAGGTTGCGTTTGCCACCAGGCGCACTGCGATACAGGTCTCTGGCTGCATCGCTGGCGCTTGCCCGCATAAGGTCGTAGCCTGCAAGGGCTTCGGCAAGGGTCAGACCATCGGCCCGAAACACGCTGGTGTCGAGCAAACCTGCCCGGTCCAATTCGCCCATGATCCCTAAAATTCCACCCGCCCGGTTGACGTCTTCCACATGGTGGGAAGAGCTGGGCGCCACCTTGCACAAGTTGGGCACCTTGCGCGAAAGCGCATCGATATCGTTCATGGTGAAATCCACCCCTGCCTCCTGGGCCACGGCCAAGAGGTGCAGCACCGTATTGGTGGAGCCACCCATGGCAATATCCAGCGACATGGCATTGAAAAAGGCGGCGCGGCTGGCAATGGAACGGGGTAACACCCGGGCATCCCCCTTCTCGTACCAGGCGTGGCACATTTCGACGATGCGCTCGGCCGCAGCGTCAAACAGGTCAAACCTGGCGGCATGGGTGGCCACCACTGTGCCGTTGCCGGGCAGGGCCAGACCAAGGGCCTCGTTGAGACAGTTCATGGAATTGGCGGTGAACATGCCCGAACAGGAGCCGCAGGTGGGGCAGGCGCTGCGTTCCACCTCGGCCAGATCTACATCACTGACTTGGTCATCTGCCGCCATGACCATGGCGTCGATCAAATCGAGCGAACGGCCCAAGGCACGGCCAGCCTCCATGGGCCCGCCAGATACAAATATCGCCGGAATATTCAAACGCATGGCTGCCATGAGCATACCAGGGGTGATCTTGTCGCAGTTGGAGATACACACCATGGCATCCACAGTATGGGCGTTGCACATGTATTCAACAGAATCGGCAATCAGCTCGCGCGACGGCAGGGAGTAGAGCATGCCCAAATGGCCCATGGCAATGCCATCGTCAATGGCAATGGTATTGAATTCAGCGGCAAAACAGCCCAGCCCTTCAATGCGCTGCTTCACCCGTTGACCGATCTCGTGCAGGTGCACATGCCCCGGCACGAACTGGGTAAAGGAGTTGACCACAGCAATAACCGGGCGGTTCATTTGTTCTTCACTGCGGCCATTGGCCCGCCACAGGGCCCGCGCCCCGGCCATATGCCTGCCTTCGGTGCTGGTTGCACTGCGCAGCTTCTGTTTCATATCCGCTCCATTGTGTTCAAAAATTATTTCTTTTTTAAAATTTTCCACCAAATCACGACATACTATCCTGGGAGCAGCCGTGCGACAACAGGAGATTGGCGCCAAGATCACAGCCACTCTCAACAGTACACGCGAGTCTCTGGCCTCAAATTGGCTGGGAGGCAAAGCCTGTAAATGGTAAGGAGCAATGTGACCCTGCCGGTGGAGGTCAACCCGTCTGTGCCCAAGCATTTACTGGTCGAGAAACGCGAGGTTCTCCCTGTGTTTTCCCTTCGGAAGAATGTTCCTGCCGTGTGAAGAAACAGTTGTTTTCACGTAAACAATCTGGTATGCATGATATCCGGTGTGTGGAGGCAGCAGTTCCGGCCTCTTTTTTTTTAACCTTTTCCCAGGCTGACAACGATCACCACAGGATAACCCATGACACAGAACGAAATTCAACCCGCCGGGGCGGCGGAAGACAACGCCTTTGAAGACATCAGTTTTGCCGAACTCTTTGAGCAGGATGATCACAATACGGTTGTCAATGTAGGAGAAGTGGCGCTAGGCACCGTAGTGGGGCTGGCAGGCGACGCGGTACTCATAGATGTAGGCGACAAAGCCGAGAGTTACATTCCCCTGACCGAATTCCGGCACGAAGATCCGGACAGGGAGATTGCCATTGGTGATCAGTTCGAGGTTTACATAGAAAAACGTAAGGAAGAAGGCGGTCTGCTCCTTTCCCGGGAAAAAGCCATTGCCATTAAGGTGTGGGAACAAATTGCCCGTATCCAGGAAGACGACGGCACCATCGAGGGCCGCATTGACAACCGGGTCAAAGGCGGCATGTCGGTGGATATTGGTGTTCCTGCCTTCCTGCCCTACTCGCAGATCGACCTGCGTCCGGTGAAGGATCTTGATGCCCTTATCGGGGAAATCTATGAATTTAAGATTCTGAAATTCAACCGTAAACGCAACAATGTGGTGATTTCACGGCGGGTTATCCTTGAAGAGGAGCGTAGCGCCCTGCGCGAGCAGATGCGCGAAACCTTGCAAGAGGGTCAGATTATCCGCGGCGCCATCACCAATATTACGGATTACGGTTTGTTCATCGACCTGGGCGGCATGGACGGACTCTGTCACATCACCGACTTGTCTTGGGGCCGGGTGTCACATCCCTCCAAGCTCTACAGTGTGGGTGAGGAACTTGAGGTGAAGATCCTCAAGTACGACAGGGATTCCAATCGTATCTCCCTGGGCGTAAAACAGCTCAAGCCCGACCCGTGGGAACAGGTGCCCGAGTTGTATGCTCCGGGTGCACGGGTTCCTGGCAAGGTTGTTTCCATCACCGACTACGGTGCCTTTGTCGAACTGGAAGAGGGCGTAGAAGGGCTGGTGCATATTTCGGAGATGAGTTGGTCGAAAAAGCCCAAACATCCCTCCAAGATCGTGGGTGTGGGCGATGCCATTGAGGTGCAGGTGCTCAAGGTAGAGGCCGACACCAAGCGCATATCTCTGGGTATGAAGCAGCTTCTGCCTAACCCCTGGGATGTGGTGGAAGAGAGCTATCCGTTGGGCGCAATTATCGAAGGAAAAATCAAAAACATCACGGATTTTGGTATATTCATCGGTATTGAAGAGGGTATTGATGGCCTGATCCATGTTTCTGATTTGTCCTGGACCGAGCGCATCAAGCATCCTTCCGAGAAGTATGCCAAGGGGGAAACCATCCAGGCAGTTGTGCTCAAGATCGACAAGGAAAACGAGCGCTTCTCCCTGGGGATCAAGCAGCTTGAGCCCGATCCATGGCAGGCTGCAGTCACCAACTATCCCATTGGCTCCACGGTGGAAGGTGCCATCACCAACGTGACCGACTTCGGGATCTTTGTTCAGTTGGAAGAAGGCATTGAAGGCTTGGTGCATGTCTCCGAAATATCCAGGGAAAAAATCAAGACCCCGGTGGATATGTTCAAGGTGGGCGACACCCTTCAGGCCATGGTTATCAATGTTTCTGCCGATGACCGCAAGATAGGTCTTTCCATCAAGGCTCTGCAGGAAAAGGAAGAAAATCATGGCGTGATTCCAGAGGAATACATGCCAAAATCCCAAGGGCCTTCCACTTTGGGCGACCTGTTGAAGGCCGCTGCCGGAGAGAACTCCCAGAAGTAAATCAATGCTATAGCCGTCTGGCAGGACAAAGGCGCTGCCCTGCCAGACATTTGACCATTAGATGCAGCCGCATGCGGCGTGGAAGCCGAACTGCGGCATCGCAAAGGAAGAGAACGTATGTTGAAGCGTGAACTGGTTAATGAAGTTGCACAACAGCTTGGCGATTACTACAAGCAGGACATATCCCAGGCAGTGGATATTATCCTTGAAGAAATCGCCCAGGCACTGATTGAGGAGCGGCGTGTGGAAATTCGCGGCTTCGGCAGCTTTTCTGTGCGTAGTCGTAAGCCGCGCACGACCAAAAATCCCAAAACCGGTAAAATGATGCACATTCCGGAACGGAAAACGCTGCACTTCACCATGAGCAAATCACTGAAAGAGGTGCTTATCAGCAAGAAGTCTGATTGATGCGCACATAACTTGCTCGAACCAGGCCAGCATCTCTTACGGGATGCTGGCTTTTTTTATGCCAACCTATGGTCGACTAAACCACAGTATCAGTTTCTAAGCTGCCTGTGCGGCAGTGGACGAGACGGTGGCCAAAAACGGGGTGATCATGATTTTCTAAGCTGCCTGTGCGGCAGTGGACTCATTCTTTTTCAGGTGCATGACAAGCTGAATTTCTCTCTAGGGCTTGATTTTTCCTCATCTAACTCACTGATACGATATACAAATATGGTTCGTAACTTCATCGGGAGAGAATTAATCGAAAAACCCCTCAAGTCAGGGCGCAACCTCATCCTGAACGAACGGACCCTGCTTCAACTACTGGTCGCCAGAAAGTATTTAGGGTCAGGTTGTTCCATGGATAGTTTGAGTGGGTATTTGATCGAGATGCCCCTCGATGCACTCTATGAGAGACTTTTTGCTCCTCAAATACCAGACATAGAGACGCTAACTAAACGTGTTATGGCTCAGAAAAGCGCATGCGCATACAAAGAACCGGAAACCACCAACTCCTCCAAACTGGTCAGGACGGAGAGACGCAAGAGGTTGTTTGAGCATGTGCCTATTAGCGCGGACTTCTACCTTGTTGTTAGGGACGGGGTGTTTTCGGAGGATGAACTGGAAGAAATGAAGGGTCTATTGGCAAAATTTAAGAAAAGTAAAAATAAATCGTGAGAAATCAATTGATTAGATATTTTCCTTTCCTTTTTCATGTCACTCGGTCCAGCCACTCGGTCCCGGTATCTGTCAACATAGTTGTCGTGTTTAAGTAATCAGCTCTTTAACAATTAAC
>JABMJC010000156.1 GCA_013201405.1 Desulfobulbaceae bacterium
AACTTCTTCAATACCTGTCACTACAGGCGGTACCGGTAAATCTTGGGGTTTACCCAGTTCGCGTCCCGGCCTTGCCCTTAAACCTTGGTCTGCGCGCAGTTGCACACTGTTTACGCCGGATTGCACAGCCACCTCACCACTCAAGGTTTCAACCGTGGTGGTCTGGACATCCTCCACCTTGAGCCGGTATTCAGTGCCACGGATACCAGTAATCACCACCGGCGTACGCGTACGTATGCTTTCGTTGAAACGGAGTTTTTCCTTCAGGTTATGAACGATTTTACCTTTTTCCAGAACAGCCTCGGCCTTGATCTTGCCGTCTGCAAGACTGATAAGATACTGTAAGGTAAAGGCTGCGTTTGGTTCTATCCGAGTATACAGGCCATTTGGAAACAGGAGTTGGACAAAACCGTTTTCACCGGTCAAAATGGTATCACCAGGCAGTATACGGTCTTCCCGGCTCAATTGGCTCTCCTTGCCAGCAGCTTTTTCCAGCAGGGCCGCACCAGCGACAGTAACTACTTGCGCTGCCAGTGCCTCTGTCTTCAGCAGGGACAGGGGCACGTGAATTTCACCATTGGCATAAACAACATAGGGAGAACCAAGTTTATTGATCCGGGCTATACGCTGCCAATCTTCCGGATTGTGGCAGTATTCTTTAGCCAGCAGAATAAGGTTGGTGCCTGCGCTGACCTGCAAGGGTACCAAAACATCCTGGGTTGTATTTTGCGCAGCTTCTGCCTTTTCACCAGAAAGGCAGGCGAGCAGAAGAAAAAAACAAAGAAATAAACGCACCACACCATACTGGAACGAAATGTAAATCTGCATACTCCCACCTCCCTGCGTGTACTCAAGCCCCGCGACGAACAGCCAAAACGTAGCCAACCCCGGGCACCGTACGGATATGTATTGTGCCGCCTACGCCGATTTCCTCAAACTTCCTTCTGATATTGGCGATGTGCATCGAAAGCGCCCTGGATTTTATCCCTGGAGCATAGCCCAGCACATCCTGCATGAGTTGTGCATGGGTACGAACTGTGCCCACATGTTCTGCCAGATCAAAAAGCAGATCAAATTCTGTTTTGGTCAGAGAGACAGGGCCATAATCCAGCACCTGCACCTCCCGTTTCATACGATCGATGTGCAAATGCTCCAGTTGCAGCGCCCCATCAGCTCGTACACCCTGCCTGGCCCTGCGCAACAAAACCCGCACCCTGGCCAGCAATTCCCTGGTGGAAAAAGGTTTTGCCAAGTAGTCATCTGCACCGAGCTCAAGTCCGGCAACCTTATCCTCCACCGAATCTTTTTCTGTAAGCATAAGAACTGGCACATTGCTACCAGCATCGCGCAGTTTCTTGAGAACAAGAAAACCGTTTTTATATGGCATAATCACGTCCAGAACAATCAGGTCCGGCTGCTCCCTCTTGATCCGTTCAAAACTGTTCCTGCCATCTTCCGCGGTTGCAACCGTTGCTCCCTGGCTGGTGAAAAAGTCGGCCAGCATGGTGCGAATAGCGGCATCGTCTTCAAAAATCAGCAAGTTGCAGGATAAAGGTTTGTCCATAGGGCTTCAGCTCAACTTTTAGGATTACTGTATAAGAATTGCTTTGATCAGGCAAGATACAAGCAAATTATCGCAATTTTCCCGTTGCAAACAAATTTGTCTTGATAATCAGAAAACAAAGGTTATCAATCATAGTATTGGCAATCAATAGAGTGAGTTGTCGCACACAATCATCGGCTTATGGAGGTCGTGATGCAAAAACCCTTAAAACAACACCTTTTCATTCCCCTGGCTCTGGTGCTCCTGCTGTTGGCAGCTGGCTGCGCCCCCACAAAAGAATCTGCCGATGCCAAGATGGCGCCGGCTGCAGAACAACAGGCTGAACAAACCGTAACCGGTACCATCAAAGGCATATCCAACCTGGCCAAATCCATTTCCCTTGAAGTGGGCAAGGGAGAGGAAGCAAAAACCATGCTCATCCGCTTTGATGGCCACACCACGGGCATGCAGGATGCGGTCAGGGATGAACCAAGTGTCGTAACCTACACTATGCGAGATGGTACGCCCTATGCCTTGGAGGTAAAAAGAAAAATTGCCACTATCCCTGAAGGAGTACAAGAAATCAAAACAGCGGAGCTGGTGGCTCTCCTGAAAAGTGACCCCAAGGTGTTTCTCGTTGATTCCAGGCCTTTACCCCGTTACAATCAGGCCCACCTTCCGGGTGCCCACTCTATTCCCCAGGCTGCACTGGAGGAAAAGCAAGCCAGTATTCTGCCGGCTGACACAAGCACTCCTCTGGTCTTCTACTGCGGCGGGGTCACCTGTCCCTTTTCCCCAGCCTCAGCCAGCATCGCCAAAGACTTAGGCTACACTAATCTCATGGTGTACCATGAAGGTGAGCCCGAATGGACCAAGGCCGGCTTGCCCACCTATTCCGAAGACAACTTCATCCTGACTGGCAATATTGTGCTCATCGACCTCCGGACGCCGCAAATTGCACAGCAGGGCAGGATCAAAGGGGCCTACAGCATTCCCTATGACCAGCTCTTCACCAAACTGGACGACGTGGCCCGCAATGCGCCCCTGGTACTCTATGGCGACCAGGAACCCGAAGATATCATAGGTGAACTCCGGGAGGAGGGCTTCAACTTTGTTTCCTTGGTCAAAGGTGGTTATGAAGGCTGGGTAGAGCGTGGCGGTGCCATAGAAAAAGGCCCGATCTACACCACGGAAATCCGCTGGGTACGGCAGTTGGGTAAAGGCGAAGTTTCCCTGGATGATTTCCGCAGAGCAGCCAGGGGCGAAGATAAAGATGCGATCATCGTGGATGCCCGCACCAAAGAGGAAATCGCCCAACTGGGCAGATTTAAAAATACCATCAATATTCCGCTGGATGAAATTCCGCACCGACTCGACGAACTGCCCAAGGATAAAAAACTCTATGTGCACTGTTCCACGGGCGCGCGGGCAGACATGGCCTATAGCGAGCTGATCAAACATGGCTTTGACGCCAAGTTTCTTTTGCTCAACATTGAAGATGCGGCCTGTGACTGTGAAATTATCCGACCCTGAGTATACGGCCCTTGTATAAAAATAAAAAGGCAGCGCCTGTCAAAGTGGTACGCTAGGCGCTGCCTGCCGCAACCTGGCCACATGCGATCTCTAACGCATAACGACCTTTGTCCAGAAGGACAAAGGTCGTTATGTTTTCATAATCCCTGTAGCACAAAAAATACTGTAAGCACTAACATAGATCGGAAGAGCACAC
>JABMJC010000157.1 GCA_013201405.1 Desulfobulbaceae bacterium
TTTCACCATCTTCCACTGCATTAATGCACACAACCCAGCGAGGCCTGATATGGCTCAATCCGAGCGACCCAAGCAGCATACTGTGTATACCAAAAAAGGAAACACCAATCCTTCCAATATATTGCCCCAAAAACTGGATCTGCAATCATCATTGCAATTTGAGTGCCATCCGGGTGTGAGCTGCTTCACTGCCTGCTGCCATACCATCAAGATCATCCTTACGCCCTACGATATCCTCATGCTGCGCAGGCGACTCGGGCTTTCCGCAGACGAATTCATCACCACCTACACCGAGCCCACCTATCTGGAAAAAACCGATATGCCGGGTCTGCAGCTCAAACTCATGGGCGAGAAACAAGCCTGTCCTTTTGTCACACCCGAGGGCTGCACCGTCTATACAGACCGGCCCAGCGCCTGCCGCTACTACCCGGTGGGCATGGCCGACTTCCATGAGGGCGGCATTGAAGATGAAGAGGCCGAAGAAAAATTCTTCTTTCTAGTAAAAGAACCACACTGCAAGGGCCACGAGGAGCCCAAACACTGGACCATCGGTGAATGGCGCGCCGATCAGGGTGTAGATGTGCGCGACGAGATGAACAAGGAGTGGCTGCGCCTGGTGATGC
This sequence comes from Desulfobulbaceae bacterium, assembly GCA_013201405.1. Taxonomy (GTDB): domain Bacteria; phylum Desulfobacterota; class Desulfobulbia; order Desulfobulbales; family Desulfobulbaceae; genus Desulfobulbus. The sequence goes on from JABMJC010000157.1 coordinate 624, forward strand.
GCCGCAAATCCTTTGGCCAACAGGCCTCCCTGAGCGATGCTGCCAAGCGCATGTTCTTTATGGCCACCACCGACCTGGACACCTTCCGCAGCTTTATCTTTGAAAGCTCCTTTCTGGATACCTACGAGGTGGATCAGGAAACCCTAGACCGTATCAAAACAGATGATGTCGCCCTGATGCTCTTCTCCTTTTCCTACCTGGCTAACAGCCTCTTTGGCGCACCAGGCCTGCATATTCGGGAAGGAAAGATAAAGGAAAAGGTGGCGCAGTTGCAGCAGCAGCAAAATGAAGCCCTCAAACGAGCCGAGCAGGAATACGAGGAACTCAGGTCGGAGCGCGACCGTATGCTGGCAGAACGGGGCCAGTCTCCGGAAAACCCCAAAAAATCCTGAAGATAGACCTGCCCTACCCGCACGTTTACCCACGATAAACCAACCATTACGGCTGCCCCAAAAAACAGGAGCACCAGGATGCAGCCCTGATCAAGGACGATGAAAACACCTATGAGCGCATCCTGGTGATCGCCGACATCCACGGCGGCTGTCAGGCGCTCATGGGGCTTTTGGCTGATGAGTTGCAACCCGGACAAAGGGATTTGCTCGTCACCTTGGCCGACTATATTGACCGAGGGCCGGATTCCAAAGAAATTTTGGAGAACTGCGCAGTTGCGCGGCTGAACTGTACACGGTGCATCTGCGCGGCAACCATGAAGGTATGCTGCTCATGCCCATGTCTCGTTCGCCGGCCCTGCCCAACATGTACGACGAGCGTATACTCGATGATGCGGACTCGCTTGCCGACAAGATCAGCATGTGGCTCCATAACGGCGGTCTGAACACCTTGGATTCCTCCTACCACGGTGCAGGGGAGGCTGCGCACAAAAGCCTGGCCAGCCTGAAAAAGGCCTTACAAAGCGTGCACTGGTGGAAAGTGGACAGAAGAGTCTGTTCAGAGACGCTCATCCATCATTGCGCGGACTGGGCCCGATTATCCCGCCTGAGGACTTCAGCTTTCTAAGGCACACCTGCGCCGATATGCTGCTCACCGAGGAACATATCCTGGTCCACGGCGGCTATGATGCGTACTTCCTGCCTAGGGCACAGCAACTTGCCATCTTCCATTGGGGCTATCCCGCCCAAGCCTGCACCAGTTTAAACCAGACCCTGGTAGTTGCCCACCAGATCATGCGCACGCCTGCCCAGGCGCATCGGTTCTCTGATTTACCTGGATACACCGGCAGCGCCTGCGTCGCAAACGACCGTCTGACCTGCCCGGACCTCCTCAGCCAGCAGTTTTGGCAGGCAGATCAAACTGGAAGTATCTGCCGCTCCAGCCGGTTGACACCCCAATCCTGAGGAATATTCCTTTCGCTGTTTTATCCTGCTCAGACCTTGACTAGAGCTTAAGCCACGTCGACGCGTGCAGCATCGCAACAGCCACGGTTTTGATTACAACTATCGCTTCAAGTGTGGACAATAAAACCCTGTATCTGTCTGCGCTGCTTATGCGCTGCAGCTTGCTTTTTGCTCACGTACATAGCGCTGCGCCGCAAGCGCGGCAATTGTGCCATCGGCCATCGCTGTGGTGATCTGCCGGTACGATTTTTCGTTGATGTCGCCAGCCCCAAACACACCTGGCAATGAAGTATTCATATCCCGGTCTGTCTTAATATATCCCTGTGCATTGAGTTCGATTTGATCTTTGAAGAGATCATTGTTGGGCGACTGTCCCAAGAATACAAAGACTCCATCCACCGGGATTGTTCGTTCTTCGCCTGTTTCCGTGTGCTGGAGCACAGCTCCGGTCAGCTTTCCATCTTCTACAACCAAATCGGTAACCTTGGTCGAAGTGAAACCTTCTGCTTTGCCATCTGAGCATTTGAACAATTGCTCCTGCGTTGAAGGAGCGGCAAAATACCGTGGCATCATTTCCACCAAAGTGATGCGCGCAATACCAATGGACAACATGTACAGGGCTTCGTCAAAGGCGCTATTACCTCCTCCTACCACCAATACATGTTTGTCCTTGTAAGCCATGCCGTCACAGATTGCGCACCAATGCACCTGTTCTGCTTCTGTGGGGGTTTCTAATGGAATTGGTTTACGACCTGTGGCCAAAATAACAGCCACAGCAGTATAGACGCCTCCATCGGTTGTAATCCGCTTAATGGGACCTTCCAGCTCAAGTTTTTCAACCTCGCAAATCTCTTCCACCTCTATATTGAGGCTGTCAACATGTTCGCGCATCTTCTCCATCAGCTTCATGCCGTGGATCTCTGGGTAGGTTGGAAAATTCTCTACAATATACGTAGAATTTACCAGTCCCCCGGTAATGTTGCTTTCCAGTACGATGGTTTTCAAATTGGCTCTGGCAGCGTAAATGGCCGCAGCCATCCCTGCCGGGCCTCCTCCCAGGATTACGAGGTCATAGGCGTGTTCTTCACTCATGTTCGTCGTCCTTATTATTCAGTATATCCAGCAGACGTAGTTGTTTTGCGGCTCCTCGTCATTTGGTGTGGATTTGATGTATACAGGGATCAAATCCACACCAAATGACGGGAGGCTTCATGAACAGTCGGGATATCATCACCTTAGGGCTCGGGCTGCAGGAACCATGGGAAATCGTCAGCCAGGAACTGGTCACGG
>JABMJC010000158.1 GCA_013201405.1 Desulfobulbaceae bacterium
TGGCCTCTTCAAAGGAGGAGAGCAGCAGGACAAAAATAACCAGCAGTCCCAGCACGCCAATCAATCCCAGGGCAGCAAAGTTGGTTTTGTCCACATACTCGAACACCAGATCCATCCCCCTATGCAGGTAGGCGGCATCACTGACAAAATCATCTGGGGCCAGAACCTCTGCATCGCCAAAGGCATCATCCGGAGGAGGCTGTGTCTGGGCCCGGGGTTCCAACTGCTCGATCAGGCGAAAAATGGCTGCCTTGATGTGTACATCACTGCCAACACCCTTGAAGATTGCGGTACTCAAAGCCAGGGTCGGCACCAAGGCCAAAGCCAGACCATAGGTTAGGGCTGCTGCACGAATATGGATATTGGTGCGGATAAATTCCCGCTGCATAATGAACAGCACCCGCAACAAGGCCTGCAGCCAGCCCAGGTAACGGGACGCAGGAGGATGCGAAGAAAATACCCAATTGTGCAGCTTGTGCAAAAAGGAAATACGTGGGGCAGGGATGGTTCTCGGCACAGAAAATACCTGGGTTGGCAAACGCCTAGGGGCTACCTGTGCAGGGGGCTCCGCCTCTTTCTTCGGCGGGTGCTGTTCTAGGCGTAAAATTCCCTTTTGGATATGGCTTCGGCCTTGATACGGTCAAGCAGCGCAGCCAATACCGGTTTGATGTGTTCCCGCAGATCACCGGCAACAATAATGAAAAGCAGATCGTCACCAGGACTGAACCTGCCGGAGCGGGCTTCGACAAGAATTTCGTAGATGCCTGGAAATTGCAAGTATTCCTGGCGTAAGGCCTCGATTTTTCCCGCATCCACTTCGGTTTCCAGGGCAACAACGCTGCGACCATCCTGGCGCGACCAGTTGCGCACCGTGCCGTTGTGTACAAGGAGCATGCCTACCCGGTCGTTGAAGTCGGGGCGTCTTTTCAACTCGGCGATACTCTGCGAAATATCCATGGAAATTTCCGTAAGAAAATAAGATTATTGTCGCCGTTTTCCGGGCAAGACAAGTCTGTCCCCCACGCGTACCGGATTATGCGGGCCCTTGTTGTTTGCCACCAAAATGGTTTCTTTACTGACACCAAAGCGTTGGGCAATAGCGGAAAGAGTGTCACCCCGGGCAACCGTGTAGTGGAAATAGCCAGGCCTCTTTTCCTGTCTGCTTGCAGCAGGCAGTCTTGTCTTGGGAGTGGTGACAATCTGCGGAGCCGCCAGCTTTGCTGCTGGATGCGCCCTTTTGGCCTGCTGCTGTAAATTGTTGATCACTGGTACACGGACAAGATAGTTCTTGGGTATCTTGCGTTCACCGGCAAGCACTGGTTTTTGCAGAGCCGGGTTCAAACGGATAAATTCCGCATGCTCCAACTGATGTTTGGCGCGCAGCCTATTGAACGCGACCTCTTCCTGGAGTCGGTAGGTATGGGTCTTGTCTGGGCTATCCATGGCCAAACCACTGTTCTCCAGCCGTTTGGCTACCCGCACCGCTGCCAAAAATTCAGAATAAAAATTGCGGGAGGCAAACTTGAAATAACCTTGACTGTAATCGCGAAAAATTTCCTCGTAGGTACCATGGGCACGCACAGCCCGCACCATGCCAGCCCGGCCATAGTTATACGCAGTCATGGCCAAGGGCCAAGTTCCCAAAACAGCATAATTTTCCTTAAGAAACTGCACTGCCGCCCTGGTAGAGACATACGGATCAAAACGCTCATCCACCAAGGAATTGATAGTCATGTACTGCTGACCAGTGCCACGGGTGAACTGCCAGAGGCCATAGGCCCCAGCCTTGCTGCCAGCACGGGGATGGAACGACGATTCCACATGGGGCAGATAGGCCAGTTCAAGGGGCAGTTGTTCTGCGGCGAGCACGCTGCGGATATAGGGCATATAGCGACCGGAACGGATTACTCCCTCATAAAAACGATCCTTCTGCCCTATTTGGACGCGCAGGGTATCCTTGGCCTTACGGTAGGCTGATTTTGGCTGACCGGTAAAAAATTGGGCGATCCGCCGCTCTTCGTGGGTACGGGGCGCTGTGCCCAGGGCCAGGGCGTCAAAAAGAGCGGCCATCTTGTCTTTGGCCTGGCTGATACGCAAGTCATTGATGCGGCTGGCCATGGGCGCTTTTCTGTCCACCAATTCAACCACGGTGTAGACTCGGTTGAGATCGACAGAATCGTGCAAAACCGCCTGCCGGGTGGTATAGCGGCTGTAAATATCTTCCCAAAAGGCCACATTGGCACGAATACTGGGATACAGGGGAAAGTGCTCCTTGGCGGCCAGCGGCGCCGGCACGGCCAACAAAGCAAACCCGGCAAGTCCGGCCAACCCGACCAAATAGAACGAGCGCTGCAGCCATTGTCCCAACAGTGCAAGCAGGATGAACAGCACCGATATGGGACCAGTCGATCTGTTTGTAAAAATGATTCCAGTCATCATGACACAACCATGGGAAATAATATGTACATGCCGATTCTAGGAACCTTGGGTTATATCCTCTCTCCTTCAGGCGATGAAACCTTGCTGGTACACCGCACTGCACGCGCATCCGACCAGCATTTGGGAAAGTATAACGGGTTGGGCGGGAAAATGAAAGCCAATGAAGACGTTTTCACCTGCATGCAGCGGGAGATTTTAGAAGAAAGCGGTCTTGTCTGCCGCAGCATGTACCTGCGTGGTACCATCAACTGGACCGGCTTTGGCCCAGAAGGCGAAGATTGGCTGGGTTTTATCTTCCTCATCCCTTCCTACACAGGAGTGCCTTTTGCCTGCAACGCCGAAGGCCGCTTATTGTGGCACCCGGTGGAGCGCCTGCTCGATTTGCCCATGTGGGAAGGCGACCGTTTTTTTCTCCCCCTGGTTTTTGATCAGGACCCCCGACCTTTTCATGGGTATATGCCCTATAAAAACGGCAAACCCCTTTCCTGGAGCTACCAGCGTTGATGTAGATTAGAGGGAAGGTAAGGTACACGATATTGGCAGCAGCGCCCTCCCGGACAAGTTGTACAAACCAGATGCCCTGTTTCCGGGTTCATCCGCACTGCATGTATTTGTGTATTATCCAAAATATAAAAAAGAAATGCTTTGCTGTGCAAGTCTTGGTACAGATAGAACATGGAGACATTTGCTTCAGCCGCCTCCCCCCCCCGCGGCCCTACCCAAGACAGGGGAACTTGAAGCCAACAGAAACAGACGCATGCATA
>JABMJC010000031.1 GCA_013201405.1 Desulfobulbaceae bacterium
GCCAACGCAGGTAGCGATGCCTCGGGCATCCGGACCACGGCAGTGGATGAGGGCGATCACTGGGTACTCAATGGTACCAAACAGTGGATCACCAACGGCGGAGAATCGGAAATTTATTCCATAGTGGCACTTACCGACCCCAGCAAAGGTGCACGGGGTGCTTCCATCTTTGTGGTGGAAGACGGTGATCCTGGATTTTCCTATGGCAAAAAGGAAGACAAGATGGGTATCCGTTCTTCGGCTACCCGGGAACTGATTCTGAAGGACTGTCGCATTCCTAAAGACCGGCTGGTGGGCAGGCGGGGCACTGGGTTCATCACGGTTATGAAAACGCTTGATCTGTCCCGCCCGGGCATTGCCTCCCTTGGCGTGGGTCTGGCCCAGGCTGCCTTGGACGAGGCAGTTACCTATACCAAACAACGGGTACAGTTCGGCAAACCGATCATCTCCTTTCAGGCAGTGCAGCACATGCTGGCAGACATGGCCATGCAACTGGAGGCTGCCCGTGCCTTGGTCTATGCAGCGGCACGCCATATCGACAAACACCCGAAGAATATGTCCAAGGCCTCCTCCATGTGTAAGGTCTTTGCCACGGACATGGCCATGAGGGTTACCACTGATGCGGTGCAGGTGCTGGGTGGTTACGGGTACATGAAGGAGTACCCGGTGGAAAAGATGATGCGCGATGCCAAGATTTTGCAAATCTATGAGGGTACCAACCAGATTCAGCGCAATGTCATCGGCCAGGAGCTGAACAAGGAATATTCCTGATCTATCATGCATATCATTGTTTGCGCCAAACAGGTACCGGATGCTAAGGATGTCCGGTTGGATCCCCGTACCAATACCCTGTCCAGGGAAGGGGTCGAATCCATCATGAATCCTTACGATCGCCATGCCCTGGAAGAGGCGGTGGTGATCAAGGAAAAACTGGGTGGCACGGTGACCGTGCTCAGCATGGGACCACCCCAGGCCGAGGCCATGCTGCGGGAGGCCATTGCCTGCGGAGCCGATGCTGGGGTGCTGGTCTCAGACCGTGCCTTTGCCGGTGCCGATACCTGGGCAACCTCCTACACTCTGGCCAAGGCCATTCAATCCCTTGCTCCGGCGGATCTCATTCTCTGCGGTAAGCAAGCCATTGATGGTGATACTGCCCAGGTTGGGCCTGGCCTGGCCTGTCGTTTGAACTTGCCCTATGCCACCTGCGTGCAAAAAACCAGAGATGTCAGCGCCAGCAGCATCGAGGTGGAGCGCATGATGGACGATGGCTTTGATGTGCTGCGTTTGCCGCTGCCAGCCCTGCTCACTGTGGTCAAGGACATCAATGAGCCACGTGTTGCTTCGCTCAAAGGCAAGATGAAGGCTAAAAAGGCCAAGTGCACAGTGTTGAGCGCAGCAGATATCGAGGCCGATGCGCAACACATTGGCCTGGCCGGCTCGCCCACCCAGGTGGTGCGGGTGTTTTCGCCCGAGGCCCGGGGCGACCGCAAGATCTTCACGGGCAGTGTGCAAGAACAAGTTGCCCAACTGGTGGACAGCCTGCGTCCCTATCTGTAACCGAGTAACCCAAGTGTACCATCATGCTGTACATCGATTGTGAAAAATGCACGGCCTGCGGTCTTTGTGAAGACACTTGCGCCTTTGCCGCCATTACGGTGCAGGAGGACTGCGCCGTGGTCAATGACAACTGCACCCTGTGCGGCGCCTGTGTAGACAACTGTCCAGAAGATGCCCTGCGTATCGAGGTGGCAGACAAGCGCCTTCAGGAAGATGCCCATACCTTTTCCGGGGTCATGGTTTTTGCGGAATGTCGCCATGGCCTGATTGCACCGGTGACCTATGAACTTTTGGGCATTGGCCGCAAATTGGCCAACCAGCGCCAGGTACCGCTGAGTGTGGTACTCCTGGGCCATGAGGTTGCAAACTACTGCGACTCATTGATCGCAGGCGGGGCAGATACGATTTTTTTGGCTCAACATCCCAGCCTTGCCCAGTTCCGCGAGGATGTCTATGCAAAGCTGCTTGCCCGTATCATCCAGGAACAAAAACCCGAGGTCGTCCTTGCCGGGGCAACAGCCATTGGCCGCTCGGTCATCCCCTATGTGGCCACCCTGGTCGGTGCAGGACTGACCGCCGACTGCACCAAACTGGAAATCCGCGAGGAAGACGGTATGCTCCTGCAAACCCGTCCTGCCTTTGGGGGCAACATCATGGCCACCATCGAGTGTCCGCATACCCGGCCGCAGATGGCCACGGTGCGGCCCAAGGTGATGGCTCCGGCCACGCCCGACCCAGCGCGCACCGGCACAGTAGTGCACATTGAGGCGCAGGAAGACGAGTTGCACACTGCCACGGAAGTGCTGGAAACAGTGCAGAGTGAAGAGGATCAGGTCAATATTCAGGAGGTTGAGGCCCTGGTTGCCGGCGGACGAGGGCTGACCTCGGAAAAAGGCTTTGCCCTGTTACGTGAACTGGCGACAGAACTCAACGCTGCAGTGGCTGCATCCAGGGCGGCAGTGGATGCCGGCTGGATACCCTATCCTCACCAGGTTGGACAAACCGGCAAAACGGTCAGCCCAAAACTATACATTGCCTGCGGCATCTCTGGAGCCATCCAGCATGCGGTGGGCATGCAGTCTGCCGAGGTGGTAGTGGCCATCAACCGGGATGCAGAAGCACCGATCTTCAACATTGCCACCTACGGCCTGGTGGGCGATCTATATGAAGTTATTCCTGAGCTTATACGGCAACTGCAGGAGGCAAAGAGATGATCCCGGAAAAAAGCGTGGCTTTGATCACCGGAGGCAGCCGGGGCATAGGCCGGGCGATCTGTGTGCGCCTGGCCCGTATGGGCGCGACAGTGGGCATCAACTATGTCAGTAACCTGACGGCAGCCGAAGAAACCCTGCGCCTGGTGCAGGAAGCCGGTGGGCAGGCGTTTCTTGCCCCTTTTAATGTGGTGGATGCGAGCGCGGTACAGGAACAAATAAAAAACATTGTTGATACCCACGGCAAAATAGATATTTTGGTCAACAATGCTGGTATCACCCGCGATGGCCTGATGGCGCGCATGAAGGAAGACGATTGGGACAGCGTGTTGGACACCAATCTCAAGGGTGCCTTTCTCTGCAGCAAGGCGGTGATGCGCTCGATGATGAAGCAGAGATGGGGCCGTATCATCAATGTTACCTCTGTGGTTGGCTGCATGGGTAACAGCGGGCAGGTGAATTATGGCGCTGCCAAGGCTGGGCTGATTGGCCTGAGCAAATCCATGGCCCGTGAATTGGCCAGCCGTGGCATTACCGTCAACTGTATTGCTCCCGGATATATCACCACCGATATGACCGATTCTCTGGGAGAAGATGTCCAAGTGGCCCTGAAGGAACAAATACCACTGGGTGTGTTGGGCACTCCGGAAGATGTGGCTGCGGCCGCGGCTTTTTTGGCCTCAAACGACAGCGCCTACATCACCGGGCAGACCCTGCATGTCAATGGTGGCATGTATATGGGACACTGACAGGCATGGCCGGATAGCATATCTGTACCATGCCCCAACCTTAGCACGTTTATTTTTTTGGGAGACGAACATGGCTGTAGAAGACAAGATGATCGATATCATTGTGGAGCAACTCAGCGTAGATCGCGAGAAGGTGGTGCCGGGCGCCTCCTTTGTCGATGATCTCGGCGCGGATTCACTGGATTTGGTTGAGTTGATCATGGCGATGGAAGAAGAGTTTGATGTGGAAATTCCGGATGAAGAGGCCGAGAAGATCACCACTGTACAAAATGCCATCGATTACGTGGCCAAACTGCAGTAACCAGGCCAAGAAGCGTGAAGAGACGGGTAGTTGTCACAGGAGTGGGCCTGATTACCCCGCTGGGTATTGGTACAGAGCTTACCTGGGAAGCGCTGATCAACGGGAAAAGCGGCGTTGGCCGCATTTCCCGTTTTGATGCGAGCGCTTATGCTTCGCAGATTGCCGCTGAAGTGAAGGGTTTTGACGTGGAAGCCTTCTTTGATAAGAAGCAGGTTAAAAATGTTGATCTCTTCGTGCAATACGCGGTGGCTGCTGCAGAGATGGCCTGGCAGGACAGTGGCCTGTCCATTGGCGAGGGAAACAGTGACCGGGTTGGGGTTATTACCGGTTGTGGTATGGGCGGCCTGCCCACGATCGAGGAATACCATCAGGTGGTGATGGAGCGCGGTCCGCGTAGAATCACCCCGTTTTTTATTCCGCGGGTCATTCCCAACATGGTGTCCGGGCAGATCTCCATCCGCCTGGGCAGCAGAGGCCCGAATTTGTCGCAGACCACGGCCTGTGCCGCTGGTACCCATGCGGTTGGCGAGGCCTTTCGCCACATCGTCTACGGGGATTGTGACGTGGTGATCACCGGAGGTTCGGAGGCAGTCATCTGTCCGCTGGCTGTGGGAGGCTTCAGTGCCATGAAGGCTCTGTCCACCCGCAACAACGACCCCCAGGCAGCCTCCCGTCCTTTTGATCGTGACCGGGATGGTTTTGTCATTTCCGAAGGCTCGGGTATGCTTGTTCTGGAAGAATTGGAGGCAGCCCGCAGTCGCGGGGCAAAAATTTATGCGGAAATTGTTGGCTACGGCCAAACCAGCGATGCCTTTCATATCGCGGCTCCGCCTGAAGATGGCGAGGGTGCGGCCCGCTGCATGGCCATGGCCCTGCGCGACGCCCAGCTTGCTCCCGAGGAGGTGGACCATATCAATGCCCATGGCACCTCCACCCCGCTCAACGACATATGCGAAACTCGGGCCATCAAGACCGTGTTTGGTGCGCACGCCCATAAACTGGCGGTAAGTTCCACCAAGTCCATGACCGGACATATGCTGGGCGCGGCCGGTGGCATTGAGACCGCCTTTACCGCACTCACCATTTTTCATGGCATTATTCCGCCCACCATCAATCTGGAGCAGCCAGATCCGATCTGCGACCTGGATTATGTGCCACTTGCGGCGCGTGAGCAGCAGGTGCGGGTGGCGATGTCCAACTCTTTTGGTTTTGGCGGCACCAATGGGGTGCTGGTTTTGCGTCAATTCTCCTAAGAGGAGGCTGGACAGGGCATGAAAATTGGCATTGGTTCAGATCATGGTGGTTTTGCCCTCAAAAAAAACATCATCCTCTACCTCAACCAAAAGGGGTATGAAGTGATTGATGTAGGTAACCACAGCGAAGAGTCGGTGGATTATCCAGATTTTGCCGACAAACTCTGCCTGGCCATTGGTGCTGGTGATTTTGAATGCGGTATACTCATCTGTGGCACGGGCATTGGCATGTCCATGGTGGCAAATCGCCATCGCCACATCCGGGCTGCACTCTGCTATGAATCCTTTGGTGCACGTATGAGCCGCGAGCACAACAATGCCAATGTGCTTTGCCTGGGCGGACGGATGCTGGGTGCAGAGTTGGCAAGGGATATCGTGCAGACCTGGTTGAATGCAGATTTTGCCGGCGGCAGGCATCAGAGCAGGATTGCCCGTTTCTGTTGATTTTTCTCAAAATTCATACTGCACGAGCCGGTATGCCTTGTCCAGGCAGCCGGCTTTTTTTATGGAATTTTACCATGCAGGTACTTCATGAAATGCCCGTATTGTAGCCATATACATTCCAGGGTCATTGATTCTCGCACCATCAAAGACAAGACCATTATCCGTCGTCGGCGGGCGTGTGAGCACTGTAACAAGCGCTTTAGCACCTTTGAGCGCATTGAGCTGGCCATGCCTTTACTCATCAAAAAAGATGGTCGTCGCGAGGCCTGGGAACGGAGCAAGATCGTGGCAGGCCTGGAAAAGGCCTGCGAAAAACTGGCGGTCAGCACCAGTGAGATCGATGCCTTTGTCGATGCCATTGAACAGAAACTGCAAGATCACGGCGCCAAGGAGGTTTCCACCCGGCAAGTGGGGGAATGGGTAATGGAGGCCTTGCCGGCCTTGAACGAGGTGGCCTATGTGCGTTTTGCTTCGGTATATCGCCAGTTCAGGGATGTAAACGAGTTTATGGAAGAGTTGAAGATTTTTTTGGGTGAACAGCAGGGGAAACATTGAGCAGGCAACAGGAGAACGCAGATATGGACAGCAGCAGCCGGCATGAAGACTACATGCGCCGCGCCCTGGCCGAGGGGAAAAAGGGATTGGGCCGCACCAGCCCAAATCCGGCGGTGGGGGCTGTTATTGTGCGCGATGGGGCAATCATAGGTCGTGGTTTTCATAAAAAAGCCGGTACTCCCCATGCCGAGGTGAATGCGCTGGCAAACGCAAGGGCATACGGGCATGACCTTCGTGGGGCCACCATGTATGTTACGCTTGAGCCCTGCAACCACAGCGGCCGCACTCCTCCTTGTACCGAAGCCATTCTTGCGGCAGGGATTAGGCAAGTGTATATCGGTACAAAAGACCCAAACGCTCAGGTGGCCGGGGGTGGGGCGGCTTTTTTGGCAGCACGTGGCGTGGAGGTGTATTTGGACATCTGCCGCTCTGCCTGTCGACAGCTCATTGTGCCCTTTAGCAAGCACAGCCGCAGTGGCATGCCTTGGGTACTTATGAAGGCGGGCATGAGCCTGGATGGCAAAATTACGCACACCCAAGGTCAGAGTGGTACCATTACCGGCCCAGAGGCTGCCGTGTATGTACACGGACTGCGCAACGAACTGGATGCCATTTTGATTGGTGTGGGCACGGCCTTGATTGACAATCCCAGCCTGACCACCCGTCTGGCAGACCACTCGGGCCGGGATCCTGTGCGCCTTGTGTTAGACAGCACCCTGCGCCTCTCCCCTGATTGCCAGATGCTGCGGCAGCAATCTACCAGCAGCACCTGGATTTTTTGCCGGGAAGATGCAGATCTTGCCAGGGAAGCTCGTTTACAGGGGGCTGGGGCACGCGTTATTCGCATCGGTGCCAGACCGTCGGGTGATCCTTGTCTCGATCTCCAACAGATTATGCGATATCTGGGTGGTCAGGGTATTGCCTCTGTACTGGTTGAGGGTGGGGCCCAGGTGCATGCTTCCTTTCTGACCGAGGACCTGGTGGATGAAGTTGCCCTGCTGCTCGCGCCATATTTTATTGGCGAGGCAGGTACGCCCTTGCTGCAGGGTCGAGGCCCCTGCCAGGTGGGCAACAGGGACGGCAACAGTGGTGCTGGCGGGCACCATCGTAAGAAGCTCTGCAAAATTTGTACAGAGCACCTGGGTGCAGATCTCTTGTACCGTGGCTATTTCACCGATCCCGACTCCCTGTTTCCAGCAGCACCTTGATCCTCTGTAACCAGTTGCAGTAGCTGCTGCCAGTGGGCCTGCAGGGCAGGCCAGTTTGCATAGTTGATGTGCACTGTGACCCCTTCGTCTTCAAAGGCAGGGGTGTGGGTGATGCTGATCTGTTCAGGTGCTTGCAAACGCTGCACCTGCTCGCAAAAGCGCTCTTCGGCGCGGACAAGGTGCGGATTGCAGCGTGCAAGCAGATAGCTGAGCAGACTCTGGGCTTCCTGGGGCAGGTTGTTGCGCGGCGGCTCTACATCTCGCTGCCATTGGGTCAGGAGTGTTTTACTGGTGCTGCCCTCGCGCAGATACAATTCCACCAGCATGTCCACCAGGTTCTGCTGCTTGGATCCTCCCAGGCGATAGTGGGTAACGAGATGTACAATCTGCTGCTGCTCTGCCGGTGGCAGCCTTAACAGGAGCGGCACGCATTTATTGTTAAGCACTTTGTTGTGCAGGGCCTGCTGCACACTGCTGTCGAGCTGGATGAGTTTTTTGCGCTCTTTGAGCACATGCTGTTGGGGCTTTAAACCCATGAGTGGGAGCAGGGACAGCAGTTCCTGTTGATCCAGTAGCGCCTCTGCCTCCTTGAGCAGGTAGGCCTGTATAACCAGGCTGTTTGAGTAAGCCTGGCGGTCATGCATAATACGCAGGGCAAAGGCATTGATCGGAGCTGTTTGCGCCGGCAGGATGCGACAGGCCACCTGGAAAACACCTGCCTGGCATAGGGCCAGGTACTGAGTAATATTGCTGAGCACCAGCAGTTCGCTCTTCCCGGCCAGGTGTCGGGAAACAAGAATGGGCTGTATTTGGCCAAAACGCCCGATGAGCTGGACTTCCTCTGACAGGGGCTGCTGCACGAGAAACTTGGGCAGGTTGTCTGGCAGACGCAGGTGCTCTGCCATGCACAACTCCAGTTCTGGCAAAGGGGGATGCTTCATGGCTGGGAGTATGTCCGGATCAGTGATGCGCACAGTTGCCTGTTCAGCATTCTTTGGTAAATCGTTGGTAGAGGCCTAATAAGGGATTTTGCCCTGCATGCTCTTCCTATGGTGGACACGTTCTTTGTGGTACATTTTGAGGGGGACAGCAAGGTCTTCCTGCATCTGTTCCACGGATTCGTCTTTTTCTTCCAACCTTTTGGACGAAGACGAAGGTGCCCGATGCTCAATGCTCAGCCAGTGCGCGCAATGCTTACCAGCCCAAGCTGCAAAAACAACTCATCAGGATGGCGATCTGGATTGCCATAAAACTCCGGGCCACGGTCGAGAAAGATAGCCAGTTCAATTTACGGTGGTTTTCTTCATGGTATCCTTTAACGCAGCAAAGACATGAATGTCTTTTTGCCCGTAAGACTGGTTGGTTGGAACCATTAAGGTGAGATATTCATGGGAAAACGCGAAGAAAAAACCATGCTGCGCTGGGTCAATATTGACCTGCGCACCCTCCACATCGTGATGGTCTCCGCGGTGTTTGGCGACGTGATTCTACAGCAAAATATGTTTTTTCCCAAAACTGACACCATGGGATGAACATCAGTGGCCTGATTTTACTTGCTTTACTTGCACTGGAGTGGCTCCACGACTGGCAGTGGCCGCATCGGACTAAACATCGGACTACTGGTGCATGCACATACTCCAGGGTTTGGCCGTGCACCTGTGGCTACAGCACCAGGTAGTCTTACTGTGGCTGGTTATGATCAGCGGGTGCATCGGCAGCCACATGCCGCGTCGTTTCCGTCACTGGTCCTGGATCGATGGCTGGGAAATATCCCGGTAGAATGGATGGGCGAATTCAGCAATCATCCCCCTGGGTGTGGGAGAATTGCCGGCCACGCTTTTTGGCGCTCGACAACCCTGGGCACCCCTATACCCGACAAGACAATATCCTTGTTCCCCATTTATGAGGCAATTAGCCGATAACAGGGGTTGTACTCCTTGGTGGGCAGTTTCATACGTTTTTGTTCGACAAAAGCGGCAAGTAGCACATCCATGGGGTTAAGTATGGCGGCATCGCCCCGCAGCTCAAAGGGCCCTTTTTCTTCAATGGCGCAAATGCCTGTTGCCTTGACATTGCCGCTGACAATACCGGAAAACGCTCTGCGCAGATCACTGGCTAACAACTCCACTGGTTGGCCTTTTCTCAGGTTGAGGGTGCGCATGTTGTCGTGGGTAGGATGAAAAGGCTGCTGAAAATCCAGCGGTATGTTGAGCTGCCAGTTAAAGAAATTGGCATCTTCGGTAACCCGTCTGAAATCCCGCACCTTGCCGACCCCGCGGACCACCTGTCGCGCCACTTCTTCCGGATCATCAATAATGATTTGATACAATTTCTGCATTTCCGGACCCAGGGTTTTGGTGATAAAGCTGTCCACCAGTTCAAAATAGGCGGCAGAGCTGGCCGGGCCGGTAAAAATCAGGGGAAAGGGGATATGGGCATTGGCTGGATTGACCAAGATACCCAGGATATACAGGATTTCTTCAGTGGTGCCCACTCCCCCAGGGAAGATTACAATGGCATGACCCAGGCGGACAAAGCTCTCCAGTCGCTTCTCAATGTCCGGCATAATGACCAGATCCTTAACAATGGGGTTGGGCGATTCAGAAGCGATAATACCCGGCTCGGTGATACCCAGGTACTGGCCGGTATAGTTGCGCTGCTTGGCATGACCTACTGCCGCACCCTTCATGGGACCCTTCATGGCCCCGGATCCGCAGCCGGTACAGATATCCAGATCGCGTAACCCCAGCTGATGCCCCACCTCCTTGCTGTAGTCGTACTCCTCCCGGGAAATGGAATGGCCCCCCCAGCAGACCACCAGCCGGGGCGGTACATCTGGCTGCAGGACCCGGGCATTGCGCAGGATATGGAAAACAGCGTTGGTGATACCGTCTGAAGTGCCGAGATTAAAGGCTGAGTTGTTCAGGATGGCGGCATCAACATAGGCGAGATCCCGCAGTACGGAAAAAAGGTGCTCGTTGATGCCCCTGATCATCTGTCCATCCACAAAGGCGCTGGCCGGAGCGTTGAACAGATCCAGCTTGATGCCGCGATCCTGCTGAATGACGCGGATGTCGTAATCAGGAAAACGCTGCAACAGCTCCTGGCCGTCGTCAAGATAGTCGCCGTAATTGAGTACCGCCAAGGAACTGCTGCGGAAAATGGGGTACAGATCTCCCTGGCTCACCTGGAGCAGGGCATTGACCTCCAAACGGGAGAGAATATTGAGATGACCATTTGGACTGATACGGGCATTGACAACTGGATTGTGCATAAAAAGCCTTGTCAAAAATGGAATTTTATCGCTTGCTGGCAAAGCGGTGAGTACGGTAAAAGATGCATGCTACCACACACTGCTTTACAAACGCCAGCTTAGACTGTTGGATGAGTAGCACTTGATGCGGCATGGTTTACGGGAATGTTTGCCTTTGGGCACATCTGCTGCAGGTGTAATCAAATCACCCAACAGACGCATCCCTGTTTTCCATTGGCTGCGCAGGCAGTCCGCTTTTTTAGCGCACACTCAATACACAAGGTTGCCATTTTTCCATTAACTCTCTTAATATTTACCGTGTGTTACCAACATCACCTTTCCCATATATTTCTTGGCAGATCCTCGCATAACCGACGGGCCTGTTGTCTGTCAATATGAAGGCACGAATTCTCGCTACGCTTTTTGCAGCGGTGTTCATTGCCATGCTGGGTGTTGGTATCATTATCCCAGTTTTGCCGCAACTTGCAGTGCAGCTTGGCGCTGGCGGGTTTGCCCTCGGGGTGATTACCGCTGTCTTTTCCCTGAGCCGGGGATTTCTGCAACCCTTGGTGGGGCACGTGTCTGACCAGCGCGGTCGCAAGCAATTCATTGTTGTTGGTTTGATCATTTACGGCATGGTCGGCATCCTGGTGCCTCTGGCTTATTCAGTGGCCCATCTGGTGTCTATTCGTGTACTGCAGGGCGTGGGCGCAGCTATGATTGTGCCAGTGGCCATGGCCTATACCAGCGCCTTTACCCCACCAGGACAGGAGGGCAAATACATGGGCATGATGAATGCCTCCCTGTTCTGCGGCATTGGCTTTGGCCCGGTGATCGGCGGTCTCATTGCCGACCACTGGGGACTTGCCCCGGTTTTTTATGTTATGGCGCTTCTTTCCATGTGTGCCCTGTTGTTGGTCCTTGCTCTGCTGCCGCCTTCCCAGCAGGAAACGGTCAACAAGAGCACAACTGGTATTGTCAAAAATATGGGC
This sequence comes from Desulfobulbaceae bacterium, assembly GCA_013201405.1. Taxonomy (GTDB): domain Bacteria; phylum Desulfobacterota; class Desulfobulbia; order Desulfobulbales; family Desulfobulbaceae; genus Desulfobulbus. The sequence goes on from JABMJC010000031.1 coordinate 11,524, forward strand.
CGCATGATACAGCGCAGTAGAAGCCGTGGGATCCTTTTGGCTCGTTTTGCCACGGTGTTGATGATTGTGCCGGCCATGGCCTTCCTTCCCCTGATTATGACCCCATGGCCAGGGGTTGATTCCACCCACGTGGGTCTGGTTATGGCCTGTCGAACCCTGGTCAACGCAGTGCTGCAAATTCCCTTTGGCCGACTTGCCGACCGGGTCGATAAAAAAACTCTGTTGCTTGTTGGCACGGTGTGTACAACCCTGGCCATGTACCACATTCCGTCCATGCACAGTTTTCGCAGTATGCTGCTGATCTACTTGTTTTTGGGATGCAGCGAGGCCATCCTTTGGCCGGTGCTGGGCGCTTATGCTGCGGAAGAGGGCAGAAACCATTTTGGGCATGGCTCGATGATGGGCGTATTCAACCTGGCCATGAGTGCAGGCGTTTTTACTGGTGCCCTCTTTGCCGGAGCCAGTTTCGATTATTGGGGTGTGGATAGCTCCTTTCACCTCATTGCTGCAGCCAACCTGATTTTAACCGGAATGGCCATTATGTTTATTGCTCGGGGTGAGCGGTATGACCTTGCCGCACTGCAGCGACCGTAAAACGCAGCGATACGGCCGCCGCTTAAGCCAGATATGGTTGTTTTGTACCGTGTCTTCTTGACGTTCCCGGCGGTACTGATTAATAATACGAAGTTTACGCGAGAGTGGCGAAATTGGCAAACGCACCAGACTTAGGATCTGGCGGTGCACAACCTTGGGGGTTCGAGTCCCCCCTCTCGCACCAGAATTGGGACAGGGCGCAGAGGTGCGCCATGTACAAACCCGTCACAACAAGTCCGCTAAGAGCAGTCATCCCACAAACCTGCACCGCCCACGCGGCCTGCAAACAGCCTTGAAAGGAATATTTTCCATGGACATCGCCGTTGAACAACTTTCCGATCTCACCCGCAAACTCACCATCACCCTTCCTCAGGAGGTGGTCAAGCCTGCCCTGGACAAGGCCTATGCCAAGACAAACCGGGAGGTGACCCTGAAGGGATTCAGACGGGGCAAGGTGCCGCGCATAGTGCTGGAGAAAAACTTCAAAGAGCAGATCGAGGCAGAAGTTGGCGAACAGCTGGTGCAGGACACTTATTTCAATGCGGTGGAACAGGAAAAAATCGAGCCAGTGGTGCATCCGGAAATTATAGAACATCGTTTTACCGATGAAGGCGGTTTTTCCTATGTGGCCATGGTGGATATCAAACCGGAGTTCGAGTTGAACCAGTACAAGGGGCTTGAGATCGAGCTGCCGCCCCTGTCAGTGGGTGAGGAGGAGATTGACCTGGAACTGCAGAAGATACAGCGTCGCCAGGCTGCTATCCAGACTGCACCCGAAGGGCACGTCATTGCCCTGGATGATCTGGTTACCGTTGATTTCCAAGGCTTCCACGAAGGCAAGGCCCTGAAGGAGGTGCGCAACGAAAATCACCTGGTGGACATGGGCACTAACCGTTTGGGTGAAGATTTTGAAAACAAACTGTTGGGTCTGCAACAGGGCGATAAAACCCTCTATGAGATTGATTTCCCCGCTGATCATCCCAATCCGGTGTTGGCCGGCAAAAAGGTGGAGTTCAAGGTGGATGTGAAGGAGGTCAAGGTTCGGGTCAAGCCTGCTCTTGATGATGAAATGGCTAAGGATGTTGATGCCAAGTACAATAGCTTGGATGAACTGAAAGATGCTATTCGTCAAGACCTGCTTAATTCACGGGAGATGGCGCGGCAGGGCGATTTGGACGATAAAATCGTTTTACGGCTCATCGAGCTCACTCCCTTTGAGGTACCCAAGCGCCTGGTCAACTACGAAATCCAGGAGATGCTCAAGCAGACCGAAGAAAACCTCAAGCGCAGTGGACTCAGCTTTGAGTCGGCTGGCATAGACTTGAAGGAGTTGGCTGAGCGGAATAGGGAAATTGCGGAAAAGCGGGTCAAGGGCGACTTTCTTCTCAAGAAGATCGCTGAGGTTGAAGAAATCAAGCTGGCGGATGAAGATATTGAGCGTGGCTATCAGCGTATTGCCGACCAGTACCGTATGAGCGTGGAAGAAGTGAAGAGCTATTTCCAGCGCCGGGAAGAGCTGCTCCCCTTTATGAACGAGTTGCATAACGAAAAGGTGCTCAATTATCTGCGGGAGCAAACCGTTATTGTGGACAAGGCCCCGGAACCAGCTCAGGAAACAGAAGAAAAACAAGAAGAACAAGAAGGTTAACCCTGTCGGCCAGAATTCCTGGCTAACAGAATGTATAGAAGCGAGGTCAATATGAATCTTGTACCCATGGTGGTGGAGCAAAGCCCGCGGGGTGAGCGCGCCTATGACATCTATTCGCGCCTGCTCAAGGAGCGCATTATTTTTCTGGGCACGCAGGTGACCGATGATATCGCCAGTCTGGTGGTGGCCCAGCTGCTTTTTCTGGAAGCCGACGATCCGGATAAAGATATTACCTTCTATATCAATTCACCTGGTGGTTCGGTGACCGCAGGGCTTGCCATCTACGACACCATGCAGTACATCCGTTGTGATGTCGCTACCCTGTGCATGGGACAGGCCGCTTCCATGGGGGCATTGCTTTTGGCCAGTGGTGCCAAGGGCAAACGCTATGCCCTGCCCAATGCACGTATCATGATCCATCAGCCCATGGGCGGTTTTCAGGGGCAGGCCACGGATGTTGACATCCATGCCCGCGAGATCCTGCGCATGCGGCATGATTTGAACACCATCCTTGCCAGGCACACAGGTAGGACCTTGAAAAAGGTGCAAAACGATACTGAGCGCGACAACTTCATGGGTGCTGTGCAGGCCTGTGAATATGGAATTATCGATAAGGTGCTGAGCAGCCGGGAACAGACAGAGGGAGAGAAAAAAGCGTGAAAGGCAGTGGTACAGAGGAGCACGACAAGACCCAGGTCTGTTCGTTTTGCGGGAAAAATCCCAGTGAAGTCAGCAATATGGTTTCCGGACCAGACACCTATGTCGGTGCCGTGGTCTATATTTGCGATGAATGTATTGCCGCCTGCAACGAGATCATCCACGACAGTGATGATGGGCAGGAACAACTCGGCATCCATGACCGCGAGGAGTTCTCTTACACTCCCAAAGAGATCAAGGAGTATCTGGACAGCTATGTAATTGGTCAGGACCATGCCAAACGGGTGTTAGCCGTGGCCGTGTACAACCACTATAAGCGGATCAATGCCAGTAAAAGTGCAGATACAAATGGGGTTGAGTTACAGAAATCCAATGTGGTGCTCATCGGCCCCACTGGCAGTGGCAAGACCTTGTTGGCGCAGACGCTGGCTCGCCTACTCAATGTGCCGTTTACCATTGCCGATGCCACCATGCTTACTGAGGCAGGGTATGTGGGCGAGGATGTGGACAGTATCCTCACCAGCCTGCTTTTGAACGTGGACTATGATGTGGCCAAGGCGGAGCGTGGTATCATCTATATTGATGAGATCGACAAAATTGCCCGTAAATCCGACTCGCCTTCGGTTACCCGTGATGTTTCCGGAGAAGGAGTACAGCAGGCCCTGTTGAAAATTATCGAGGGTACGGTGGCCTCGGTCTCCAAACAGGGGGGGCGCAAACATCCCAAGGAAGAGTTGGTGCGCATCGACACCACCAATATTCTCTTTATCGTGGGCGGTGCTTTTGTTGGCCTGGAAGAAATCATTCGCCAACGCACCGGGGTGAAAGCCATGGGATTCGGCGCCAATGTGGTCAGCCAGAAGAACCGTTCACTCAGTGAACTGTTCGCCGAAATTCAACCGGAAGATCTGTTGAAATTCGGCATTATTCCGGAACTGGTCGGCCGTCTACCGGTTATTGCCCCTCTGCAGGAGTTGAACGAAGACGATCTGGTGCGGATTCTCAAGGAGCCGAAAAATGCCCTGAGCAAGCAGTATCAGCATCTCTTTGCCCTGGAAAATGTCCAGCTCCACTTCACCGAAAGCGCCTACCGGGCCATTGCCCGTAAGGCTATTGAACGCAAGTCTGGTGCGCGCGGCCTGCGCTCGGTTATGGAAGAATGCATGCTGGATGTCATGTTTGACCTGCCTTCAGTGGAAGGGGTCAGTGAATGTGTCATCAACGAGCAGGTTATTGCCAACGATGAACAGCCTGTTCTGCTTTATGAACAGGCTACCAGTGATACGAACGTGTGAGCTATACCATGGCGGAAAATCCCAATATCATCCACCCACTTTTGCCTTTGAGGGATATTGTTCTCTTTCCGGGTATGGTGGTGCCCCTAGTGGTGGGCAGGGAAAAATCCGTGCTGGCGCTTGAACGCGCCATGCAAGATGAAACCCTCATTTTTCTGGTGGCTCAACGCGAAGCCACGATTGAGGAACCCACCCAAAAAGATCTGTTCACCATGGGCACCCTTGGCAAGGTGATGCAGCTTTTGCGGCTGCCCGAAGGTACGGTCAAGGCCTTGGTGGAGGGCAAACAGCGGGCTCGCCTGGTTGGCGTGTTTGATGCACTTGCCAGCGAGCATTCCTGCCCTTATGCTCGTCTCATGGAGGTGGCGGATACCGATACAGACAGCAAGGATTTGCCTGCCTTTATCCGTGAACTGCGGCGGGTATACGAAAGTTACTGCCAGGTCAACCGGAAGATCCCCCGGGAAGTACTCCAGTCTATCCTGGAGCAGTCAGATGCGGTACGCATGGTGGATACCATCTGTGCGCATCTGCCGATCATCACCCGTGAAAAGCAGGAACTTCTCGAAACCCTGTCCGTGCCCCAACGCATGCGTATGGTCTTGGAACTGCTGCACCGGGAAATGGAACTCATGGCCCTGGAACGCGACATCAACGCCAAGGTCAAGAAGAAGATGAGTGATGTGCAGCGTAACTTTTATCTTGCCGAAAAAGTACGCGCCATCCATGAAGAAATGGGGCAGGGCGAAGGCGGGGATGACATGGCCGAGTTGGAAGAGGCTATTGCCAAGAAAAACCTGCCAGAAGTCGTGCGCAAAAGGGCGGAGAAGGAGTTCCGCAAATTGCGGCAGATGCCACCCATGTCTGCGGAAACCACGGTGGTGCGCAACTACCTGGATGCCATTCTCAACCTGCCTTGGCGCAAAAAGTCGCGCAGCCGCATTGATATCAATCGGGCCGAGGATATCCTCAACGAGGATCACTATGGCCTGGATAAACCCAAGGAACGCATCCTCGATCACCTGGCGGTGCAGGCACAGGTCAAAAAAGTCAAGGGTCCTATTTTATGCCTGGTCGGACCGCCTGGCGTGGGCAAGACTTCGGTGTGCAAGTCCATTGCCCGCTCCATTGGCCGGCGCTTTGTGCGCATCTCTCTGGGTGGTGTACACGACGAGGCAGAAATCAGGGGACACCGGCGCACCTATATCGGTGCTATGCCGGGTAAAATTATCTTGGCCATGCAGCGGGCCGAGGTGATCAATCCGGTTTTCTGCCTGGATGAAATCGACAAAATGAGTAGCGATTTCCGTGGCGATCCAGCCTCAGCCTTGCTGGAAGTACTGGATCCGGAACAAAACAACACCTTTAACGACCACTATCTCGATTTGGACTACGATCTATCCCAGGTGCTGTTCATCACCACAGCCAATCATCTCCATGGCATCCCTGCACCCCTGCAGGACCGTATGGAAATCATCGAGCTGCGCGGGTATACTGAAGAAGAAAAGCTGCATATTGCCACGGACTTTCTGTTGCCCAAACAGCTGAAAGCCAACGGTTTTGGCAAGGATGACATCACCCTGCCTGACGAGACCTTATTGACGATTATCCGGTCGTATACCCGCGAGGCCGGAGTGCGTAACCTGGAACGCGCCATTGGTACAATATGTCGCAAAGTGGCCCGGGATAGGCTGAAATCGGGAAAATTGAAAAAACAGTACACAGTTTCTTCTGCTATCATTGGTGAGTATCTGGGCGTAGCCAAATACCGTTTTGGCCTGGCTGAAGAGGAGGACAAAGTAGGTTTAGCCACAGGCATGGCCTGGACGGAAATGGGTGGCGAGCTCTTGCAGATTGAGGCCTCGGTCATGCCTGGTACTGGTAAACTGGTTATTACCGGCAAACTGGGCGAGGTAATGCAGGAGTCGGCCCAGGCCGCCCTGTCGTATGTACGTTCCCACTTCACACGGTTTGGGCTGGACGCCGACAGCTACCAAAAGATTGATGTGCATGTGCATGTGCCTGAAGGCGCCATCCCCAAGGATGGGCCTTCTGCCGGCATTACCATTGCCACTGCCATTGTTTCGGCCATGCTCCGCATACCAGTGCGTTGCAACATTGCCATGTCTGGGGAAATTACCCTGCGGGGCAGGATATTGCCCGTCGGTGGCCTGACGGAAAAGCTTTTGGCCGCCCGCCGTGGCAATATTACCCATGTTTTGCTCCCCAGGGAGAATGAGCGCAACCTGCATGATGTGCCAGCCAATATCAAGGATAGTCTGCACATAGACCTGGTGGATGATGTTGATGAGGTTTTACAACGGGCTCTGGTCGTTGTCGAGGGGGAGAGCCTTTTCAAAGATGCACCGATCGACTCACTGTATGCTGACTACCCCTTAGTTGGCCGAGATACGAACGCGTCCATCTCGTAAGCTTCATTGCTGCAGTGTTTGCTTGGATGGGGAACGTGGTAAAGCGGCACCAGCGCACCCTAACACTGTTGTTTTTACTTGACGTCCGCCTGTAATCCTGCTAAATAGGACACTTCATCTTCTGATGAAGGGCGAATAGCTCAGCTGGGAGAGCATCGGCCTTACAAGCCGAGGGTCACAGGTTCGAGCCCTGTTTCGCCCACCATATATGGGGTCGTAGTTCAGTTGGTTAGAACGCTGGCCTGTCACGCCAGAGGTCGCGAGTTCGAGTCTCGTCGGCCCCGCCAGTAGAAACGGACACTGAGCAATGAGCTGAGTGTCCGTTTTTTTTGTAGTACGCAGCCAATGCGAGTTTATATTGTCTCGCCATCCAGGGTTGCCCAAGGCAACCGGGGCAATTTTGGTTTTGAATAGGGTTAAAACATGTGGCCAGCGGAATGGATGTGCAGAACGCTGTGTCTGACCCGGTGGCGATCCGCTCTTGGCATACTATCAAAAATCGGGAATCATTTATTTTATTGAAGAATGATGTCAGGTCATGTACCGTGCCTCCCATCTTGAGCCACATGCCGAAAGAACAGAGCAGGACAGAGCATGGAAAAGAAAATAAGCAGGAAGAGTGTATTTCAAACCGCAGAAGGCATTTCCTGGCGCGACATTAAAGGCGAGTTGATTGTACTGCAACTTGCCTCGGGTGAATATTTTTCTTTTAATGAAATTGGCAGATTGGCATGGTTGGCCTTGGCTGAACAAAAAAGCATCGAGCAAGTGATCGAGGCGGTTGTTGCCGAATATGATGTTTCCCTTGCACAGGCAGAAACCGATGTGGTAGATTTTGTGCAAGGATTACTGAGTAATAAGCTTTTAATCCAACATCCCGGCCAGGAGGATCTCCCATGAAGAAGAGCTATGTTGCTCCCCAGTTTTTCAAGCACAACCCCCTAGAATCCGTTAGCGCGACATACTACTATTATTACTACTATTAAACCGACCTGCATGCGGCATCTCGGCAGCATGCCAGAACCATCTGTTGCCAGCGCCTTGTTCTAGGGTGCATAATCCGTACAAATCCACATATTTGTTTACTGTTGTTTATGCAGGAGCCGGCAAGTACGGCTCCTGTCTTTTTTTGACTGTCCTCCTGGCAAGAGAAAAGACTCGTGGATTGCGTTAGTATCTGTGGTGTACCTTTTTGCCTGCAAGGGCCTGCATCGCCTGCGCGTGCGGCACTCGCCGCAATGTTTGCCTGCCTTCCCCGGCAGAATGCCTCTTCATACATTACCTTACGTGTTCATCAGCTCGAGCAGTTTAAAGCCCTGGAGGCACTTGTGCCGCCGTGGCTGCAGGCGTATGTGCATGCCCAACCCGAGGGGGGTGACGTGGTGCTGGTCTACGCAGATGGGGGAGATTGTGCGGCCCTGGCGGTGAACAGGCAGGCCATTTACTGCGCTTGGCTGTCTGTGGCTGCACAGCGTATCTGCTATGTGGCCCTGAAAAAGACAGACAGCTTAACCCCTCTTTCTGTTTCTTCGGTGCTGGTACCAGTGCTGCGCGAGTTCTTTGCCACCCACAAGATGCTGTTGCTGCATGCGGCAGCGGTGCGTATTCCCTCTGGTCACGGTTTTGTGTTTTTGGCCGAGAGCGGCGGCGGCAAGACCACCACCGCACTTACTCTGCTCCGCTCTGGGGCGCAGCTTTTGGCCGATGATCTTGTAGCCATTCGTCTGGAAAATGGTGTTCTGCAGGTGCAGGGCATAGCCGAAGCACTCAATTTAACCCCACAGACTATGGCATTTTTTCCGGAGGTGCAGGCTGCTGCCGATGCAGTTTTCAAGCGGAATTTTTTACCATTTTTACCAAGTGGTAAATGTATTCTTGCTGCAGACGCCGTGTATGCACAGGCCTATCACCATGCAGCGTGTCGCCTGCATGGTCTCTATGTGCTGCAACTTGGGGGTGAGCAGATAAGGTTGGAGCCCCTTGGGGTGGGCACGGCCTTTGGCAAGCTACTCCATGCCCACAGTTTTGCCCAAGGACAAAGGCCACAGGCCACTGCCATGGCCCTGTGCAGCACAGTACTGGAAAGAGTACCGCTTTTTGTGTTGCAAACTGGCAACAATCCGCAGGCACTTGGTCCCTGGCTCATGGATCGCTTGGCTGGGCCGCACAGCCTGGCTGGTGATTGAAATGGCCTTGATCCGCCAAGCACCATGATTTTGCCATGGGGTTATCTGTTATGAAGGTTGTTCAAAAAAGATGCAGACCCATATAAGCACAGAGCAGAGCCAAGAGCTGCGCCCCGATATAGAGACCAATATGAAGACCATGGCCGCATTGCTGTCTATGGAGCGACTTGCAGCACAAGGGGCAGCGGCGGTGCCTAGTCTGCTGGCACATGTGGCTGGCGATCAGGCGGTGTTGGCCCATGCAGCCATGCGTTTACTCTTTGCTCTGCTGCCCACGGCAACTTTGCCCACGCGCTGGTTACCAGGTGAAGCGGCCATTGTACCCCCTGACATTGTATCCCTTGATATGGGCAGGCAAAACATTCAGCCGCTTACACAGCCGCTGCCTGCCTGGATACGGGACAACCCTTTTAACCTGGATGAACATGCAAGCCTGTGTCGTTTGTGTGCAGAGCAACTGCACGACCTGCCAGGCACGGCCAGCCGCAGCCGTTTTGTGCAGCGCCTGGCCCTTCTTGCCGGCGCCCAACATGAGTTGAGCGCCTATTTTGTATCCCAGGGCCTGGCCAGAGAGGCAGAAGAGCTGAACCGCGCCGTTGCATCTTTAGCTGCCCAACGATATCCGCAGCAGATATCCTTTTCGCCCAGCATGCGCTGCCAACTGCATTGTTCCTACTGCATTGCCGGCGCAGATAACTCCACATCTGCTGAGCAGGAGGCGGATGAAAAACAGCTGGCAGCACTGCTTGCCTGGATGAAAAAATACCGTCTTACCCGTCTTGGCTTGACCGGCGGTGAACCCACCTTGTACAGCCGTTTTTCCCAACTGATCAGCTGGTTACACAAAGCAGGCCTGGAATACTATGTGGCCAGTAACGGGCTTATGGAAGAGCCTGCCCTGGCCGCTATCCTGGCCAATCCGCCCCTGTGTATCACCCTGCATCTGACGCCCGAGGTCCTGCACGCGCCCAGTGCGTATCAGCGCTTCACCGCTACAGCGCGCCGCCTGCGCCAAGCCGGCATCTACGCTATTTTGCGCTGCAACTTTCTTAGTCCCGCAGATGATGCTCTGGCCTATTTGCACAGTGCCCAGGCCTGCGGCCTGCACGAGTTGCGTATCGCCATTCCCATGCCCAATAGCCAGCGGGGCAACGACTTTGTCGACATTAACCAACTGGCTACCTTTGCGCCGCTGCTGCACCGTCTTGTGCTGGAGGCGGAAAAGCAGGGCATGCAGGTTCAGTTATCCAAGCCTTTTCCCATCTGCTGCATGCCAGAACAAGTGGCCTGGCATTTTTTGAAAAACGGTTCGCTTGCCTGCGTGTGCCCCAGTTATTTGCTTGGTTTTTCAAATAACGTAGTTGTGTATCCTGATTTGCATTTTTCTGCCTGCCTGGGTTTGAACAGGCGTTCGCGCCAACCCATTACCGCCTGTGCAGGGCCAGAGGCAGCAGCACAGGTTTTTGCCCCTGACATTGCCAACCGCATGCGCAGCCCCATTATGGCACAGTGCAACACCTGCCCTTTGGGAGTGCGCGGCCAGTGCATTGGCGCCTGTCTCAGTTACCGGCCAGCAGCGGCCTGTGCTCCCTTTTCTCATGCCCACAACCAAGGTGAATATGGCCACGGCTGAAACAGCCCAAAAAACCCACCAGTGGCTGCGCAGCACCCTGGGTGTCTATGCACGCACCCGTGCTACTCTTGCACAGATTCCAGCAGAGGTGGAGCCGCAGCTCTTGTGCGCCTTTGTGGAGGCCCATGGTTTGGAAGGGCTTTTCTACCGGGCCGAGGATGCCAGCGGCCAAATGAACCAGGTGCTGGCACAGTGGCGAACCCGGGCCATGATTGGGCTGCTTGAAAATTTGCGAGCCTTACGGGCAGCGGTAGAACTCTTTACCCTGCTGGATGCAGCGAACATCAAAGCAGTGGCCATGCGCGGGGTGGTACTGGCCCACCGGGATTATGGCTCACCTGCAGAGCGGCGCATGCGTGATGTGGATATTCTGCTTACACCGACATCGCGACTGGCAGTGCTGCATAGCTTGGCCCTTGCCGGTCATGAGCCCTGCGAGCAGTTGCGCAGCCAGGATGTGGTGCATATCCAGGGTGTGGTGGTTGAACTGCATTGGTCTCTCTTAACTGCCAAGCGCTATCGAGGCTGTGTAGAGGCTGAGCAGTGGTTAGAGAGCCGTTCTCCCCTGGATACACAGGATGGCCGCTTATATGTACTTTCCAGGGAATACGAACTCATTGGCCTGGTTTTGCATGCCTTTATCCACCATGAACTCACCATTTTCAAGCAGCTCTTGGATATTGCCCTGTTCCTGACCCAGGAAGAGTTGGATTGGAAATGGCTTGCTACCTGGTGCTCCCGGGCACGGATGGGCACCATGTTCGCCCTGACTCTACATTTGGTGGATGAGCTGTTTTATTTGAAAGCCGAGGAGGCGCGCCGCTTTTTTCCCCTGCCCGCATCTGCTGAAAAGAGAGTGCAGGCCTGGATACGCCCTTTTTTCAGCCAGGTGGGGTTGTTTGATTATCTGCGCCTGAAGGGCAATATGCTCTATGCCGCTGAAACGCCGGAGCGTATTTTCAGGCAGTGGATTGGCTTTTTTTCAGCCTCTGAACTGCGCGATGTGCGCAGGCGCTACTTTACCCGGCCCTGATGGGAGAGACTGTGCAGCACGGGAACAGACAAGACGACCAGTACAAATCCTGGCAACACCTGAATCTTTCTGGCCAGTTGGGCAACCCCTGGCCCAAGGGTGGGCAGCGAGGCCAAAACGATCAAAAACAGCGACGTGTACTCCTGGTGGCAGTGAATATGCCTGGCTACTACAGCCTGGCAGTGCGCATTCTGGCCCTGGTGGTGGCCCAGAATCCTGCTCTGGCAAGCCAGGTGAATATCCGTTATGTGGAGTTTGACAATAGCGCTGATATGCAGGAGGTGGCCGGCCTTCTTGCCACCTGGCAGCCAGAGTGCATTGCCTGGACAGTCAACATCTGGAATCGCATGCAGGTTGAGCTGTTGCTGCGCAAGCTCAGGCCGCTTTTACCGCAGGCACTTTTTCTCTTTGGTGGCCAGGAGGTAACCAATTCTGCCGTTGATTTTTTACAGCTGCTGCCCGAGCTGGATTATTTGATTGAAGGGGAAGGGGAGCTTGCTCTGGTACAACTGCTCCAGGCCTGGTTGGCAAGTGGCCCCCGCACTGTGCGCGACCCCTATGCGGTTTCTGGCCTGCGCTTCCGCAGGCAGGGTCAATCGGTTCTCACCAGACCAGCCGAGCTGGTGCAGGATTTGGATACACTGCCCTCGGTAATTTTGGCCGGGCTTGTGCAGCCAGAGCAGCGTAACCTGCTGGGGGTGATGCTCGAGGGCTCGCGGGGTTGCCCCAACCGGTGCAGTTTCTGCTTCGAAGGTGGTCGGCGGGGCAAGGTGCGCAGCGCCTCAGTGGCCCGCCTGGCACAAGAGGCTGCCCATATGGC
>JABMJC010000159.1 GCA_013201405.1 Desulfobulbaceae bacterium
TTTGCTGGATAGTTGCAATGAGTAGTGCGCCATGCCATACCTGTTGACCCAGGCTGATGGTTCTCTTCTGCTGAGGATACATGTACAGCCGCGGGCATCCCAAAACCAGGTGACCGGTTTGCAGGGTGATGCCCTGAAGATCAGGCTGTCTGCCCCCCCGGTGGATGGCAAGGCCAACAAGGCAGTACTCGCCTTTCTCGCTGGCTTGTTGTCCCTGCCCAAGAGTGCCCTCAGTTTGAAAAGCGGGCAGCAAAGCCGCCAGAAAACCGTGCTTGTTACTGGCATAAATGAGGCGAGCATCCGCAGCATTCTCGCCCCCCTAGTGCAATAACAGAGGCAAACCTGCCTTCCGTGCAGTTCCCTGCGCGGCAAGGACAGACTGGCTCACCCCGGACCGCATGGAGCAGCAATGATCACGCAGAAAAAAATTATTCTCGCCAATCTGAAGGCCTACCGTTCACCCGCGCTGGTGGAGCAGTGGTGCGGTGATTTCCTCGCTGCCCTGCAGCAGATGCCGGAGGAGGTGGAGATTATTTTGGCTGTACCCCATATGGCCCTGGAACGGGTCTGGCAAAAAGTTGAGAAGCGACCCGGCATCAGCCTGGCTGCACAGGTGCTTTCCTCGTTCCCGCAGGGCAGTTATACCGGCGCCACTCCGGCGGCCTGGCTGCGGGGCCTGGTGCGCTACAGCCTGGCAGGCCACCGGGAACGCCGCAGCTATTTCCACGAAACTGTGCAAGATGTGGCCCGCCAGGTGCACGAGGCCCTGGAGGAAGACATTACCCCCATTGTCTGTGTAGAGGGCGAATACTTTGTCCAACAGCTCGCCGCCTTCACCCTTGAGGAGCGGGAGCGGATCTATTGGGCCTTCACCCCAAAACTTGAAATCGGCCTGGTTCTTCCCAGAAATCTTAATGTAATAAGCGAGGCCATTGCCAAGATCGCGGCACAGGGAGGCGGGCGACCAGTACTGTACGGTGGTGGAATCAGTGCAGACAATGTCAGCGCCATCTGGGCCCTGCCGGGAATCAGCGGCATCATGCTGGGGGAAGTCTGCCGCGACGCAGGCAACTTTGCCGGCCTCGTCCAGAGCCTGAGTTAAGCAGTTTTCCTGCAAAAGAAAAGCGGCCGTGTAGGCCGCTTTTCTTTTTCCTGTACAGCAGCTTGTTACATGCTGCGCAAACGGCGGATGCGCTCTTCCATGGGGGGATGGGTGGAAAAAAGCCCTGCCAGGGAACCGCCCTTGAGCGGGTTGACAATATACATTTGGGCAGAGGCAGGATTCACGTTCATGGGTCGTTGCGCATTGTATTGGCTCAGTTTGGCCAAGGCACTGGCCAAGGCTTGTGGTTGGCCGCAGATGGCTGCGCCAGTGGCATCGGCAATGTACTCGCGGCTGCGGGAAATGGCCAACTGTATAAGGGTAGCGGCAATGGGAGCGATGAGCATGGCCAGCAAGCCCACCAAAGGATTACCGCCACCCTCGCTGTTGCGACTGCCGCCAAAAAACATGGCCATGGTGGCCAAGTGCGAAATAGCACCGGCCATTACCGCGGCAATGGAGGCAATGAGGATATCCCGATTTTTGATATGCGCCAACTCATGGGCAAGCACTCCGGTGAGTTCATCGCGGTTTAGGGCCTGCATGATGCCGGTGGTGACCGCCACCGCCGCATGCTCGGGATTGCGTCCGGTGGCAAAGGCGTTGGGAGTGGCGTTCTGCACCACATACACCTTTGGCTTGGGAATACCGGCCTGATGCGCCAGCTGCGCCACCAGGGCGTGCAGTTCCGGTGCTTCATTCTCCGCCACTTCCCTGGCACCATTCATGGCCAGGGCCATTTTATCGGAATTCCAGTAGGCAAAAAAATTCATGGCCAAGGCAATAAAAAAGGCCATCATCATGCCCTGCTGGCCACCCAGCGCCTGTCCCACAAACATGAACAGAGCGGTAAGCGCTGCCATGAGCAGAAATGTTTTCATGGTGTTCATCATCTGTTCCTTTCCTCCAACAGGTTACTTATCAAGCTGACAACTCATTCTACTTCAGTATATCAACCATATAATAAGTCGTGCCAATTCAGGGTCAAGTAAACGCGCCTGCTTCTACCATAAAAAAAGGCCCCGGTTGTCCGGAGCCTTGATCGTAAGGTATGCAGAGTACATGTACCTACATCATCTTCAACATGGTAGCAACGAGTTTATCCACCCCTTCAGCCACCTGATCTATGCGTGACTCAAGCATATAGCAGGGCGTTGTCACAATTTTATTGACCGCGTCCACGGCAATTTCTCCCTGGCTGGCCGGCTGGTTTTGCGCTCCCATGGCGGCAAGATGTTCGGCGGTGGTGCTGTCTTGCCCGATGGTCAAGGTGCCTTTGCCCAACACTTTGGCCACGATGACCGGAGCAATGCACAGGGCGCCAATGGGTTTGCCCGCCTGGTGGATGGCCTTGATTGCCTTGGCCACATCGGGCTGCACCTTGCAGTTAGGGCCATCAAAGGCATAGGTGCACAAGTTTTTGGCTGCACCAAAGCCACCAGGCAGAACCAGTGCATCCACGGAATCCGGAGAGAACGTAGCCAGGGCAGCGATCTTGCCCCGGGCAATTCTGGCAGATTCGATGAGCACATTGCGCTGCTCATTCATCTCCTGACCATTGATATGGTTCAGCACGTGGTGTTGCTTGATGTCGGGCGCATAGCACTGAAAATCAGCCCCATGTCTATGAATCGCCCACAAGGTAAGCGTTGCTTCATGAATTTCCGCCCCATCCTGATGACCGCATCCGGCCAGAATGACCGCAAAGGTTTTCTTCCGCATATGACCTCCTTGCAATATTGAAAATACTAGGGTTGAAACAGCACGAACCTGGTCGGTCGCGGCATTGTCTGCCTAACTGGCTGCCGCTTCTCCCAGTGTATATATAGCTGGCAGATTACGGTATTTTTCAGCAAAATCCAAACCATAACCAACCAAAAACCCGTGATCCAGAGTAAAACCCACGTAGTCTGCCGCAAGCGGCACCCGGCGCCGCTCTTTTTTATCGATCAGAACACACAATTTGACAGAGGCCACTGCCTGGCTGTGAAAGTAGCTGATGAGCCACTGCAAAGTCATGCCGGTATCGACAATGC
>JABMJC010000160.1 GCA_013201405.1 Desulfobulbaceae bacterium
CCGTGACCAGTTCCTGGCTGACGATTTCCCATGGTTCCTGCAGCCCGAGCCCTAAGGTGATGATATCCCGACTGTTCATGAAGCCTCCCGTCATTTGGTGTGGATTTGATCCCTGTATACATCAAATCCACACCAAATGACGAGGAGCCCCTTTTTGTTGGGCTTCGCTCTACCCCCAAAACTAAGGTACAGGGAGAAAAACGCCATCGCCAGAGACATAACCCATGGTGGCGACCCTGCCATCCTGCACTGTGAAGCGGAAACGGTGCAGGCCCTGCTCAAGGATGAGTTCTCCATTCGTCTGCGCAGTAAAGGAGGCGTCCAAAATTTGCAAGCTGCTGGCCGGAGCGCCCACGAAAATCGGGCCAAAGTGAGCCCTGCTGCCCGCTCCTGCAGAAGCCTTGGCTATCCAGGCTAGTTTTGGATTTTTGTACGAATTTTCATAGCGGATAATCAGGCCCTGCCAGGTTAGGGTTTGGCAAACCAGGTTGCTGGTACCCGGCTCCTTCACCTTGTAGTCTGCGGTCCTGGCTTTGCCAAATACAGCCTCGGAGGCCTCGGGATAGTTGCCCAGATCGATATGCAGCCGCATGACCAGCCGTTCAGCCAGCGGAATGGATGTGGGATCGTAAGTACCACTGACAAACCAGGCGTCTTCGCTGCGCAGCCAGCCCTTGAAGGGCCAGATCACCTCGTACCAGCCCTGCCCTTGCTTCTGCACCATGCCACCAATGTAGAGCACATGATTAAAGTCGTACCGGGCGACGATGGCCGAGGCAGTAGATTGCTTGGTGTAGATGGGTGTATTGTCATGGGCTACCCGTGCCCAAACTACAGCCAGGTTGTCTGGCGTGTCGGCACGGGCGGTGGAAAGGGTGGATAGCAGCAGACAGGTTGTGACAAGAAGCAACAATCTTGTGTGGATTGTTTGTTTCATCCCAATTTCTCGTGTTGATGTTTGGTTAAGGACAACTCTCGACAACTTAAGCTATCCAAGACTGTTGTTTACAGAACCTTGCTCGGTTCAGCGCCAATCTACATGGTCAATAACTGGCTCCAGCGGTTGTATGCACGGAATTTTTGACCTTGATGATGGCGTGTGGCCGGTTGGTCAAATTCATGTCAGTTGGTATGTGCAAGCAATTGATTTAGGACAGTGCCCTTGTTCTCCTTAATGGTGAAGGGGGATAAGGATCTGTTACCAGGTGGGGCAGCCCGGCCGGCAGCGCACCGGCCTGTCAACTGAAGAGTCAAGACCCGTTCAAAACAGAATGCTTCTATTGCGGTACAGCCGCTTATGACTGCAGAAAGGGATAGTCCACGTAGCCTTTGGGGCCGCCGAAATACAGGGTTTGTTCATCAAGCGGGTTGAGGGCTTTTTCCTGCTGCAAGCGCAGGTGCAGATCCGGGTTGGCGATATAGGCACGGCCAAAGGCGATGGCATCGGCGCTACCCTCCTGCACAAGCCGCGTGCCAGACTGTTTATCCATCATTTCATTGGCAATGAGCGGCCCGCCAAAGACTTTTTTGAGCATGGGTGCAAGGGTGGGGCCGCCCAAGTGCTCGCGGGTAAAGAGGAAGGCCAGCTTCCGCTGCCCCAGTTCGGCTGCCACATGGCCAAAGGTGGCGGCCGGGTCCTCATCGCCCATGTCGTGGGAATCGCCGCGCGGGGCCAGATGCACGCCCACCCGGTCCGCGCCCCACACGGAAATGACGGCATCGCAGACTTCAAGCATGAGTCGGGCCCTGTTTTCCACGCTGCCGCCATAGGCGTCTTCACGCCGGTTGGTGGAGCTTTGGAGAAACTGATCCAGCAGATAGCCATTGGCGCCGTGCACCTCCACCCCGTCAAACCCGGCCTGCCGGGCATATTCCGCGCCCTGGCGGTAGGCGGCCACAATTGCTGGAATCTCCTCAAGATCAAGAGCGCGCGGAACAACATAGTCTCGTTTTGGCCGCAGCAGGCTGACATGGCCGCGCGCTGCAATAGCGCTTGGGGCCACGGGCAATTCACCATTCAGATAATAGGGGTCAGAAATGCGACCCACATGCCAGAGCTGCAGGAAAATGCGACCGCCTGCTGCGTGCACCGCCTCGGTCACCAGCTTCCAGCCCGCTACCTGTTCCTCATTCCAGATGCCGGGTGTGTCCGGATAACCCACACCTATGGGCGTGACCGAAGTGGCTTCACTGATAATCAGGCCGGCTCCGGCCCGTTGGGCATAGTATTGGGCCATAAGTTCATTGGGCACCCGGCCGGCACTGGCTCGGCAGCGGGTAAGTGGGCTCAGCACCAGGCGGTTGGGAAGTTGTATGGCGCCAAGTTGCACCGGCTCAAACAGGGTAGACATAGCACATCCTCCAATATTGTGCGCTCAATTCGAACAGCAGATCAACGGACCAGTTTCCGATCTTTCTCCAGCTCATCCAGCACTTCCAAAAGTCTGCACTTGGCCTTGTGCTGGCTGCGCTGCCGCGCAAGCAGGGCCTGTCAGTCGTTCATCACAGTGGCCTTGATCTGCCTCCTGCTCCAGCATGGCAATGACTTTATGCTGTTCGCCGCTATGGGTATAGGCCCGACGCAGCCAAGTCAAGATGTTTTGCACTTATATTTTTCTAAAAAAGGATGCTGTTGCGGCACGTTCAAGCCCTGAGGCCGCAGCTGCAACTGTTCGGCCTTTTCACGCCAATGCCCTTTAGTGTAGAGCGGATTTTCGTAAACAGCATCGACTCCGACGAGCAGGCTGTATTCATCGACAAGCGTGTGCTCTATGTACCATAGCAGTTGTTTTGCATCGGGGGGAGTGAGCTGTGCGGCAGGGTAGGGGCGATTATTTTTTCATTGGCATCACTTCGTGGATTGCGATCTGTAGGGATCCTGAGCTGATAGTGCCGCGCACCTCCTGGTCACGGGCACAAACCATTACCTACCATAGTTATTTTTGGCTGGTCCTGCAGGCCTGTGCTGCTCTTTTTGCCTGCCGCCACTCCTGAAAGAGCAGGGAGGTCACAATTAGCATCAGGCCGATGAAGGTGGCGCTGTGCTGTGGCTGCAGCTGCTCCCGCTTTGGACGGGTCGAGCTGTCAATTTCGTCACATCCGGCTCAG
>JABMJC010000161.1 GCA_013201405.1 Desulfobulbaceae bacterium
CAGGCTGCGGATGGTTTCCTCCGGTAAAATCAGGTCATCGTCAGTCAAGGCATGCGCTTCCAGTTGCTTGGGCAGGAGATAGCGTATGGCAATGGCTATTTTTTCTTCCAGGGTGTAGCCTGAGAGTTCCACGATCTCCATGCGGTCGCGCAAGGGGCCGGGAATGGTGTCCAATACATTGGCCGTGGCAATGAACATCACCTTGGAGAGATCAAATTCGATGTCGAGATAGTGATCGGTGAAGGTGGAGTTTTGCTCCGGATCAAGCACTTCCAGCAGGGCCGAGGAAGGGTCGCCACGGAAGTCGCTACCCAGCTTGTCTACTTCGTCTAAAAGGAAAACCGGATTGTTGGCCCCGGCCCGTTTGAGGCTGGAGATAATGCGACCGGGCAGGGCACCGATATAGGTGCGACGATGGCCGCGTATCTCTGCCTCGTCCCGTACGCCACCCAGGGCGATGCGCACGAACTTGCGATCCATGGTGCGGGCGATGGACTGACCCAGTGAGGTCTTGCCCACACCCGGCGGCCCGACAAAACAAAGAATCGGGCCATGCACATCTTCCTTGAGCTTACGCACTGCCAGAAATTCCAGAATACGTTTTTTGATCTTTTCCAGGCCGTAGTGGTCTGCATCCAGATCCTGGGCCGCCTGGTCCAGATCCAGAGTGTCGGTGGTGGATTCCAGCCAGGGTAGATCGAGTATCCAGTCGACATAGGTGCGCGAAATCGTATATTCCGGCGACGAGGGCGGAATGCGCTCCAACCGGTTGACTTCTTTTTCCGTTACGGCGCGGGCATGCTCGGGCAAAAGTTTGGCCGCGATTTTTTCACGCAGCTCACGCACCTCGGCCTTTTCCTCCTCGTCTTCGCCCAGTTCCTTGCGGATAGCCTGCAGCTGCTGCCTGAGAAAGAATTCGCGCTGGCGCTCATCCATATCTTTCTTCATTGAGGCCTGGAGCTGTTGACTCATCTCCACGGTCTCCATGCGTTTGTGCAGTTCACTGGCCACCCGGTGCAACAGGTCGGCCAGGGGGCCGATTTCCAGAATCTCCTGCTCCATGTCGATCTTCAAGTTGAGCTGGGAGCTGACCAGGTAGGCTACGTAGAAGGGGTTGGTCAAGCTGTTGACCGTGGCCACCAATTCCTGGGGGAGTTCAGTGGCGCTGACCAGCTTCTGGAACTGGCTGCGGATGTTGAAGAGCAGGGCTTCGATGTTTTTGTCCTCTACCTGCTCCATGGGCAGTTCATGCACCCGGGCCTTGATATAGGGGCTGTCCTGCAAAAATTCATCAACGGCAAACTTGTGCGTGCCACTCACCAAAATTTGGTAGTAGCCTTCCTGCGCCTTGTTGATTTTATGCAGGTAGCCGACCACGCCCACCTGGTAGAGGTCGTCCTGTCCAAGGGCATCGTCGCCCTTGCTCTGTTCTTTTTTGCTGGGCACCAGCCCAATGAGTCGGTCGCCCAACAGGACATCGTCTATCAGGCCCTTTGAGGCCTCGCTGGACACCTGCAGGGGAAAGCCCATGCCTGGATAGAAAACAAACCCTTGCAAAGGCAGAATGGACAGGATTTCCGGGACACCCAACTCGACGGGATCTACTTTTTTTTGTTCGCTGTGTTCTTCGTTGGCCATACCGTTAGTCTCCAGACTGTATGTTGATCGTTCTTCGAGGTTTTTTGCCTTTTTTGGGCAGAGTGACCAGGAGAACGCCATGCGTGTACGATGAGTGCACCTCGTCGACCTCAATGGCCGCAGGCAATATCAGGGTGCGTTGAAAAGGGCCAAGCTCCATTTCCAACTGGTGGATACAGGCAATGCTGGGATGATCGGTCAGTTGGCGCACACCGCTGATGCGGATGCTTCGCCCCTCCACCAGCACCTGCAGGCTGTCGCTGCGGGCACCGGCAAGCTCGGCATAGAGGAGAAAGGTGTTTTCGGTTTCATAAATATCCACTGCAGGTTGCCAGCCGCGACTATCGGCTGGAATCATGCGGGCAATGGACATACTGCGCAGTATTCTGCCGCTGTGCTGCTGCATCTGTTGAAGTTCCTGCAACAATTTTTTACTGAATTGATCCATGGGGTATTCTCCCGTTATGCAAACGTGGTGCGTTTGTGGCCAGTTTGTCCTGTTTGGCCCTGGGGGCGAAGTGGGATGCTGACACTAAACATATACTCTTAAGCATCATCTGGCTTCTGGCAATTTGAACACACGGGAAAAAGAAGAGAAAAATCCCGACACCATACCAGGATAGCAGAGGTGTTGTTTTTGTTTTTTGTTGCTTTTCAGGGTGGCAGCATTAGTGTATGCGACAAATTGACACGATACCGTACGTATCTTGTGCACGTATTGTTTGGATTTGTGGCACGGTCATTGGCCGGGCCCATAAAACGGAGGAAAAATATGAGCGGTTCATGTGGAAGCTCCTGTGGCAGCGGTAGCTCGCAGCAGGGAACCTGTGGCACTGGGGATGCGCGGCTGGCGCAGCAGGATTTGGCCATTAACAGGTCGTTGGGAAAGATCAAGAACAAGATCCTGGTGATGAGTGGCAAGGGCGGAGTGGGAAAGTCCACGGTGGCTGTGAATCTGGCCTTGAGTCTGGCCAAGCGTGGCCACAAGGTTGGACTCATGGATGTGGATTTGCACGGGCCGGATGTTTGCCGTATGCTCAATCTGACTGGCATGCTGGTTGCGCCTGAAGATCCGAATGGCTTGGTGCCACCTTTGATCTATAATGACACCCTCAAGGTGGTGTCTTTGGAATACATGATGAAGGACCGGGACGAAGCCATTATTTGGCGTGGGCCTTTGAAGATACAGGCCATCCGTCAGTTTGTCTCTGACATGGATTGGGGTGAACTGGATTACCTGGTCGTGGACGCACCTCCGGGCACCGGTGATGAACCGCTGTCTGTGGCCCAAACCATCCCGGGCGTACAGGCTCTGGTGGTGACCACGCCCCAGGAGATAGCCCTGGCCGATGTGCGTAAATCCATCAACTTTTGCAAAACCGTGAACATGCCCATTGTTGGTCTGGTGGAGAACATGTCGGGTTTTGGTTGTCCGCACTGCAACCAGGGGGTGGATATCTTTAG
>JABMJC010000032.1 GCA_013201405.1 Desulfobulbaceae bacterium
ACAACCAGCCGTTGTTTACGGTATTCAAAACTGCGGATTATTCAACGGGCTGTTATGAACAAATGGCTGGGGCTACTGTGCACTACGCTCTGTACTGTTGGCTTTGCTGCCATGGCTTTCGGTGTGGAACCCAATCTACAGGCTTGTCAGCAACTGATACAGAACAGCTGCACCAAATGCCATGGGATAAAAAGAATCTGTACCACCCTGGATAAAACCGATGCCAACTGGCCTGCCATTGTGGCAAACATGGCCAAACGAGGCAAGTTGAGCCAAGAGGTGCAGGGTCAGGCACTTTCCTGTCTCACCAGCACAGATAGAGCAATAAACGCTGAACTCTGTCCTCAGAAGTAATACTCAGCACCTTGCACACCCTCTGGGCTGGTACGTATTGCACGGACCAGCCTGCTCTTTTTTTAGCAAAGATCTCTTAGGGATTTGTTGGTTTTTTTCTTCCCCATCTGTTCAGCGACGGGAACGTCTAATATCCCGTGGAGCGGAGATGGTTCGTCCGCGCGCCAAGGAAAAGCACGCACCAAGGGCGCACAGTGCGGCCGAACAGTAAAACACGGTACGGATACTTTCCAGAAAACGTGGGTAGAGAGGCGGAGTTATGACAACATTACCCAGCATCAGCGCCAGCACCACCGTGGCCATGGCCATACTTAACATCTGCCCCAAAAGACGCATGATCGCCACGACGCCTGAGGCCACGCCATATTGGCTCTTGTCCACCGCACCCATGATGGCGCTGGTATTGGGGGATGAAAACAGGGCAAACCCGGTTCCCAGCAGGATCAAGTTGGCCAAGATCCATTGCCGGGGCGTATCCAGATCCAGCTGGGTGTAGCAGAGAATGCCCAAGGTGGTGATGAGCATGCCGGCAGTGGCAAGCCAGCGCGCCTCAACCTGTTCGGACAGACGTCCGACCAGGGGCGATCCCAGCGCCATGACCACAGGCTGGGCCACAAGCAAAGTGCCTGCCGCCTGCGGACTCATACCCTGAATGTACTGCAGGTAGAGGCTCATTAAAAAGGTGATGGCAAAGGAGGCACTGTAGTTGAGCAGGGCAGCCATACTGGAAAAAGTAAAGGTATGGTTGTGAATAAAGAGGCGCACATCCAGCACAGGATACGGACTACGGTGCTGGTGCAGAAAAAAAACAACCCCGCCGGCAACACCCAAGACCACCAAACCCACGCCAAGGGCCGAAGTCATGATGGATGCGCCATATGCCAAAGAACATATGGAAACAGCATAGAGCAGGGTGCCGGTCAGGTTGAAGGGCTGTCTGCTCGAGCTCGCCCATTCTCCCTTCAAATTTATGATGGTCAAAGCGACACTGGCAATCCCCAAAGGGAACATCAATAAAAAAATACTGCGCCAGCCCAGATGCTCGGTCATAAGGCCGCCGGCAAAGGGGCCCACCGACAAGCCAATATATACCGCGGCCACATACATACCAATGACCCTGCCCCGCCTTTCCGGAGGAAAAATAGAAGTGAGGATGGCCATGCCGGTACTGACGAACATTCCGGCACCAACCCCCTGTCCTGCCCGAAAAACAAGGAGTATGACTGTGCTGGGGGCAAAGACCGCCAGAGTGGAGGCCAGGGTGTAGACGACCAGGCCAATGGTGAAAATTTTCTTGAGGCCATACATGTCGGCGATTTTACCCATCGGTACCAGGGTCACCGCCATGGCCAACAAGTAGATGGTGGCCACCCAGCCCAACTCCACTGCCTTGATATTGAGGTCTGCCTGCATGGCAGGCATGGCCACATTGACCGCCGAAATCATGAACGGGGCCAAAAAGGAACTCAGGGTACAGACCAAAAGCGCAGAGCGCTCCATAGTCTTGTTATGCCGCACCGGCGAAGAATTCATGTGAACACCAAAATTCAAAAGGGGAAGGACACATTGCAGGCGCAGATGCGGCAAAAAAGCCATGGCCCTGCTCCTCCAGAGCACTACTTCTTTCGGGAACTTTTACCCAATACTGGCTACTGTATCCCCTTTTTTTTGTTTGTCAAAACACGACACAAACGCTTCCCCCTGCCCAGCCATAGCCATGGAAGGAAGGTTGCAAAAGGGGGAGTTGGTAGCAAAGAACTGGATAACCGTATCCGGCTGGAAATTACCCTGCGCTCCGGGCAGAGGGCAAAGCAACCTCTTCCCTGTGCAAGGTGTGGATGTACCCAAGTATCTCGCGATACCCTTTGATTTGTGCGCATTGGCGCTACGGAATGGCGCCTAACGTGTAACGTGTATTCGGGCTGGTGGGATGGATATGTTCAAAAAAAGCCGAAACGCGCCGGCAATTTGAAGTGCACCAAGGGCGTTTCGGCTACTTGTACAGGATGTAGAGCGGCAAAGGTATTTTTGCTTCGCCCGAGTTAGGAGTTAGTTGAGGGTTATACCGGCATCCGTAGCGGCATCTATGGCATTGTCGACAAAGATCCTGGCAAAATTATCGTGTTCACCAAGCCCCTCATTAACAACAATCACCTCAAAGCCATTTTTGATAAGTATAGATTTCCATGAATCTTCTTCATCGCCAGACATATCATTGAGGGTATGGTCACCAGCCACCACCATAAATGGTTTAAGGATGACCTTCTTCACCTGGTGCAGCCGTAACATCTCAAGCACATCTTCAATGCCAGGGTACCCTTCCACGCAACCAATGGTGGTCACCACATCAGGATACATCACGCGCATTTTTGCGGCCAATTCAAGATAGGCACCGCCGCTGCCCGGAAAGTAATCATTGCCATGTCCCATGTAAACAATGCCGGCTTTTTCTGCTTTTGCACGCTGGGCATCCGGTGCCAGAACCTTTGCAATCCTGGCAATATCTTCTGCATAGGGGTGCTGGGTACCATAGGTGCCCAAGGCTGGTCGGCCAAGCGCAATTTTTTGGGAGGGCTTGTAATGCTCTTTTTTCACGGTGCCCATGCTTAGCAAGGCATCCACATAAGTGTGCAGATCAAGAAACTCCTCGCCCATCGAAATATGGGTCGGTTGCACAACAATGGTATTATAACCCTCGTTTTGTAAGTCGGCGATGGTTGCCAGCGGTGTCTTCACATGAAGTATTTCCGAAATAATTTCAGGATGCGCCTTGATATAGGCAGGATCCTGTGCACGCTGCTGCCATGTTTTGCGGATAATATTTGAGGTGAAAGCAACCCGTACCGGGGTGTGCGGATATTTTTCCATGAGTTGGGTGCGAATATTCAAAAGACCATCAAGGGCAGGCTCTACAGTGGTGCCGAACATGGCCAGGACAATGGCGTTTTTGGGTTCAACCTTATACTCGCCACTGGCAGGGCTACTTGCCACATTGCCGAAAAAAACAAGATGAAGCGCGAAAAAAAAGACCACAAATCTTCTCATAACAATCTCCTTGTGTGCTGACCTGGAAAACAGGTCATTTTGTATTGTAACCTGAGGCCCCCCAGCGGCTCCCCAAAGGCGCTCCCCTGCTTTGACAACTGCAAAAGCCAGTGGAGGAAGGCGTCGGCAAACAGCTTCCTCCACCAAGCATACCGACATATACCGACATGGCAAAGTATGCGGCTGCACAGCCTTTCAGTGCACAAGCAGTGCGTAGCGCGCAGCACCAAAAAAAAATCCCCGAATCATTTTTGATGATCCGGGGATGCCCTGGTTTATCCGCGTCTCTGGGGATCGCTTCCCTTGTCCACGGGGAGGCGCTATGCACGTATTCAGGCAGGTCTTCTGACTCCCGGATCATCCTTGCGCCGCGCCTTCCCAATATAGATCAGTGGCGTTAAAGCGACGTTCGTCCCCGGTTACAGCGGCGGGCCCGCCTCCGATTTACACGGAGTTCCCTTTTATTCCGAATGGAACCTGAATAGTCAATACAATGGAATAATTTTTGTGACCCAAGTCAAGGGCTATTTTTGTTCGCCCTGGCAAGCCAAGATTGTGCCTCGCCCTATACGCCAACTGTAGCGTGATTGTTGTCAATATAGCGGCGTCGCTTGTTTTCCTTCAGCAGCCTGGTATCCACCACCACGAGGCCATCAATGCAGTCACCAAAACTGGAATCTACATTAAAATCAAGAAAATACACTCCACCGGCCTTACACAGTCCAGTATACTGTTTATACAAAGTAGGCACTGAAACTCCCAGGGCGGCCAGCAGCGACTTGAGCAGAATGAAATCTTCCCGGTAATTCCGCCCGGAAAAAGAAGAAGCCAACTTTTCGGCTGGTAGCGAAAAACAAAAAGGATTGCGCGAGCAGGCAGGGGTGTCTGGCCGGGTGAAATAGAGCCGGTAAAAAACAATGAGCAATTCCTTGGCAAGACGCGGCATGGCATTGCTGATGCTCACCGGGCCAAACAAGTAGCGGTGCTGGGGATTGCGCTTGAGAAAAGCGCCAATACCAAACCAGAGATAATCCAGACTGCGCTTACCCCAGTAGCGTTGCTGCACAAAACTGCGGCCCAGTTCCAGCCCCTGCTTGAGAAAAGGACAACTGTCGGCATCCAGGCTAAAAAGACTGTGGCTGTACAGCCCTTCCAGCCCCTGCTCTGCAATGACCCGGGCAGCATCGGCAAAACGGTACGAACCAACGATTTCCAGATCTTCCGGTGACCAAAGCACCAAATGCTGATAGTAGCGATCAAACTGGTCACGATCACGCCGCTTGCCCGATCCTTCCCCCACCAAACGGAAGGTGAGTTCACGCAGGCGGGCCAATTCACGGAAAAGCACTTTGTTGCTGCCGTCCGGAAAAAGGCGTATTTCCATGCCATCTGGAGTACGTCCCAACAACTCTCCCTGGCGAATGGCCTTATTGAGCAGCACCCGCCGCTCGGGCCGGGCAATGGCTACCTCGGTACGAAAAACCGGACTTCTGTGCGCCCCAACCCGATAAATATGCCGGCGGAAAAGCGCCAACTTATCCTTTTCCCGAATGGAAAGCCCATCATAGGAGGTAAAGGAAATCAAACCGCCAATGGTCATTTGCACGGGCTTTTTCCGGCGGTGGAACATTTCACCCACCAGCATGAGAGTGGACAGTGGCCGTGCCAGCAACGAGGCAACATAAAAGCGGGCCGAATTCCGAGCCTTGATATGAATGGGCAAAATAGGGGAACGGGTCTTCGTAGCCAGACGCAAAAAGCCTTTTTGCCACTTGCCGTCCCGGATACCTGTGGCACCCATGCGTGAAACAACCCCGGCCGGAAAAAAGATAACCGCCTCCTCCCGGCACAAGGCCTTTTCAATGCGTGCGATCTGCTCCTTCAAACTGACACCGCTGAGCGTACGCACCGGCAAAAGACACGGCTGCAACGCCTGCACCGAGGCCAAGACATCGTTGGCCACAATGCGCACGTCCTGGCGGATATCATAGACCAATTTCAGCAATGCCAGGCCGTCCATGGTGCCAATGGGGTGATTGGCCACGATCACCAAACGGCCGCTTGTCGGGATATTATCCCGCTCTCGCTCAGGCACTGAGTAGGAAAAATGAAAACTTTCCAGCACCTGTTCGACAAAATCCATGCCGGAAAGGCCCGGATACTGTTCAGAAAAATCAGCAAAACGCCGTTCATACAAAAGCTGCCTGAGCAGACCACGCACCGGTGGGCCCAGAAGCGGGCGAGCATTGAGCTTAGGGTAGTATTGGTGCAATAAAGTATCGATGGTGAACATGCGTGTAAGAAAACCTGGAAATTAAGCAGCAAAAAGCGGCAAGGGATCTGCTCGCCTACTACATGATGGTGGGGCGGAGATTTTCCTTGTAGCCGGCCCATTGCTCGGCAAAGGATAGGGGAAAGCGTGGCCGTTTCCGCTTGTTGCGTACCACAGCCTGCACCTGAAATTCCAACAACAGGGCATCTCCAGCCGCAGCACCGCAGGCCACCAAACTATAATCTCCCTGCCTGCCAAAGAGCATCCCTGCTGCGCTCTGATCCTGGGGAACAAACAGCAGCAGGGCTCCCTTGCTTTTCGCCTTCTCGGCCTGCAGACTTCTATGTAAGACAAAGCCCGTACCTGCGGTCAGCTGTGCGGCTTCTTTTTTAGAAAGATGGAAAGCGCGTTCTGTACAAATCAGAACCACGCCATATTGCTGCTCCTTGAACAGCTGATGGCTAAAGAGGGCATGCAGCGTGGCAAGACGCTCTCGGCGCAGATCGATATACTGCATGTTAATTATCAACACAGCGGTGGACCCCTTCCGCACCAGCCCAAATTGCACCCGATGTTTTGCTTTTTTTGAAGTGGGCAAGGCAATACTACCACTGTTGAGCATCCACACCGACTCGCCGGTGAGCATGGAAAAAATGGTTTCGCTCTGGTCATTATCCTGGGATGAAGTCAGTACAATGGAGCTGCAAGACATGTGCAACGATGACGCCAGATTACGCAGCGCGCTTTGGCTGTCTTTATTTTTCTTCTGTTTAATCTGGCAGCAGAGAATATCCAGCTCCGACTGCTCCGACAGGTTGAGTATTTGTGGTGACCCTGATGGTATAGTGGAAATGGTATTGTTATGGTAGGTCGTGGCTATGCGAATCATTACAATATCTCCGTGTTTCGCTACATTTCATAAAGGCGGTGCTCCATCTTTATGGCCGGATGGGAACCAAAAAAATGGGCCGGCCCGGTAAGCCGCATGCGGATCAATTAGCCAAAATCTACACAAAAGCCATTACAGGCAGGTTAGGTGCGTGTTATGGTTTCAACAGCGTCAGCAACCTCGGGACAGACCGCTCTACACTTCACGCCGACACAACCCTAACGCTGACCTCACCTGTGTCTAACAGAAAGGATCGATAGTATATGTGTTCATAACTTGAAAAAGGTCAGTGCCGTCTGTGCACTCGACCCTCTCCCGAATTCGTTGAACAGACTTTCTGGCGCAATCCTGCGCCCTGTATCCATATGCCGGCCCTTGGGGCGGCCTGCGTATGGATTTTCTCTTCTCTGCCGACTTCCCCTGCCCTACTCCAGGAATTGCATGCCTGCCGATAAAGTCTGCAAAACCTTTATCCTCGATACCAACGTCATTTTTTACGACTCCTTTTGCATCAAAAAATTTTGCCGATCTCGCCATGCTGGCCAGTAAACTGCTATGAAAATACATCGTCTGCTCTGTCATCTGCTGCTTGTCTCTGCCTGTTGTCTTGTGGGCCTTGTTGTCATGCCTCCTGTTCAGGTTCAGGCACAACCGCCTGGACAGGAAGCACACGTTTTGCACTACAGGGAACAAACCGGAAAAACAGCGCATACATACAGCTGGAAGATGGATACACAGGGAAACAATGTGCTCATTACCCTGGTAGAGCCGGATGCAACCTATACCAATTTATGCGCACCAGACGGCTCCACCCTGGCCTGGAGCATGCTGGCATCGCCCCACACCGATGTTCGTGCTGAACGCAAGGCGGAAATCTTGCACGTGCAGGGCAGTTTCCAGGGGCAGCCGGTTGATAAACAATTGCGTCTTGGCAACAAGCCGTGGTTCCAGTCGGTTTCCTATGCCCTAGGGCGGATGGTGGCCCTGGAACGCGACAAGGCTTCCTTCCTGTTCCTGCGTTCAGACAAGCTGGAATTGCTGGCCATGCGGGCCGAGCTCGCTGGAAAAGAAGAGGTAGCTACGACAGACGGAGAGAGGGTCGCGGCCCAAAGGGTGCGCATCAAGCTGGACAGCCTGGTCGCAGCCTTTTGGGAGGCTTCGTACTGGTTCAGGCTGCCTGACCAGGTATTCTTACTCTACCGCGGCGTGAACGGTCCGCCAGGCACGGATGAAACCGTGATCGAATTGCAGGCCATGTCGTCTGCGATTCGTTCAGCAGCGGTTGGTGCAAATTAAAAAACGCACCCACCAACCCCAAGCTAACCTCCTGGCCGGTTAGCCCCCCTCGGAACTCAGTGCCCCAACCCCCTGTTGCCTACGAGATTGTTGAGGAACTGGCGGGTACAGACTTCCCAGGAGTATTTGCTGGCAAAGGAGCGGCAATCTGTACGGGAAACCGTAAGTGCCCGCAGGGCGGCGCTGCGCAGATCTGTATCCAAACAGCCATTCACCCCTTCCCGCACAATGTATTTTGGCCCGGTCACCGGGAAGGCAGCCACTGGCACGCCGCAGGCCATGGCCTCCAACAACACCACACCAAAGGTATCGGTCAGACTCGGAAAAACAAACACATCGGCCTGCGCCAAAGTTTTGGCCAGGTCTTCCCCACTTTTGGGCCCAGTGAAGCGCACCTGCGGATAGCTACCCTGCAGTTCAGACAGGGCTGGCCCTCCTCCAATCACCCATTTTTCACCGGGAAGATCCAAATCAAGGAAGGCGGGCAAGTTTTTTTCCACTGCCACCCGACCCATATACAGAAAGACCGGCGCCTCGCCCTCTGTCTCGCGCTCCTTTGGTCGAAAAAGGGTAGTATCCACCCCCCGGGACCAGGGCACCAGATGATCAAATTCCCTGACCTCCAACTCATCCAGGATGGTGGGAGCAGCCATGGTGCGACGGGCAGCACCATGGAAGCCCCGCATCACCGAGTAACTCATCTTCACCGGTATTGGCACCCGCATACGGAGATATTCGGGAAAACGGGTATGGTACGAAGTGGTGAAGGCCAAGCCCAATCGCTTGCAGACAGCGCGGGCGCACCAGCCCAGCGGCCCTTCGGTGGCGATATGTACAGCCTCGGGATGAAAGGCGTGCACCAGCTTTTGGATGGATGCGGGTGACACCAAAGACAGCCGAATTTCTGGATAGGTCGGACAGGGGATAGTGGCAAAACGCTCGGGAGTGATGAGCAACAACTCGTGTCCCCAGTTGCTCAGGGTTTCGGCGGTACGGCTGAGCGTGGTGACCACACCGTTAATTTGGGGATGCCAGGCATCGGTCACGATACAGATCTTCATAGACAGTACCCGTTGCTGGATGAGTAAGGGCAGGCTGTTCCGGCCACTGCACCAGACCCAGGCTGCCGTTGTGATTTTCTGCCAGGGCAGTGCAGCTTTCTACCCAATCGCCACTGTTACTGTACAGCACCTGGCCAATTTCCCGGATGCCGGCACGATGGATATGGCCGCAGATGAGACCATCCACCTTGCTATTGACCCCCTCCTGTGCCACCATCTCTTCGAAACGACCCATGTAGTTGACTGCCACTTTAACCCGGTGTTTCAGCCAAGCTGACACAGAGCAGTACTCGTAGCCCAATCCGCGACGGCCCTTGTTGACAATCCGGTTGATGGTGAGCGCCAAATCGTACAGGGTGCTGCCGATGCTGGCCAGCCAAGGGCTATTCTGCACCACTGGATCGAACTTGTCGCCATGGATAACTAAATAGCGGTGTCCATCAGCGGTTTCGTGCACCGCCTTGTTAAAAATATGGATGTTGTTGAACACCATCCCATCAAAACGGCGCAGGATATGGTCGTGGTTGCCGGGAATGTACATAACTTTGGTGCCATTTTTGGCCTTGTCTAAAACCGTTTGCACAATGCGGTCGTTGATCCGCGGCCAGTACCACCTTTTTCGGGCCTGGAGCAAGTCGAGAATATCGCCCACCAGGTACAGGTATTTGGATTCGGTTTTTTGCAGAAAATCCATCAACTGCTCGCTCTGCAGGTTTCTGGTACCCAGGTGCAGATCGGAAATCCAGATGGATCGAAATTGAAGCGGTGGCATACATCCTCCTGTGCTGAATATCCCCGTCAAGGAAGTTCACAATGCAAGCAGGATAGCCGCCCTATATTTACATCCGGTCAGAAATTTATTTTGTTCAGGTTGGAACACAGTTGTGGCTGTACTGTATGCAGCACATAAAAATGAAAAAATCGTACTCTAGCGAGTAAACTGTTGGCACGGTAAGCAGACGAACTTCGTACTGGATAGAAGAAGCAGTTCCTCGTATAGTTCATTGGTTTACTCTTCATTCTATTTGCTTATGCCGACAAACTTGTACCAACCATTGACGGCAAATCGCCAAGCACAAAGTTGCAGAAAAATACGCAGAATCAACCTAACGTAAACACCATGCCCCACGTCGCTAATACCAGCAGCCATGACCGCAACGTACCTGCTGCACTTTTTAAACAACTCTTTGATACCACTGCCGAAAGCATGGTGATCACCGATCGGAATGGCATTATTTTAGAAGTCAACCAGGCTTTTTCCGAGTTGTGCGGCTACAGCGCCGAGGAGGCAAGGGGCCATAACATGAACTTGGTGGGTTCTGGGCGGCATGACCAGGCCTTCTACCAAGAAATGTGGCACGCCCTGCGCCATCACGGTCGATGGGAAGGCAATATCTGGAACAAAAAAAAAGATGGTTCACTTTATCCGGCATGGTTGTTTATCAACGGTCTGGTTGACCAAGACGGACAGATCGCCTACTTCTTTGCCTCCATCCGGGATATGAGCGAGTTGCGGAAAAGGGAACGCCAAGTCGCTTTTCTGGCCTACTACGACATCCTCACCCGGTTACCCAACCGTACTTCACTACTTAAAGCGCTGGCCAAGGCCATTATCCACAACCAGGAATCCGGCCAAGTCTTGACCGTTTTCTGCATAGATATCGATAACTTCAAGCTGATCAACGATGTCTTTGGCCCCAGCCAGGGCGATGTCCTCCTGGCACAAGCCGCCAAGCGCCTGCAGTCCCTGTTGCGCGACGGCGATAGCCTCTATCGTCTCGGTGGCGACGAGTTCATGTACCTGATGCAGGAAACAAGTGATGAGGCAGCCGTCTATCTAATGGCCAACCGCTTGCTGGATGTCATGAAGGAGCCTTTTCTTTTTGAGGAGGGGCGCAAGGTCTTTCTCAATATCAGCATTGGAATCTCCAATTGTCCCGCCGATGGGGAGGCGCCCCAGGAACTGCTGCGCAATGCCGACCTGGCCATGCACAAGGCCAAAAGGGAAGGTAAAAACCGCTATGCAGTCTACAACCAGAGCATTCGCGCCATGCAACAGCAGCGCTTTCGCACAGAAAGTGGCATCCGTGCCGGCCTGCACAAAGGGGAATTTCTTGTCCATTATCAACCCAAAGTACACATTGCCAGCCGCAAGACCACTTCCATGGAAGCCCTGATCCGCTGGCAAAAAAATGGCCGCCTGGTACGGCCAGACTTGTTCATTCCCATTGCCGAAGAGAGCAACCTGATTGATAATCTCTGTATCTTTGTCATGGAGAACGCCTGCTCTTTTTTGGGCACACTCAAGACACACCAAGTGGCAGTACCAATCAGCATCAATATTTCACCACGCCAATTCCACAACCTGGATTTTGTCGATCTAACCGAAGGACTGCTTAAACAGCACAATCCAGACCCGCGGCTCCTTGAGTTCGAGATCACCGAGCGCACCGCTATGCAGGATGCCAAGCACACCCTGCGCATCATGCACAATCTGCGGCAATTGGGAGTTGCACTCTCCATTGACGACTTTGGTACCGGCTATTCATCCCTTGCCTACCTCGGCAAAATGCCGGTGCAGACGCTGAAAATCGACAAACAGTTTATTGACGAGATGGAAGACAACGACGGTATTGTCAGCACCATCATCGCCATCTGCAAACAGATGCGCATTAATGTGGTGGCCGAGGGGGTGGAAAAAGAAACCCAGCTGGCGCAACTGGCGCAACTGGGCTGTGACGAGGCGCAAGGCTATCTTTTCTGCCGTCCGGAACCGGAAGATATTATTCTTCGCTACCTGCAGAGCCACGGGATACGCTCGCCACTCTGAACAGAGAGCTTGGCTCCCTTCTCGGTAAGAAGGGAGCAACAATCAAACAGCCGCGGTCCTTTCTATCAATGGTGCCAGCAATGGTCCCCAAGCAATGGCCGCGCTTTCCTTGACATCCGGCATCAGAACCACGGTTTCCCTGAAACCGTAATCCCGCAGGGCACGTTTGCATTCCCGCAGGGTATCCCGCACCATCTCCAGTTCATGATTGCCATGGAGATTGTACACCAGGCCAAGCAGGTCCATATCGCGGCCTTTTATGGCCTCCAGACTCAGCCTGGTATGGTTGATGGCCCCAAGCCTGGGGCTGCTCACCAAAATCAGTGGCCAGGCATGGCTGGCCAGGTAATCCAGCAAAAGCAGCTCGGCATTCAAGGGCACCAGCAAACCACCCGCACCCTCCAGCACAAGCCACTGATGGCGCTGCTGCAATGAGGTCACTGCCTGGTCCAGCACCCCCCGTTCCACCGCCTTACCTTCCATGGAGGCGGCAAGATGCGGAGAAGCGGGTACTTTGAACACATAGGGATTGCTCAGACCCTGCTGATCCTCATCACTCACAGGCAGGCCCATGAGACGGCGGTGCAACAGGATATCTTCGGCAATGCCGCTGCAACCGGTCTGCACCAGCTTCATGGTTGTAACCCGCTCTGAGAGCGAAAGCAGAAAATGGGCCAACAGCCCGGTACAGTACGATTTACCCACTCCAGTATCAATACCAACCACAGCCAAGGTGTGCTGCGGGCCAGCTAAACAGTGCTTGCGCTCATCCATGGGGTTTTTACTATGCAGGTGGCGGCAGCGGACGATCCTCTGCCTTTGTGGCGATGAAAAACAGGGGATGGTACGTGAGGCATACACCTCTGTCGCCGCTGAAACGTTCGCGGTAGGCAGCGGCAAATGCAGCCAGGCGTCCCCTTGTCCACATCCTGGAACTCAGAGCATTCACCCCGGTATCACGCAGATGATGCAGCATGGCCAGTGGATCGGCAAACCAGAGCTGCTCCCGGCTTTCCCGAGCTATGTGTACCTGAAAATGCCGAGACAGGATATGCTCCAGCTCGTCCAGGCTGTGGTAGCGCAGACCGCTGCCGGTAATTTCCCGTATTTCCATAAAGTTGTCAGGACCATACAGGGCAATGGCCAGTGTTCCTTGCTCATTGAGATGGCGGGCCAGTTTGCAGCTCAGGGCCGGGAAATCGTGCACCCAATGCAGGGTGGAGGAGGAAAGAATCAAGTCATAGCGCTGGGGAAGCACTACCTTTTCAATATCACCCGCAAGAAAAGTGACCTGCTGCCGCCATCCCCGGCTTTTGCTGGCAATGCAGCCCTGGAAGGCTGCCACCAGGTCACACACGGTGAGATGAGCAAGCGAGGGCAACCCGGCTGCGATCTTCTCTGTCAGCATGCCGGTGCAGCAGCCTATTTCAAGGGCGGTCTGTGGCTTGGCTGCAGGCAGGGCCTCTGAGAGGTAGGCGAGCAGAGCGTCGGCGACCAGCGCCTGCACCTGTGCCTGCTCCTCATACGTGGCGAGCGCCTGGGCAAAACGCCGGCTGATGAGGCCTTTGTCGGCATTCATGACAAAAGTGGACATATACCATTTAGAAAACCTTGGAGAGAGTGTTGCCGCAGTATACCAGACAACGCCCTGCGCGTGTACAGAATAACCCCCCTGACCGACAAGCAAAAATTCTGTTCAGCCAGACAAAAAAAGAGGGAAGGAAGCCCTGCTTCCTTCCCTTCGGCATGCTACAGATAAACCTTATGCGCTGCTAGCGCCATGTGGCGCAACGAAAACGGTAATCACGCGCCCCAGAGCAGATCCCCACGAATCCAACCCTTAACACCATTGGCATGCTCAACCTGCACCCAACCATCCCTTTTGCCAAGCACCTTAAAAACCACACCATAGGTAGCGGTGGCGACTATTGTACCAGTTCTGGTGCTGGGGGCACTACGGATATTGATGTTTCTGTTGGAACCCTTGTTGGCTTTCACCACTGCATGGGGTATCTTGTTGGTTACCCCCTGATGCACCCAGCCAACGCTGCCCTCAAAATCACGCACCTTCAACCATTTACCCGATTTTTGCGTCACTTCCAAAGGAAAACCGTTGCCAATTTTCCATAAAATCTCATGATTGGTCCCTGGGCCGGAACGCATATTGACATTGTCTCCACGGATGGAAACCATCTCGGCAAAAGCCGTTGCATGAATCAGCAGAAAGACAGCAAAAAAACAGCCTAGAAAAAAGGAACGTTTCAGGTTCATAGCGACACCTCAACTAGTATATATTTCATTTTTTTGAGCATAACCAGGCGGCACACAAACACGGAGCAAAACAGGTAGCGCATAGCGGATGCAGGCGCTATCTTTTCCTACGTTGGTAGTAAAAGAAACTATGCTGTCTGCAAGAACGTTATGCCACTGGCGTGACCAGGTACAGTCTCTTGTAATGGGCCCAGCCTAAAATTGCAAGCCTTTGCGGCTATTTTACTTGGGAAAACGGTTCCCGCCCGGCAAAATCAAACAGACGCTACACTCCAACTCCCTGACTTTTCCTTTTTCCTCACCACCATGCCCCCTGATACATCTTTAAGCCAAATTTTTCATTTTTTTTTGCCCGATGCCCAACTGTTCAAGGCCACAGCCTGCACAGAGGGCAATATCAACCAAACCTGGCTACTCCGATACAAGAGTGCAGGCGTGGTTACCCAGGCCGTGCTTCAGCGCCTCAGTCCGGTGGTTTTCCCAGATCCGTTCGCGGTCATGACCAACTTTCGGACCATCACCCGCCACCTGGCTTGGGCACGACACCGCGACCACAATATTCCCCGCTTTCCCTTGCCCATTGCCAATCCAGAAGGCAAAGATTACTGCCAGGATGCAGCAGGAGGACTGTGGCGTCTCATCACCTACATCGGTCCCTCGCGCACACTGGCGCAGGTGAATGCAGCACAGGCAGCTTCTGTTGGTGCCATGCTCGCCCGTTTCCATCTGCTGCTGCGTACACTGGCACCCCAAGAGTTGAACGACCCCCTGCCTGGTTTCCACGATACCCCTGCCTACCTGGCCCAGTTTGAGGCCATCACCTGTAACCGCAGCCCAAAAACCAGTGATGAAGCTTTTTGCTACA
Organism: Desulfobulbaceae bacterium; assembly: GCA_013201405.1. Lineage (GTDB taxonomy): Bacteria > Desulfobacterota > Desulfobulbia > Desulfobulbales > Desulfobulbaceae > Desulfobulbus. The sequence goes on from JABMJC010000032.1 coordinate 14,884, forward strand.
AAAGTATTCACCAACTGCGGCCCCTGGCCTTTCTGCTCCAGGGTAAAAGTGCAGAGCATGGCCAGCAACTGGTGCATGCTGATCCGAAATGTGCCAACTTCCTCTTTGTTCCACATGGCGATGCAGTACTCAGCCTGATTGACCTAGATACAGTAAGATTTGGTTTTCTTCTCCACGACCTTGGCGACTGTCTGCGCTCCTGCTGCAATAGCGGCGGTGAAGAGAAAAACCAAGAACCTGTCTTTGCAGCGAATCACTTTAGCGCCCTGCTCAATGCCTATTTGCAGCATGGCGGCAGGCAACTTTTAACTGCAGCCGACCAGAACCTGCTCTTGGATGCTGCCCGACTGCTTATTTTTGAGCTGGGTCTGCGTTTTTTTACAGACTATCTGCAAGGCAACCCGTATTTTGGCAGCCACTATCCCGAGCACAACCTGCACAGGGCTATGGTACAGTTTCGCCTGCATGCCTCGCTTTTGACCCAGGAAAACCGCTTACGCAAAGACTTGGCCGCCCTCCTTGCCTGAAGGAACCAGGCCTGTACCCTGGCGTTTATTATGGTAGACTCCTGAAAAAATTTACACCTGTGCCGAAATTTTTCAGTCATTGTTTCTCACAACAAGGATATTCATGCAGTCATCACCATTTACCAAGACATATCAATCCAGCCAGTGCCATGCCCGTTGTGGCACCCTTACAACCCTGCATGGTGTGATCGAAACACCGGTGTTCATGCCGGTGGGCACCCAGGCAACGGTCAAGGGTATGACTCCGGAAACCCTGGAAGAATTAGGTGCACAAATCATCTTGGGCAACACCTACCACCTCTATATTCGTCCCGGCCATGAACTCATCCACCAACTAGGTGGCCTGCACCGCTTCATGCATTGGAACAAACCCATCCTCACCGATTCCGGTGGTTTTCAAATCTTCAGCCTGCAGGAACTGACCACAATCAGCGAAGAAGGCGCGGCCTTTCGCTCGCACCTGGATGGCAGCCCCTTGTTTCTCAGTCCAGAAGATGCCATTGCCGTGCAGGAAGCCCTGGGTAGCGACATCATGATGGCACTGGATACCTGCATCCCCTATCCGGCCAGTCGTGAAGAGGCTGCGCGCGCCACGGCCCTGACCAACCGCTGGGCCAAACGCTGCCGCCAGGCCCAACCGGAAACAGGCCAGTTGCTCTTTGGTATTGTGCAAGGTGGCATGTATACAGACCTGCGTCTGGCCGCCATGGAGGAATTGCATGATATCGGCTTTGACGGCTATGCCCTGGGTGGGCTTTCCGTGGGTGAGCCCAAGGAGGAAATGCTGGCCATACTAGCTGCATGTGCCCATCACCTGCCAGCAAAGCACGCCCGCTACCTCATGGGGGTGGGCACGCCGGAAGACCTGGTGGAAGGCGTTTTCCATGGCATTGATATGTTCGACTGCGTCATGCCCACTCGTAACGCCCGCAACGGAATGCTCTTTACTTCACAGGGGAGAGTGGTTATAAAAAATGCTTGTTTCCAAAAAGACGCAAGTCCACTGGATCCATGCTGCACCTGCTACACCTGCAGACATTATTCCCGGGCCTATCTCCGTCATCTGTTCCAAAGCAGGGAGATTTTAGCCTACCAATTAAACACTATTCACAACCTGCATTACTACATCAGCCTCATGGCTGCCATGCGCGAAGCGATCCAGCAAGACCGCTTCCTCGCCTTTCGCAGCGAATTCTACCAACAGCGCGGCAACCAGGAGCCTGGCCATTAACCCCAGAGACGGAGGATATTCATGACAGGAGTCGCTTGGGCTGCAGAGGCGGCCGCACCCGGAGGGATGGCCTTCATCGGTCAATTTCTTCCTCTAATTCTTATCTTTTTTGTGTTCTATTTCCTGCTTATCCGGCCGCAGCAAAAAAAGGCCAAGGAACACCAGGCCTATTTGGCCAACCTGAAACGGGGCGACAGAGTCATTACCGGCGGCGGCATCTACGGCCAGATCACTGGTTTGACCGATAACGTGGTCACGTTGGAAATAGCGGACAACATCCGCATCAAGGTAAGCCGGGCCGCCATTGCCGGAGCAGCCGCAGACCCGGAAAAGACGCCTGCACCAAGCAAACCCGCCGGGGGTTGAGGTATCAGGCGGGGTTGCTGATTTTCATCGTGCATGAAAACGAACAAAGAGCACAATAGAGCGTGCTGAGGTATCCATAGGACAAATATTTGGAACAAATCCTCAACAAAAGCCGCAGCTGCCACCCGTAGCTGCGGCTTTTTGCGTTTTCTGTACAAGATACCAAACCTTTTAGCCTGCCTAAGTCGGGCGCAATTTAGCTTGTCGCAAATTTGGCCCTGAAAACAAAAAACAGCCGCCAAAATACACGGTTTGCTTGCAAGAATCTTCACATGTGCATATCAGGCAAACGTCATAAAAATATTGCTGATTGTCAGCAGGATTGCAGCCGTTATAGTGGCACGCATGGAAATAATTTTTTATCTGCCTGATTATCTGAATATTTAAGCAATTAGCTGTAAGCTGGCCCTGGCACAGGCAAAACCCCAGGCTGCCTCCCGCACCACATGCACAAGGAGATCGTATGGAACCATTGACCGGGCTCAAAGCCATTCTCCACTCCAAGCGGGCCAATATCTACTACCTGGAACACTGCCGGGTGATGCAAAAAGATGGGCGGGTACTCTATCTCACTGAGGCGAAAAGGGAAAACCAATACTGGAATATCCCCATTGCCAACACCACCTGCATCATGCTGGGCACCGGCACCTCCATCACCCAGGCGGCCATGCGCATGCTGGCTTCTGCCGGGGTATTGGTCGGTTTTTGCGGTGGAGACGCCACCCCGTTGTTCATGGGCGCAGAAATAGAGTGGTTGAGCCCGCAAAGTGAGTACCGGCCCACCGAGTATGTGCAGGGCTGGCTTTCCTGGTGGTTTGACGAAGCCAAACGCCTGCAGGCAGCCAAGGCCTTACAGCTTGCCCGGCTGGATTATATTGTCCAGGTGTGGCGCAGCGACAGGGAGTTGGCACAACAGGGATTTGCCGACGGCATGGAAGAGGCCTTTGCCCGGCACAGGCAGCAGATCCCCCTGCAAACCGCCACCAGCCATCTGTTGCAACTGGAGGCCCGCCTGACCAAGGCATTATACCGCCATGCCGCAGAAGTCAGCAGTTATGGTGGTTTTGTGCGCGAACACGAGGCCGGAGACCGCGCCAACACCTTTCTGAATCATGGTAATTATCTGGCCTATGGCTTGGCCGCCACTGTGTGCTGGGTTTTGGGCATTCCCCATGGTTTTGCGGTGATGCACGGTAAAACCAGGCGAGGTGCGCTAGTTTTTGATATTGCCGATTTAGTGAAAGACGCCCTGGTGCTGCCCATGGCCTTTATCTGCGCCCGTGAAGGCGCGAGCGCCCAGGAATTTCGCCAGGAAACTCTGGAACTTTTCACCCGCCACAAGGCGCTTGATTTCATGTTTGCCCAAGTCAAACAGATGGCTCTTTCTTTCGGAGGCGCAGAAAACCTGGACCAAATGAAAGCACAGAATAGCGGGGAAGATATCCCATGATGGTGCTTTTTGTGTCCCAGTGCGAAAAGAGGGCCCATAAACGCACCCGCCGGGTACTGGACGCCTTTGCCGACCGCATCGGCGATAACACCTGGCGCACGGTCATAACAGAGGAGGGCTTGCAGGCGGTGCATAAACTCCTGAAAAAAAGCGCCAGCAAAAGCACGGCTGTTGCCTGCCACTGGCTCAGAAGCCGTAGCCGCTCCCAGCTTGTGTGGGTGGTGGGCAACAGGGACCGTTTTGATGCTCAAGGCAGGGTGCCGGTCAATGTGACGGCACAGCCCTTTCGCAACACAGAATGGGAAAACAACTGGCAGTATGCCCACGGCATCCAGATTATAGCAACGCTTGCCGCCCTGCTGCATGATCTGGGCAAATCCACCATCGGTTTTCAGGGCAAGCTCTTTGCAGAGGCTGTTTTTACAGCTGACCCTTACCGGCACGAGTGGATTTCCCTGCGCCTGTTTGAATGGCTGGTGGCCGGGGCAGAAAGCGATGCAGAGTGGCTCGGGCGTTTCTGCGATCTGCAGGCCTATTTGCAAAAACAGCCCATCCCGTTTGTGCACTGGCAAGAGGAAGATCTGCGGCAGACAAGCTTGCCTGCCCTGCCGCCTTTGGCGCAGTGGCTGGCCTGGCTTGTGGTTAGTCATCACCGCTTGCCCTTTGCAGAGGGGGATTGGTTCCAGGAGCAGACGCGCAAGTATGCAAAGAGAAATACAGGCCAGCTCGGGAAGACCCTGTTCGCCCTCTACGAAACACTCACCCCGGTTGACCATTGGGTGCGTAACCCCAAGGCAGTGGCAGCCTGTACCGAAATGACAACATTCTGGTCTTTCCATCATCTGGTTGTGCATAGCCCTGCCTGGCAGAAGCAGATCAGCCGTTGGGCAAAAAAGGCGCTCAACCATCCGCCGCTCATGGCCCTGGCCAAGTCCGGCGCGAGTGGCAGTAGCAACAGTGGCGACAGCAACAACAGCAGCCATAGAACCATTGCCGACCCATTGCTTCTGCACTTCAGCCGCCTGGCCCTGATGCTGGGCGATTATACCTATTCCAACAAAAAACCGGAAAAACAAAAGGATAATGGCACGGCCGACTCCCTGAAATACAAACAGCCAGATACGGCAGGCCCGGCCACGGAACTGGTTGCCAACACCTTCCGCCATGAGGGCAAGGTACTGGCCAAACAGCGTCTGGACGAACATTTGCTGGGTGTGGCCCACTGCACTGCCCGCCTTGCCCGTCTTCTACCTGCACTTGCCTCTAATCTGCCGACTCTGACACAACACGACACCCTGATCAAACCGACCGCTATTCCGCGCTTTTCCTGGCAGAACAAGGCCTACAGCCTGGCCCGTTCTCTGCAGCAGGCCAGTGCTGAACAGGGTTTTTTCGGCGTCAATATGGCCTCCACCGGCTGCGGCAAAACCATCGGCAATGCCCGCATTATCTATGCCCTTGCCGATGCAAAGCATGGGGCCAGATTCACCATCGCCCTTGGCCTGCGGGTACTGACCCTGCAAACAGGCGCAAGTTTTAAGGAAGACCTTGGCCTCAGCGATACACAACTGGCAGTGCTGGTGGGCGGAGCCGCCAGCCGCGAATTGTTTCTGTGGCGGCAGGAAGACCGGGCACCAGACCCTGAGCAGGAACAAAGCGGCAGCGCCCTGGCAGCGCTTGTGCCGGATACCGCTGTGGTGGAAGGCGGAGCCTGGGATGCATCGCATGAGTTTCTGCAAAAACAATTCGGTGTGGTACTGGCGGAGGATAAAGCGCGGGACTTGCTCTTTACCCCGGTGGTTGCCTGCACCATCGATCACCTCATGCAGGCCTCGGAGTGCAGGCGTGGCGGGCGCTATATCGTGCCCTGGCTGCGGCTTCTCAGCAGCGATTTGATTCTGGATGAACCAGACGACTTCAACCAGGAAGACCTGCCCGCCCTGGCGCGCCTGGTGCACCTGGCAGGTTTGTGCGGCTCCAGGATCGTGCTCTCTTCGGCGACCCTTACGCCCGACTTTGTGGCCGGCCTCTTCCAGGCCTATCAGTCAGGCCGGTTCTTCTGGAACAAAAGCCAGAACCTGCCGCAAAAGCCTGTAGTCTGCGCCTGGTTTGATGAAAAACGCTGCCAGGCGGAGCCCTGCTCGAACGCCGCTTTTTTTGAGGAAAAGCACCAGCAGTTTGTGGTGCAGCGGGCCGCCTTTCTCCGCAAGGAACCGGTACGCCGGATGGGCGCAATCCTGACATCGCTGCCGCAATACACGGAAAAACCGGCCAGATTTTATGGCCGCCTGGCCAAAGTGCTGGTGGAAAACGCGCTTTCTTTGCACCAAACATACCACCTAGTGCATCCGCAAAGCGGCAAAAGGCTCAGCATCGGCCTGATACGCATGGCCAACACCGGCCCGCTCATGGCCCTAGCGCTGGCCCTGTATCAGGCGCAACTGGAGGAGACCTGCTCAGATACCCACATCCACCTCTGCTGCTACCATTCCCGCCAGGTACTGATCCTGCGCAGTGAACTTGAGGAAAAGCTCGACCGCATCCTGAAGCGGGATGAGACGCACCCCGAGGGTATCTGCACCCACCCCGAAATAGAGCAGGCCCTGAACAAAAGCGATGCCCGGCACCATATCTTCATTGTACTTGCCTCGCCGGTGGCGGAAATCGGGCGTGACCACGATTATGACTGGGCCATTATCGAGCCCTCGTCCATGCGCTCGCTCATCCAACTCGTCGGACGCATCTGGCGGCACCGGCCTGCTTTGACGGCCTCCCAGCCCAACATTCTGATTTGGCAATTCAACATCAAGGCCCTGATAAGGACATATGCGGGCGGAAGCGCCGGACGCGCTCCTGTTTTTTTCTGGCCCGGCTTTGAAGATAAAGAACACCTGCTCGGCAGCCATGACTGCTCTATCCTGTTCAGCCCGGAGCAACTAGCCCACATAAACGCAATCCCTCGTATTGTACGACCGGCGGTGCTCAAGGCCACAGAGCGCCTGGCAGACTTGGAACACCTGGTGATGCAGGAGATGATGCATAACGATGGGCTCAACTATATCAATGCCTACTGGCACAAGCCGGACAGCGCCCACCGGGCCAGTGTGCATTTGCAGATCATCAGCCCCTTTCGCGCCGGCCGGACAGAAGAAGAGTGGCTGCTTGTGCCGGATGAAGCAGGCGGCTTCAATGCCTATGCCGCAGAACAAGTGTACGAAAAGGGACTTGAGGAGAGCAATCTGCAAAACAAGAGTCTACTGGCCTTTGCCTTGCCGCACCGCAATACCCGCCTTTCCCCCTGGCTGAATAGCGGCCTCCACGCCTGCCTGGAAAAACTGCAGCAGAGGGTACCAGAAAAAAGCATCACTTATCTTGCCTGCCGCTATGCCACGGTGCACCTGCCTCGGCACGAGAACGGTTGGTATTTCCATGAGTGGTTTGGATTCTGGCGGGTTGATTGAATACCCGGTTCAGGGTAAAAAAAAGTGCTCTGCCGTACAGGCAGCCAACTTGAAATTATGTTTATTTTTTAGAAATTAAAAAAAGTATGCAGAGTTTTATGCCTCTGATATTCATGTTCCCGAAAACAGGATCCTGCCCATGAAAACCCTAACAACAGGCCAGGTACGGCAACGCATTGCTGAATTCTTGCGTGCCCAATTCGACAAAAAGACGGCTTCCGAACAGAAAAAACTCGCCAAGGCCGAGGAGAATAACGATGTGCAGGTCGGTTCCGATCTTCGACAACGCCTCACTGAAGCAGAGCAAAAATACAGCCTGGATGTGTGGATGGAGCATGCCGCCAAACGCATGGCCGCCGGGCTTAAATTTGGCACCCATCTATCCAAAGGCGTGCATCCGGATTCCAGGGGCGACAACATTTTTTTCCAACCGGAACACCCTCTGCCGGTGGGTTTGATTGCTTCCCAGCATATGCACGAATCGGCTCTGGATGCCAACGGCAATGCCGCCTATCTGCCGCTGGCGGCATTTTTTGACTGGTTTGTCGACGAAGAAAAGGAAATTAGAATCCGCCATCTTATCCTAGTAAAACATCCTGCCCTAGCAGGAGCATTTGCCGCAGATGCAGGCATTTCGTCCCAGCATCAAGAGCGTTTTTTTGATTCGCTCACCGGCGAAACAGGTGCGCCTGCTACCGCTGAAACCAATAAGCAGGTGTTGTGGCCACTCAAGCCTGATGCAGGGCCGACCGACAATGCCTCCATCTCCTACATTTGCCTTATCCCGCTGTACCCTTCTGCCTTCACCCACGCGCTTTACAATAGACTCAACGCCATCCGCTATTCGGAGGAAAACAAAAAGGCGCGTGAAAACCGCTATAAACAGTCCTCATCCTGGCAGGCCTATGTTTCCATCCCGCATCTGGCCGGCAGCAGGCTCGGCGGCACCAAACCGCAAAACGTCAGTCAACTGGTCAGCAAACGCGGTGGGCGCAATCTGCTCCTGCCATCAATGCCTCCCACCTCTCCCACATTTGCGGCAGCACGGCCTTTTGCCATCAGTGCCGGGCAAGCATCCTTTTTCGATAACAGGATGAGTTACCTTTGCCGCGCTCCCCTGCAGGAACTCTTTGCCCTGGTGGCAGACAAGACCAATACCTTTCTTGTGCGCGAATCCCGCAAGACCATTATCAACAGGATGCTGG
>JABMJC010000033.1 GCA_013201405.1 Desulfobulbaceae bacterium
AATTGCTGGTGCGAAGCGGTAACCGCCTTGAGCAGGTTACTGACATTGGTCAGACTAAGGGCAAAAATCTTGTCATCATGAGCATCGAGATGAAAGACTGCGCGGTAGACCATAAATATATACTCCATTTTTTCAGGAAGAGTGAAAAGCAGCACTGAACAGCCGCCTGGTATAGGGTTCTTGTGGTTGGGCAAAGAGCTGGTCTGCAGCCCCCTGTTCAACGATACTCCCCTTCTGCATCACGGCTACAGTATCGGCCAAAGAACGCACCACCCGCAGATCGTGGGTGATGAAGATATAGGTGAGTTGATAAGACTGCTGCAAACGTCTGAGCAGCTCGAGCACCTGTTTTTGAATAGTGGTGTCGAGCGCGCTGGTGGGTTCGTCGAGGATCAGCAGTTTTGGCCGCAGGATAATGGCCCGGGCAATGGCAATGCGTTGCCGCTGGCCTCCGGAAAACTCGTGGGGATAGCGGTGGGCAATAGCCGGACTCAGCTCGACATCGCGCAACGCGTCGTGCACCAGGGCCAGGCGTTCTTCGTGGCTGCTACCCAGCTGATGGACTTGCAGACCCTCGCCAATAATCTGGGCCACGTTCAAACGAGGGGAGAGCGAGGAAAATGGGTCTTGCAGGATCAACTGCAGATCGCGCCGAAGCGGACGAAAAGCCTTGGTACTCAAACGGGATAAACCATGGCTTTGCCCCTCACCATGGTAGAGCACCTCGCCCTCGCAGGGCAAAAGACCAAGAATACACATGGCCAAAGTCGACTTGCCCGAGCCGGATTCACCCACCAACCCCAGGGTGGTGCCTTTGTGCAGGCGCAGGCTCACCTGTTTGACTGCGGTGTGCACCAGGGTCTGACGCTGCAAAAAACCAGTCCACTTGTAGCCCACCGGAAAATGGCAACTCAGCTGCTTAAGCTCCAGGAGTATCGGCCCGCCTGGTCGGTGCTTCTGCACGCCACTGGGTACCGCGGCCAGCAGATGCCGGGTGTAATCCTGTTGGGGACGGGTGAAAATATCCGCCACTGCACCCTCCTCCACCACCCTGCCCTGGTGCATGATTGTCACCCGATGGGCGATCATCTTCACCATGGGCAAATCATGGCTGATGAGCAGCACAGCCATACCAAACTCCTGCTGCACATCGCGGATAAGGGCAAGAATTTGCTCCTGAATGGTAACATCCAACGCTGTGGTGGGCTCGTCGGCAATCAGCAACTCAGGTTCGCAGGCCAGGGCCATGGCGATGAGCACCCGCTGCCGCTGCCCACCGGAGAGCTGATGCGGGTAGCTGTCGAGGCGGCGAGCCGCGTCATCGATGCCGGTGCGCTCCAGCAGAGAGATTGCGCGTTCGCGGGCCTGGGCCTTACCCATGCGGCGGTGCTGGCGCAGAGGTTCCATCAGCTGCGCCCCCACCGGATACACCGGGTTGAGCGAGGTCATGGGTTCCTGAAAAATCATGGCAATGCGGTTGCCACGGATGGCGCGCATCTGCTCCCGGCCCAGGGTGGTCAACTCTTGGCCGGCAAAGTCAATGGAGCCGTGGTTACGTATCTGGCTGATTTCTTCGATCAGGCGCAGGATGGACAAGGCCAGTACCGATTTCCCCGAGCCGGATTCACCAACCAGGGCATGGGTTTCACCGGGAAAAATTTGCAGATGCACCTTGTCCAACGCCAAAGAATCTTGCCCATCCTCAGTCATGAACGCCAAGGAAAAATCGCGGATAGCCAAAAGCGGTGACCGGGCAGATTGGTTTATGGATCCGTCTGTGAATCCGTATATGGGCGCATGAACAGACATAACGCCAATCTACCCTAGCACTTGCTGGGCAGCAACAGGAAGATGGTCTGTACAGGCTATGGGCAGCAAACAGCGAACAAAGAGGGCCTGCCCACCCGAACAAATTCTTGAAATGCTGCAACGGCTCTGGTTTATTGGAGGCGTCTTCGTGATTTTCTGGCTCAGCACTTCCGCCACGGTCTTGGTATCAGTCTAGTTGCGGCAGCTGCGCTTTCCCCTTCTTCACGGCGCAGGAAACGCTGCATTCTCCATGGCCTTTGTATCACCCAGAACCATAAGCAAGGCTGCAACCCTGCGGGATAGCATCCTCTTTGTGCTCAGCCTGGCTGCCATGCTCTGGCTCGTGCTGCGCGGGGCCGGGCAAATGGGCTACAGCTGGCATTGGCAACGTGTTCCAGGGTATCTCTTCACCCTGGAAGAAGGCCGTTTTATTGCCGGCCCTCTGCTGCAAGGCCTGGGCATGACCCTGGCGATCACTTCGATCAGCATGGTGGTAGCCGGGCTGATCGGTCTGCTGACCGCACTGCTGCGGCTGTCCGCCTCACCGGTGGGCCGTGGACTCTCCCGCATTTATCTGGAGATCATCCGCAACACTCCACTTTTGGTGCAGATTTTCTGTTTTTATTTCATCATGGCCCCCATCCTGGATATCGGCCGCATGACCACGGCTGTGCTGGCCCTGAGCCTGTTTGAAGGGGCCTATGCCTCGGAAATTTTCCGGGCCGGCATTTTGTCCATCCACCGTGGGCAATGGGAAGCCTGCCACAGCCTCGGCCTGACCCGCTGGCAGGGCTATCGTCATGTAATTCTGCCGCAGGCCATCCGCCGAATCATGCCACCGCTCACCAGCCAGGCCATCTCCCTGATCAAGGATTCCTCCCTGGTAAGTACCATTGCCGTGTACGAACTGACCATGCAGGGCCGGGCCATTATCGCCGACACCTATCTGAGCTTCGAAATATGGGCAGTGGTCGCCTGTATCTACCTCGTGCTCACCGTAAGCCTCTCCATCCTGGCCAACACCCTCAAACGGCGCGTCCACGGAGCGACCTGAAATGCCTCTTCTGCCCGAAACCAACAACCTGGGTTTTGACAGGGAAAACATGGTCAAGATGCGCGATGTTTGTAAAACCTATGCCGGAGGTGTGGTCGCCCTGGATCATTTTTCCCTGGATGTACGCCGGGGTGAGGTGCTGGTGATCATCGGTCCATCCGGTGCAGGCAAATCCACCTTGCTCCGCTGCTTGAACGGGCTGGAACTCATCGATTCCGGCAGCATCGTCATCGATGGCATTCCGCTGGATAAAAACGAAGCCAACCAGCTGGCCATTCGTCGCAAAATCGGCATGGTTTTCCAATCTTTCAACCTCTTTCCCCATCTCAGCGTACAGGAAAACATCAATTTAGCGCAGCGGCTGGTGCAGAAAAAAAGCCCAGCCCAGGCAAACACAATCACCCGGGATCTTTTGCACCGAGTGGGGGTACTGGACAAGGCGATGCGCTATCCGGATGAGCTCTCCGGAGGACAACAACAACGAGTGGCTATTGCCCGTGCCCTGGCCCTGTATCCGAAAATCATGCTCTTTGACGAGGCCACCAGTGCGCTTGATCCGGAAATGATTGGCGAGGTGCTGGATGTGATGCGCAATCTGGCAGCAGAAGGGATGACCATGCTGGTGGTGAGCCACGAGATGGGCTTTGCCCGTGAGGTGAGCGATCGGGTTGTGTTCATGGAAGAAGGTCGCAAGGTGGAGGAAGCTGCCTCGGCCAAATTTTTCACCCAGCCACAGCAGGCAAGAACACGGGAATTTCTCAGTCAGATCTTGTAAAAGGTTATTGTGTACAGGTGACCTTCCGGCAGGTCAAAAACCTGCGAACAGGGGAGGTGCTGTACCGGACTCCATGCATCCCATTCACCCTGAGGAGGATAAACTCATGAAAAGAAGCATATCGCTATGCACGCTGTTCCTGGCCATCTTTGCCTTTTGTACGGGCCCCTTGCTGCACTTTGGTGCCCAGGCCTGTGCCGGGGAATTGCAGCGGCAACTCACCAATGAAAGCGCCATAGAGCAGATCGCCAAGCGGGGCAGTATCCGAGTTGGCCTGGATGTATTCGTACCTTGGGCCATGAAGGACAAAAAGGGAGAACTCATCGGCTTTGAAGTGGATGTGGCCAAAAAACTGGCCGAAGACGCGGGCATCAAGCTGGAGCTGGTGCCCACGGAGTGGTCAGGTATCATTCCCGCCCTGATCGCAGGTAAGTTTGATGTAATCATCGGTGGCATGACAGTCACTGCCGAACGCAACCTGAAAATCAACTTTACCAATGCCTACTATTTCACCGCCCAGGGACTTTTGGCCAACAGGAAGATGGCCGCAGACATGGCCATTGCCGACTTCAATAAACCAGAGGTGACCCTGGCCGCACGCATGGGCTCTACTGCAGCGCTCACAGCGAAAAAAGTCTTCCCCAAGGCGACCCTGCGCCTGTTCGATACTGAACCCGCTGCTGTGCAAGAGGTGCGTAACGGCCGTGTGCATGGCATGGTCGCCGGCCAGCCCTTGCCAGTGCAGCAAGCAGCAGGCTCACCCGAAATCCTGATCACCTATCCTGAACCGCTCATGCAGGAACCCATTGCCATGGGACTGCGCAAGGGCGATATCGACACCCTCAACTTCCTCAACAACTGGATTGCCCAGGCACAGGCCAGCGGCTGGCTCGAGGAACGCTACCAGTACTGGTTTGAAAGTACAGACTGGCAGAGCCTGGTGCAGTAGTGAGAGCATTCGCCATTTACACCTGATGTCGTGTACGCAAAACGTCTCTCCCTCTCCCTGCTCGATGGCCTGCTCCTGCTTTTGCTGGCAGGGGTGCTTGCCTTTCTTGGCTACCGCGTCAGCGTACAACTCAACTACCAGTGGAATTGGGGGGCTATCCCCCAGTTCCTCTTCCGCTACGATGCCGAGTCTGGTCGCTGGATGGCCAACTACCTCACCCAGGGACTGCTCACCACCCTGCGTTTGAGCCTGTGGGCAAGTCTGCTCGCCCTGGTTTTTGGTTTTGCCGTAGCCCTGGCCCGCATCAGCAACAGCTTGTATCTGCGCCTTCTGGCCAGGACCTTTACCGAGCTGATGCGCAATCTACCCCCCTTGGTCATTATTTTCCTCTTTTATTATTTCCTGGCAGATCAGCTCGTCTTTCTGACCGGATCAGGTCGCATCGATGCAGACAGCCATCCCTGGCTTACCCGGTTAAGCACCATTTTCCTGGCCCCACCTGCACAAATCGCACCCTTTGTCTCAGCCCTGATCACCCTGGCGGTGTTTGAAAGCGCCTATGTGGCGGAAATTGTACGTGCCGGCATCCTATCCATCTACAGAGGACAATGGGAGGCCTGCCACGCCTTGGGCCTGTCGCGCTGGCAGAGTCTACGCTACGTCATCCTGCCCCAAACCCTGCGCAGGATGATGCCACCACTGGCCGGACAGCTGGTTTCCCTGATCAAGGATTCCTCAATTGTTTCGGTCATCGCCATACAAGAACTCACCTACCAGGGGTCACAGCTCATGGCCTCCACCTACCTCACCTTTGAAGTCTGGCTGACGGTGGCTGCCATGTACCTACTCCTCACCTTTCCCTGCTCCATCTTGGTGGAACGCTTGAACCAGCGGCTCAACCGTCTTCAGGAGCGTTCAGCCTGATCAGGCCAATCCTTGCACCGTCAATCCGGACAAGGTATTTTACTTCAGGCACCGTATCCTTTTGTCTACCAGGAGCTTTCCATGTCTGCCGTCCATAGCTTCCACCGCGTCATCATTTCGCTCATGCTGGTCATCTCCCTGTGCTGGCCTTGCCAGGTGCAGGCCCTGACCATTGGCGAAGAACGGCTCATTGGCCAAAAGATCCTGTATTCCGTACGCCGGGATCTACGTATTCTCGATGACCCAGACATCAGTCAATACATCAATCGCCTGGGCACCGAGGTTTTACAGGTGGTAGGACCACAGTATTTCGACTACCGCTTCTTCGTGGTGCAGAGCGAGCAGTTCAACGCCTTTGCGGCCCCGGCAGGCCTGGTTTTTTTCTACAGCGGGCTGATTGAGGCCATGCACAACGAAGACGAACTGGTGAGCGTACTTGCCCACGAAATCGGCCATGTGGCCAGTCGGCATCTGGCTCAACGCATGGATAAAGGTGCCAAGGTAGGCGCAGCCTCCCTGTTGCTTGGTTTGGCGGGCCTGGCTCTGGGTGTGCCCGGCCTTTCCCAGGGGCTGCTCACCGGTTCACTTGCTGCAGGCCAGGCCATCAACCTGCACTACAGCCGAGAAGATGAGGAACAGGCAGACCGGCTCTCCTTTGGTTGGATGCAAAAGATGCGCCGCAATCCCGAAGCGATGAGAGGCATGCTGCAAACCATGCGCCGCATTACCCGTTACCGCGTGGGCAACATACCCCAATACCTGCTCACTCACCCCAATCCCGAAGCCAGGCTCGACTATGTGGAATCGCTCATAGAGCTGGACAGGCAATCACCACAGCCCACGCCATGGGAGGAGACGGACAATTTCGCCTTCCTGCGCTTTCGTTACCGGGTGCTGCTGCAAACTACTGATTTGGAACGGTTACGTCAGTACTGCACCATCACCTTGGCGCAGGACAAGGATGCCGACACCCAACGCATGGCCCGCTTTGGCCTGGCGCTAATCGAGGCGGAAAACCGCCGTTTTGAGCAAGCCTTGGCGCAGTTGGCCATTGTCCAGGGACAATATCCGCATAAAAACATCCTCAAGGTAGATGAAGCGGTGATCCTGCAAAGGGCTGGTCGCATCAGGGAAGCCAAAAACATCCTGGAGGCTAGCGTACTTCGCAATCCCACAGAATATTACGGTCTCTTTCAACTGGCGCGGGCGGAGGCGGTCAGTGGCAACACAGTCCGGGCTGAGACGCTCTTTCAGCAAGTGGCGCAGGCCATGCCCGAATACCCGCAGGTGTACTTTGAATTGGGCCAGATGGAAGCCAACCGGGGAAGAACAGGGATGAGTATTTTTTATTTGGGAAAGTACTACCTCTACCAAGGGCGGGAAGACCTGGCAGTACAAAACCTGCGACGGGCGAGCAAGGATACAAGTATACCGAAGCAGATCAGGGAGCAGGCCAAACAAATCTTAGCCGAATTGGAACACATTAAAAAGGAAACTTGAAAACCATGCTGAAACGATTTTCCATCTCCCTTGAAGAAGAACTCCTGGAGCAATTTGACGCCTATATCCGCGAGCGGGGCTATGTCAACCGCTCCGAGG
Source organism: Desulfobulbaceae bacterium (assembly GCA_013201405.1). Classification (GTDB taxonomy): domain Bacteria; phylum Desulfobacterota; class Desulfobulbia; order Desulfobulbales; family Desulfobulbaceae; genus Desulfobulbus. Next base: position 7,111 of record JABMJC010000033.1, read on the forward strand.
CAGTGCGCGATCTCATCCGCAAAGAATTTATCCACGAAGAATGGGAGCAGGATGGCGATGTGGTGGGAGTGGTGACCCTGGTGTACAATCACCACCAGTCCCAGCTACAGGAAAAAATAACTGAAATACAGCACGACTACTATACCCTGATCACCTCCACCACCCATGTACACATGGATCACCACAACTGTCTGGAAGTGATTATCGTCAAGGGCAGGGCCTCACGCATCAGGGAACTGGCTGAAAAGATGATCGCCCTGCGCGGAGTGAAAAACGGCAAACTCACCATGACCAGCACCGGGCACCACCTGCACTAAAGTGCAGGCGACACCCGTGTGCCCTGGTCTCAGCGGTTACTCAGCGGTTCCCCTTGTGTTTACGCCAGCGGGGGTGGCTGATGGCAAATTTTTGAATTTTGTAATTCATGACCCTGGGGCTGATTCCGAGTTTTTGCGCCGCTTTTTTCTGCACCCAGTTACACTCCCGCAAGGCGCGCAGCACCAGCGCCCGTTCACTGTCTTCCAACTCGGGAATCTTGTCGGTACGAACCGGATCAGCCGGTATCAGTTCCCCGGGGCTCTGTAGCGAAAAAGCACTGATCAACTCGCCTTCTTCCAGGATAACTGCCCGCTCGATGGCATTAGCCAGTTGCAAAATATTCCCCGGCCAATGATACGAGGTCAGCAGTTTCAAGGCCTCGTCGGTAAAACCGGTGATGGGTTTGCACACATTGGCCGCTATGCGTGTGAGCAATTTTTGCGCCAGGGGAGCAATACAGTTTGGCCGGTCTTTCAATGCCGGCAACTGCACGGGCAAGACATTCAAACGGTAGTACAGATCTTCCCGAAACTGGCCATCGCTAATCTTGGCGGCCAAGTTTCTGTTGGTTGCCGCGATGATGCGAACATCAAGGTAGATGGTACGGTTGCCCCCCAAACGCTCAAAGGATTTTTCTTCGAGGAAGCGCAAGAGCTTGGCCTGCACAGCGGGTGAAATATCGCCTATTTCATCAAGAAAAAGCGTACCACCATCCGCCTGTTCCAAGCGGCCGATACGCTGCTTGTCTGCACCGGGAAAGGCACCGACCTCATGACCGAAGAGTTCGCTCTCCAAAAATGGTTCCGGCATGTTGGTACAGTTGACCTTGATAAAGGGTTTTTCCCGGCGTGGTGAGTTGAAGTGGACAGTGCCTGCCAAAAAACTCTTGCCAGTCCCTGTTTTGCCGGTGAAAAGCATGGTTGAGTCAAAGGCGGCAAACTTGCGCAAATTATTGACCAACTGGCGAAACGAGGGGGTCTCCGCCACCACACTGTTAAAATTGTAGACCACGTCTTGGGTATGGCGCAGATAGGCAAGCTCGTTTGTTTGACTTCTGCTGGTCACCGCCTTGATCACCGAGCAACGGATGCGCTCTGGTAGATACGGGTCGGTGATAAAGTCGCAGGCCCCCTCTTGCATGGCCTCGGCAATCAGGTCGGGCTGGTCCGAAGGACTGGCAACGATAACCGGCGTAGACGGAATATTCTGCCTGATGGTCCTAAGCATCATGGAGGTGGAACCATTTTCCGGTTGCAGGCCCAATAAAATGACATCAAAGTCTTCCTGGTCCAGTTTAAGGCGAAAGGTCCCCGGATCACTTTCGTAGGTTATGTTGGAAGAGCCGGCAAGGGCTGCCTCGATCTCTTTTTTATTATCAGGCTGCCAATTGTAGGCTAGGATATGAAATTTTTGTTTTTTCATTGGATGATCTCAAAAAAATCGGTAAATAATATCAGGTACAGTCTGCCTTTTTATGGCACATTGTGTGCAGGCATCATACCCACGGTATTTTTTTTGTAAATTTATTTTAGAATAAGTTTTTTATTTTAAATTGTAACCTTTTTGATCTGTTTTTCTGTTTTGACTGCTTTGTTCACCCCTGCTGATACCGTCTTCATGCAGTGCGCCCTGTTGGCAGCGCAGGAGGCTGCCGCAGCCGGCGAAGTGCCGGTGGGGGCCGTGCTGGTGGACAGCAACAACGCCATTCTCGCCCAGGCAGGCAACCGCTGTATTCGTGACCATGATCCTTCTGCCCATGCGGAAATGGTGGTCATCCGCCGGGCCGCAGCCCTGCTCCGCAACTACCGCTTGCCCGGCTGCAGGCTCTATGTCAGCCTGGAACCGTGCATCATGTGTGCTGGTGTCTGCGTGCAGGCGCGCATCGAAAGCATTGTTTTTGGCACCCTTGACCCCAAGGCAGGAGCTCTCCAATCATGCTACCAAATTGGTGGTGACGGCTTGCTCAACCACAGATTGGTGGTGCGTGGCGGTCTGCTGGCTGAAAAAAGCGCCGCATTACTGCACGATTTTTTCAGAATACGGCGACTGCAGAACACTCGGCCGCAGAGCCGGTAACCATGAATCATCCCACAGCCTATCCAAGACCACGCCATGCCCTCCACTGCCAAACAAAGCATAATCCTCCTTGACCGGCACTGGCACACTGGGGACATTTTCGAGTTGCGCTGCTCCAGGCCACCCGACTTCACCTTTCGGCCAGGCCAGTTTGTCCATGTTGCCTGTCAGGGTACGCAGCGCGAATATACCCTCATATCCGCACCCGAAGAGCCTGAACTGCGCCTGCTCATCAAACAGATCCCACAGGGCCGCCTCAGTGTTCTATTGGCCACAACACCCATGGGGACAGAACTGGGCGTCAGCGCGGCACAGGGATATTTCTGTTTTCAGCCCAGCAAACGGGAGCCCTGCTTCATTGCCACGGGCACCGGTATTGCTCCGTTCATTGCCATGTGCGCCAGTGGTGTACGCGACTTCACTCTGCTGCACGGTGTGCGTCATCCCTCTGCCCTGATATATCGCAGGGAGCTCAGTCGTGCTGCCAAGCACTACATTCCCTGCCTCTCTTCTCCTGGGCCCCTGGCTGACGAAAACCAGGTCTTCCACGGTTATGTCAGCACCTATGTGGATACCCTGCTCCCGCCGGGTGACTATGATTTCTACTTGTGCGGGCTGCGGAACATGATTCGTGACCTGACCCACCTGCTTGATGCACGATATCCCCACAGCCACATCTACAGCGAGGCCTATGACTGATTGCCCTGGCTGTTGCACAGGAAATGCTTATGGTGTGGGGTAGATTGGCATATCATTACACTATTGCCAGCAAACCGTCTAACAAAAAACAAACATTATTTCCCGATTGACTGCAGTGAACGCTCCCACCTACGACGATTCTACACCATTCACCCTAGTTTCAAATTTTACCCCAGCCGGTGATCAGCCCGCTGCCATTGACGCGCTGGTGGCCAATGTGAAGGCCGGGGTCCGGGATCAGGTGCTTTTAGGGGTCACCGGCTCGGGCAAGACCTTTACCATGGCCCAGGTGGTGGCCAAAATCCAACGCCCCACCCTGGTGCTCGCTCCCAACAAGACCCTGGCTGCCCAACTCTTCAGTGAGTTCCGCGAACTCTTTCCCCACAATGCAGTGGAATACTTTGTTTCCTACTACGACTACTACCAACCCGAAGCCTATATCCCTGCCTCGGACACCTATATTGAAAAAGATTCCGCCATCAACGACGCCATCGACAAACTGCGTCACTCTGCCACCCGTTCGCTGCTCACCCGGCGGGATGTGCTCATTGTTGCCTCGGTCTCCTGCATCTATGGCCTGGGCTCGCCGGACGAGTACAAGAACATGCACCTCTTTCTGGAGCGCGGGGCCGATTATCCCATGGAAGAGGTACAGCGTCGTCTGGCCTTTATGCTCTATGAGCGCAATGATTTTTCCTTCCACCGCGGCACCTTTCGGGTTCGGGGCGATGTCATCGACATCTTCCCAGTGCACGAGGAGGAGCGCGCCCTGCGGGTGGAATTTTTCGGCGACAGTATCGACAGTATCACCCTGATCGATCCCCTGCGGGGTGTGGTATTGGAAGACATGGAGCAAACAGCGGTTTTTCCGGGCAGTCACTTTGTTACTGGCCAAGACAATCTGGAACGAGCCATGCGCTCCATCCAGGATGAGTTGCAGCTGCGCCTGGCCGAACTCCATGCTGCAAACCGACTGGTCGAGGAACAGCGACTGGAACAACGCACCATGTTTGATTTGGAAATGATCGCTGAACTCGGCTACTGCAACGGCATAGAAAACTACAGTCGTCACCTCACCGGCAAGGAACCGGGCGCACCGCCGCCCAACCTGCTGGATTACTTTCCAGACGACTACCTGTTCATTGTGGATGAATCGCACATCGCTGTGCCCCAGATCGGCGGCATGTACAATGGCGACCGCTCACGCAAGCAAACCTTAGTTGACTACGGTTTCCGCCTGCCCTCGGCCTTGGACAACCGTCCCCTGCGCTTTGACGAATTCGAGCAACGCCTGCACCAGATCGTCTATGTATCGGCCACGCCCGGTCCCTACGAACTGAAGAAAGCAGGGGAGTATGTGGTGGAACAGCTCATCCGCCCCACCGGCCTGCTCGATCCGCTGATCGAGGTACGGCCTGCCAGTTCCCAGGTGGATGATTTGCTGGCGGAAATCCGCCTGCGCAGCAGCCGCAACGAGGCGGTCTTGGTCACCACCCTAACCAAGCGGATGGCGGAAGACCTGACCAAGTACTACGAAGATCTGGGAATCAGGGTGCGTTATCTGCACTCAGACATAAAAACCCTGGAACGGGTGGAGTTGATCCGCGATTTGCGCCAGCGACATTACGACGTGCTTGTCGGCATCAATCTCTTGCGCGAGGGCCTGGACATCCCCGAAGTATCGCTGGTGGCTGTGCTGGATGCAGACAAGGAGGGTTTTCTCCGCTCGGAACGCTCGCTGATCCAGACCTGTGGCCGTGCGGCCCGCAACGCTGCAGGAATGGTCATCCTCTATGCCGACCAGATCACGCCCTCCATGCAAAAAACCATTAACGAAACCAACCGACGACGCACTGTTCAGGAGGCGCATAACAAAAAACATGGTATTATCCCCCGTACGGTAACTTCCGAAATCAAGGATTCCATGACCCAGCACCTGCGCGCTTCGGGCTGGCTTGGTACAGAGGAGTCTACAGCCCAGTCAGCCGGGCTTTTGCAGAGCGCAGAACCGGTGCAAGTATATTACAGCGAGGCGGAGTTGCGACGCGATATCGAGGCCTTGGAAGAAAAAATGCAGGAGGCCGCACAGCGGCTGGCCTTTGAAGAAGCGGCCGGCTACCGCGACCGTGTAAAGGAACTCAAAATGCTGGAGTTAAGCCTTGACTGATTTTTGGTACCGTCTCTCGCTGCGCGTTCTACCGGGGCTGGCAGCAGGCCTGCTGCGCCTGTGGTTTGCCAGCTGCCGTCTTACGACCCATGGCAGTGAACAGATAAAGGCCACCATAGCCCAAAACGGCAGAGGTATTGCTACCTTTTGGCACTACAGCTTTCTCTATAACTTTTACTACCTGCGCAGGCAGCCTGCCGCGATCATGGTCAGCACCAGCCGCGATGGCGAGTACATCGCCCGGCTTGCCATCAAACTTGGCCACATTCCTATACGCGGCTCTGCCAACAAACGGGGGTTCCGGGCCCTGCGGGAGATGCTGAGCCAACTGCAGCAAGGAAACAACGCCGGTATTGTTGCCGACGGCTCCCAGGGCCCTGCCCGCAAGGTGCAGGCCGGCTGCATCCTTATGGCCAGCCGCTCGGGCCAACCCATCTTTCCCATGGCCTGGGCAGCCAGCCACTATATTGCCTTCAACAGTTGGGATAAAACTGTGATTCCTCTACCCTTTGCCAAGATTGTGCTCCACCATGGCCCAGCCCTCTATGTACCGCCAAATCTTTCCCATGAAGCAATCGAGGACTACCGGCTCAAACTGGAAGAGACACTCAACACCTTGTACCACAACGCCTGGCAAGAACTGGGTAAAAGGCCCCACGATCAGAACCTGCATCCATCCAGCACCCACAGGAACCCTGCCTCCCACCATCACCCATGACAGAACATAACACGGACAACAGCGGATTGCGGGGCATGGTCCTGGCCGGACTCAGCGGTGGTTCGGGCAAATCTGTGGCTGCAGTGGGCCTGCTTGCCGCCCTGCGCACCCGCGGCCTTAAGGTACTACCCTTCAAAAAAGGGCCAGACTACATCGACGCAGGCTGGATGGCCAAGGCAGCAGGGGCACCCTGCTACAATCTGGACCCATACCTGCCCGGGCCAGAACAACTCCGGGCTACTTTTTTTCGACACCTACAAGAAAAAAAAATGGCCGTGGCCCTGGTGGAGGGTAACCGGGGATTGTTCGATGGAGTCAATGCCAGCGGCACCTACTCCACGGCGGAGTTGGCCATCCTGCTCAATCTGCCGATACTGCTGGTGGTTGATTGCAGCAAAACCACCCGCACGGTTGCCGCCCTGGTCATGGGTTGCCGCCTTTTTGATCCCAGGCTGCGCATAGCTGGAGTTATTCTCAATCAGGTTGCCACCTCCCGACACGAACGCATTCTCAGGGAATCGCTGGCACAGACAGGAGACATTCCGGTTCTGGGCATCATCCCTCGCCTGGCTGCAGACATCTTCCCTATGCGCCACTTGGGAGTAACCCCGCACCAGGAATACAAAAACGCAGAACAGGCCGTGGCTACCCTCGGAAGCATGGCAACACAGCACTTTGACCTAGACGCCATCCTGTCGCGCATGCAAACCATAACCCTGCCAGCGCAACCAGAAGCAAGGCCACCGGTGGCTACGAATCGACAACCCCATATTAGCCAGCTTGAGAGCAATCTACGTATTGGTGTCCTGCGGGATGCTGCCTTCCAATTCTATTATGAAGAAAATTTTGAGGCCTTGCAGGAGGGGGGTGCAGAACTGGTGATGATCAACGCCCTGAGTGCCGAAGCTTTGCCAGCAGGCCTGCATGGTCTGTACATTGGCGGTGGTTTTCCCGAGACCTGCGCCCAGGCCCTGGCCGACAACCATAGTTTCCGTCACTCGCTACGCACTGCCATTGACAACGGCCTGCCGGTCTATGCCGAATGCGGTGGCCTCATCTATCTGGGCCGCTCCATTTTGCTGGAGGGCCGAGAATATCCCCTGACCGGTATTTTTCCGGTCACCTTCTCTCTGGCTGCCAAACCACAGGCCCACGGATATTCCATTTTGAGCGTTGAGGGGGAGAACAGTTTTTACCGCCAGGGTCTGCACATCAAGGGACATGAGTTCCGCTACTCCAAGGTGCAGGAGTGGAGTGGCCAGAGCAGAGATCTGGTGCTGCGCATGCAGCGTGGTACTGGCTTCATGGATGGTCGCGACGGCCTTGTCTACAATAACGTGCTCGCCCTGTATACCCACGTACTCGCTTCGGGCACACCGGAATGGGCAAGTGGTTTTCTGGCCGCGGCATCTCGTTATGCACACACAGCGGCCATGCACTCCGCCGGAGAACATGGACAGCCTATTAAAGAGCAGGGGAGATGAATATGCAACAGCCGAAACGCACCTGCCTCACCGAACTCTGCCCACGCCTGGCCACGGCCAGCCAAATGCGGGAGTTGGACCGACGCAGCATTACGGAGATCGGTATTCCCGGCGCAGTACTCATGGAAAATGCCGGCCGGGCCACGGTGGACGCCATGGAGCGGGAATTTGGACCAGTGCAGGGTAAAGGCGTGTGCATCTTTGCTGGCCCTGGCAACAATGGCGGCGACGGCCTGGTCATTGCCCGCTGTGTCCATGGTCGCGGCGGGTATCCCCTGGTTCTGCTTTTTGCCCAAGCACAGCAACTGCCAGCCGATGCTGCCCTTAACTGGTCCATCCTCAAACGCCTGAACCTGCCCTGTATGGTGCTCGACGAATCTGTATCAGTAGCCAGCAGCCTGGAACAGGCCAACAAAGAGCTGTTCAACCGCCCGGTGCACAGCGTAGTGGATGGCCTCTTTGGCATTGGACTGACCAGGGCCGTTGAGGGCATGTACTTGCATGCGCTCCACGCCCTCGACAGCTTGGCCAAACAGCATGCCTGCCCGGTGGTGGCGTTAGATATTCCTTCTGGTCTCAACAGCGATACTGGTCAGGTCCTGGGTGAGGCGGTGCAGGCCAACCTGACCGTAAGCTATGGACTGGCCAAGCCCGGCCAACTGCACCACGGCGGTCCCCACTGTGGGCGCCTCCAGGTGGTGGATATCGGCATCCCAAAAAAAATCGTCGCCAGTGCTGCCCTGCAGGGCCAGCTGCTTGACCAAAGCATACTGTCTGCGCTGGCACCGCGTACAAGTGGCACCCACAAGGGCACAAACGGCCATGTGCTTATCCTTGCCGGCTCCACGGGTAAAAGCGGCGCAGCCCTGCTGGCCGCACAGGGAGCCATCCGCAGTGGTGCGGGCCTGGTAAGTGCGGCTGTACCTGCCAAACTCTTGTCCATCTTCGCCAGTTCGCTGGTCGAGGCCATGTACACGCCGCTGGTTGCCTCCAGCAACTGCCTCTCTGCTGCAGATCATGGCTTACTCGCCACGCTCTGCCGAGGCAAACAGGCCTTGGTACTGGGCCCGGGCATTGGCACTGCAGCTGAAACTGCCGAACTGGTACTCAGGTTGTACCAAGAACGGCAGGAGACCATGGTGGTGGATGCCGATGCCTTAAACATCCTGGCCGCCAACCAGGACGTACTGGCCAGGCCGGGTGGTCCTCGCCTGTTCACACCTCATCCCGGTGAAATGGCACGCCTCTTGAACCAGCCCGTCTCCCAGCTGCAGGCAGACCGCTTGACTGCTACCCGGAAATTATGTCAGCTCTGCGAAAAAAGCGCTCATCCTGTAGTGGCTGTTTTGAAAGGGGCTGGGACGGTGCTGGCCACTGGTGATGACCGTTGGGCCATCAATACCAGTGGCAACCCGGGCATGGCCACCGGCGGCATGGGCGATGTGCTGGCCGGGATTATGGCCGGCCTGCTCGCCCAGGGACACGCACTATGGGAAGCCGCCTGCTTGGGTGTCTACCTGCATGGTGCGGCCGCCGACCTCCTGGCGCAAACACAGCCCTACGGCTACAGTGCCTCGGAAGTGGCCACTGCCCTGCCCCACCTGTTCACCACGACATAAACGACACCAAATAGATCTTTTTCAGAGGAGGCAACTATGCTCAGCGCCAAGGATATCATGAACCCGAACGTCATTACCGTGCACAAGGATCAGAGTGTGCGTGAACTGGCCGAACTGTTTTTGCACCACCACATCAGTGGCGCGCCTGTAGTGGATGAGCAAGGCCGGCTCAGTGGTATCGTCACCCAAAGCGATCTCATCTTCACCAACAAGAAGCTGCATCTGCCGCGGAGCATTGCCATCCTCGATGCCTTCTTTTTTTTGGACAACCCGGAAAAAATGAAACAGGAGATGAAAAAGATATCTGGCGCGCGCGTAGACGATATCTGCTCCAAAGACCCGATCACCGTGCGGCCCGACAGCACCCTGGAGGAGGTGGCGACCATTATGGCGGAACAGCATGTGCACACCCTGCCGGTGGTGGAAGATGGAGAGGAAGGCAGACTGGTGGGCGTGATTGGAAAAACCGATATTATTCGCTCGATGGTGCGGAATTCTTGAGCTGATCTCCGTACAGATGCCAGCAGTTGCGTCCCTTTTTCTTGGCAGTATACATGGCTTGATCCGCATGGCGCAGCAGGATATCTGCATCCTCGCTGTCATCGGGATAGACAGCAATACCAATGCTGGCACCGATGAAGCAGGTCAACTCCTGCACCTGGATGGGTTCATTGAGCAAATTGATGACCCGGTCTGCCACCATGATGGCGCCATGGAGCGTCACCGCACTTTCCAGTAAAATAACAAACTCATCCCCGCCCAGGCGACAGACGGAATCCGAGGCCCGCATCGCCTGGGTCAAACGTTTGCCCACCTGCACCAAGACCAGGTCGCCCACTGCATGGCCGTGCTGATCGTTGATGGGTTTAAAACGATCCAGATCAATGAAGAGCAGAAACAGCTTACGCCCCTGCCGTTTGGCCAGGGAGACGGCCTGGGGCAGCCGTTGCAACAGGTAGTTGCGGTTCGGCAAGTTAGTTAGGGCGTCGTGATTGGCCATGTGCCGGATGATCTGCGAAGCCCTCTGGCGTTCGGTGGTATCCTGAAAAACGATGACACCGCCGCTGAGCCGACCATCCTCAATAATAGGTGAAGCACGCAGATCCACACTAAAGGACGTACCATCCTTCCGTTCCATCCTGGCCTCGTCAAAATGTACGGAACCCTCCTTTTTCTCCTGAACTAAAAATGGAAAACAATCTTCATTGAACGTGACACTGCCCGCCCGGGAGATGCGGAAAATATCCCGGTAATTTTTGCCCTGGGCCTCCTGGGCACTGTAGCCCAGCATACGTTGAGCCGCCAGGTTGATGTAGATGAGCTTGCCTGCGTAGTCGAGTCCGGCGATACCGTTTTCAGCGAAGTCCAGAATAGTCTCATACTTTTTGCTGAGCTGAGCCAGCTCCCGGCTGGCCCGGTGCGCCTTCAGGATGTAGCGGATTCGGTTGCGCAACACCGGCCACTGCAAGGGCTTTTGAATATAGTCCACCGCACCCGCATTATACACTTGATCGACCTCTTGATCGTAGTCCATGGCGGTCATGATTAGAACCGGTGGAGGTTCGGGAATCATATCCTGAATGCGGGCACAGACTATGCTCCCATCCATGCCCGGCATGACAATATCCAGGATGACCAGATCCACCGGCACATGCTGGAGCAATTCTAGGGCACTGGCTCCATCCTCTGCCTCACGCACCTGAAAACCCTCCCCCTCCAGAAACTGACGCAACAGGATGCGGACAATTTCATCATCATCGACGACGAGTATTACTGGTTGAAAAGTTTCGGCTTGCAAAGGAGTCATGGGCATGGTTCAGGTCAGAGGAGCAAGGGAAAGGTCATACATGGCATGCACAAGCCCTGTTGCGGCTTTCCATCAACATAATACTCCATTGGTACTACGTACTGTACGGAGAAAGGCTATTCCTGCAAGCTCTTCATGAAAGCTTGCTCCACCTTGTCTGCGGCTCCATCTATTTTCTGCAACACCTGGCCGAATTGATCGACATGTCCCATGCGGGCAAGGCGTTCCAGCTGTTGACTGAGGCTGCCGAGTTCCTCGGCACCGAGTTGGACGCTGCTGCCCTTAAGGGTATGGGCGATACGAACGACAGTCGGGGCATCCTGGTTGCGACAGGCTTCGTGTAACTCGGCCAGACGTTTGGGCAAAGACTCCAAAAATACCTGGATCACGGCCTCGAGATTGCCGAGATTGCGACGCAAACGTCCCAAGGTCTGTGCATTGAGCACCTGCTTTGCCGCTGTCTTGTTCAGCTGACGCGGGCTGTGCGGGTTGTCTAAAGGAGGGCTGTCCAGATGGGACTGTGCAGCAGCTTCTGGCATCCAGGTAGTCAGCACCTGCTGCAAGCGGGCGAAATCAAGGGGTTTGAGCAGGTAGTCCACCATGCCCGCTTCCTGGCTCTCCATCTTGGCCGCATCTGTGCCATCCGCGCTCAGGGCGACTACCACCGGCTTCTTCCTCCCTTCTGCCTTGGCCTCTGCCAGCATGGCCCTGGTGGTGCTGTAGCCATCCATCTCCGGCATTCGACAATCCATGAACACCAAAGCAAAATCCTGCTGTCGCCAGGCAGCAAGTGCCTCTGCCCCACTGTTGACAGCCACGCTCTTAATGCCGACGTTTTGCAACACCTCCTGCATCAGGATACGGTTGGTCGCCTCGTCATCCACCACCAGCACCGCGGCAGGCATGGCAAAATGCGGCTTCTTGTGCCCCGCCCGTTTGGGTGGTAGCTGTTCGGCTGCAGGCATCTTTACTGGCCCTGATGCGGACAGGTCCACGGTCTGGGACAAGGGCTTGGACAGTTGTTTGAGGGGAATATTGAACCAGAAGGTCGTGCCTTTGCCTGCCAGTGATTGCACACCAATCTCTCCACCCATGAGCTGCACCAGGCGGGCACAGATGGACAGACCAAGTCCAGAACCACCGTAGCGGCGGGTGGAGGAGCTGTCTACCTGGGTAAATGGTTGAAACAGAGAGGGGATGTCCTTTTCGGCAATGCCGACACCTGTATCCTGTACCTCAAAATGTAGCCTGTCGCCGCCACTGACCTCTAAAGACACCCGCAGCACCACCTCGCCCTCTTCGGTAAACTTCAGGGCGTTGCCGAGGAGGTTGGTCAAAATTTGACGCAGACGGTGCACATCCCCCAGGTACTGGTTACCGCTGATAGCCGTATCGATTTCACTGCGAACATGTACCTTGCTGTTGGCTCCGGCCAGGGAATGGAGGGTGATCAACTGTTCGATTTCATCGTCCAGGTGAAAAGGCTCCTGGTACAAGGTCATCCGGTTGCTTTCTATCCTGCTGAAATCGAGCAGATTGTTCACCAGAATCATCAGGCTGTTGGCCGAGGTGTTGATCAGCTGCACATACTGCAGTTGCTTGTCCTGCAACTCGGTGTTGAGCAGGAGCCGGCACATACCCACCACGCCGTTCATGGGTGTACGGATTTCGTGGCTGATCATGGCCAGGAAATCGCTCTTTGCCTTGTTGGCCGAATCAGCCTGTTGTGCCAACTGTTCCAGCCGGCTGTTTTCCTGCTTCAACTCATTGATCTGCTTGTGCAGACCAGCAATGACTTCCGCGTAGTACGACTCGTGCCTTTTCATCGTTTGTCGAAGAAAAGAGAAAGCTGGCGGCCGGCTGGCCGGGTTTTCCTGTCCGCCCCTTGTATAACGGGAACAGGGCTGAGCAGGTCAGGGCTGAATTCGGCCAAAAATGGAGAAGGATACCGTTCAGCTCTGGCATCCTGTTGTCCGGATGTGGCAAAACCTTGCCGTGTTCGGCACCAGGTGCAATACAGGGTACTGCGTGCCCTGGTCATCCCCACATAAAAAAGACGGCGTTCCTCTTCAAGATGGGCTGCCAAGGCAGCTTCCGACAGCGCTTCCCTGGGCGCAAGGGGCAAAACATCCTGCTCGCAACCGCAGAGAAAAACCACTGCAAACTCCAGCCCCTTGGCTGCGTGCAAGGTAGACAGGGTGATGGCCGCCGCCTGGGCATCGTACTGCACCGAATCACTGTAGCGTTCCAGGTGGACGGCAAAGGCGTCCAGTTCAGCGAAAGATAAGACACTTTGCCGCATACGGGCAAGCCCTTCCTCATCCGCATCAAAACCATCATAGTGCCTGGTCAGGGCCTCCAGCAGTATATCGAACAAGGCGTGCAAGCTCACCTCTTTGGCGCGTTTGGCCATCTGCTCCAGGAGGAGGCAAACAAAAGCAGCCGGCACAGTGCCTGCAACGGCGCCCAACTCACTCAACAGGGGCAAAAACCACAGAGGCTCTGCTTGGGCCTGACCGGGTCGTTTTTCCTTAAGCAAACTGTGTACACGTCCTAGGCGTACCGCGCCGATGCCCGGCTCCTGGCTAAAGAGAAAGAGAAGTTCTTCCAAAGTGGCCCGACCGCTCAACAGCATGAGCCAAGCATAAAGCAGACGGCAGGAACCGCGCATGTAGTAGGCTTCCAGGTCTACCTGTTGAAAGGGAATGCCCCGCTCGGCAAAAACCTTGTGCAGGGCTGCAGCCTGGCGCCGGGTTCGGTAGAGTACGGCAATATCGCCAAAGGAAACACCAAGTTGTGCTGTTGAAGCCAGTCGCTCCAACCCCCGGTGCGACAAACCGCCCAGTTGCGCCTCAATGTGATCGGCAATAAAACGGGCCTCGGCCTCCGGGCTGACGCATTCCTGCAGGTGTAGCCGCGCCTGTACTGTGGCCATGGCCTCCATGGCCGGGGTCTGCAGAGGCTGCGGATTGTGGCTGATAACCGCTGACGCAGCGGTCACCAGCGCTGCGCCGCTGCGATAATTTTGGGTGAGACTGTGGTACTCTGCATCGAATTCTTCCAGAAAGCGATAAAACCACCGAGGGCTTGCGCCACGAAAACCATAGATGGCCTGGTTCGGATCACCAATCACAAAAACCGGGTTATTTGCCGCTAATTCCGCCACCAGGGCATACTGCACGGCATTGACATCCTGGAATTCATCAACAAAAATCTGCCCGAAGCGGGTGGACCAGTATGCATCCTGGCGGAGCAAGACAAGCATCTGCCAGCAAATACCATCCAGATCAATGAGTGTTTTCTGCGCAAGATACTCCAGGTACCCCTGCACCTCTGGACTGGGCACCAAGCCGGGCTCTGTTTGCAGATAATCGGCAATCTCCTGCAAGCAGTGCCGCTGTTTCTGCCGGGACAAGTTCGGATACAGCTCAGCCACGGTGCAGGCGCGCTCGTCCGGACCAACAACGACCAAATCCGGCTGCCGGCATCTGAGGAGTTCCAAACAAAAACCATGGAAGGTGGCAATACGGCAGTTGTCCCCTTGCCTGTCCTGCAGGTGCAGGCGCTGGCGGAGTTCGTCGGCAGCCTTGTTGGTAAAGGTGATGACCGTGCAACTGTGCCCGCCCTCCTGCAGCAGGCGTTCCACCCGACTGACCAAGGTATGGGTCTTGCCGGTACCCGGCCCTGCCTGGACAACAATTCTAGGTGCAGGACTCATCACTGCGGCGAGCTGGGCACTGTTGAGGGTACTTTCGGGGATGCGCTTTGTAGTGGACGCTTCGCCAGTGTCGTCTGCACCGCTCCCCTCAGCCCGAGCTTTGGTGCGCTTTTTGCCGGCCAAGCTGCGCTCTGCGGATGTTGCGGTCTGTATTTTTTTGCTCGCCTCCTGCTTGGCAAACAGACTCTGCTGCCCAGCAAGACGTGTCCGTTCTCCCTCGCTGAAAACCCGAATAACCCCAAAAGCACCATCATAGCCCGACTGACGGATCACCTCGTTGTTGCGTACCCTAGCAATGGCTTCGGCCAAAAGTGGCAGTCCCTGGCTGTGTATATCCTCAAGCGGTGTCTCCAACAACAGCTGGAATTCAGAGGAAAAGAGCCTGATCAGGCGTGCATAGGCAGCCCCCACCTTTTTACTGGCCGCACCAACGCCAATCAACTCGGCAACAATCTCGGCCAAGGGGATCAGACTGTGCACTCCTGGGGAGCAGGGAGGGAACAGGGGTTCACTGCGGTCGGCCAGTTCCAACACCCGGTGCAGCACGCCCACGGTCAGCTCCTTGCCACAAACCGGGCAGAGCCCCGCCAGTTCCCGGGTTTTACGTGGCTCCAGACACACTCCACACTTGCGGTGACCATCAGAATGATACTTGCCCTCTTCCGGAAAAAATTCAACCGTGGCCAAAAAACGCTGCCGGCCCTCGCCATCACAGGGGTGACGCAGAGCCTCGCGCAGGGAAAAATAATCGAGCCCGGTGTCTAAAATATTTGCCTCCCTACCCAATTTTGCCGGTGAATGGCAATCGGAATTGGAGATGAGGGTATATCTGTCCAGGGCTGAGACCATGCGGTTCATGGCCGGATCTGAAGAAAGGCCGGTCTCCAGGGCAAAGATATGTTCGCTCAGATCAGCAAAACAATCCTCGATGCGGTCAAAGCCAGATTTTGAACCAAACAGGGAAAACCATGGCGTCCAGATGTGGGCAGGCACAAGAAAGGCCTCTGGCGCCTTCTCCAACACCAGCTCCAGCAGATCCCTGGAGTCCAGTCCAAGGATGGGACGGCCATCGGCATTGATGTTGCCCAAGTTGGCCAGGGCGGTGTTGATGCGCCCCACTGCCCCGAGATCCGGAGCATAGAGCAGGTTGTGCACCTTGCGCACGCGGCCGCCGCGCTTGTAGATGCAGCTGATCTCCGCGCTGAGGATAAAACGGATATCCTCCGGATGTTTTCCGGGCCACAGGTCTGCGGGTAGTAGGACGCCATAATCAAAGAGTGGATCCGGCTTGAGGCGAAACAGTCCCTCCTCCGCTGCAACCAGTTCATCGTGAATATGGGCGA
>JABMJC010000034.1 GCA_013201405.1 Desulfobulbaceae bacterium
AATGACATATCCGGGAAGTGGCTCTGCTGGAAACAGTTCTTGGCCAATCCCCCGCGCCAGGGCAGCCGGCGCCTCATGGACAAAAAAAGGCACATCTGCGCCCAGACGCAGACCCAAACCTGCCAAGGTCTGTCTGCTCAACTGTGTTTGCGCCAGCATGTTCAAACCCAAAAGGGTGGCAGCCGCGTCGCTGCTGCCACCACCAAGTCCGGCAGCCACAGGTATACGCTTTATCAACTCCATGCGCAGGCCAAAGGGTCGACAGGCCTGACCTGTTGCGCCAACATGTTCCCAAAAAAGCTCTGCGGCCCGAACAACCAAATTGTCGCGGCCAACAGGAGATTTGCCATCTGGGCAGAGCAGCTCAATGCCCTCTCCTCTCCGCTCCAGATACAGCTCATCGTATAGGGCCACCTTTTGCATGCGACTGACAAGGGTATGGTAACCATCCGGACGACGACCAGTGATGCGTAGAAAAAGGTTAATTTTGGCCGGCGCCCTGACCAGCAGGCCCTTGCCGGCAGTTATGGCTGCAGTCACTGCTGCCATAACTGCTTTTATGTCAAGCGCACATAGTGCATCTTCAACTCGTAGAGGACACGGGTGAGCAACTCGCTCTCTTCAGAGGTCAGATTCCCCCTGGTCTTGCTTTCCAGCAGGGCGATAGTGTCGATGGCATGCTTCGCCAATTCCAACTCCACAACTGTCTGCCCGGTTTCAGGATGCGGCAGCTCGCCCATGTGGAACAGGGCAGAGGTGTTCAAGGACAAAAGCAGGGAGGAAAAGGTGACCGTGGGCATGACGCACTTGTCAAAGGCATCTCTCACCTGGCCTTCGGGGCATTCGCAGCATCCGTTCGTTTGTGTGCTGGGCTGGCTGGGCTGGGCTTGGGACTCAGTCATATTTTGTATCCTGAAACGCTTATGGTTGGTGCCTTGAGAAGGTTGGGGAGGTAAAATTTAGCTGTCGTGGCCAATCTCCCACTCTGTTTTTCAAGGCCGGATGATCAGTTACCCTGTTTGTCCTATTGTATACTGATTCCACGGTACAGCAACAAGGGAATTCCACTCTTTTTTACTCCACCCCTTCACTACCCTGTTCGCTGGACATGGTCCCAGAGCCCGGCACTGCCGTGTTTTTGCCAAGATCAGTCTGCCCGCAGGTGGTGCCAGGTTCCTGCTTCTCCTTGAATATCTGTTCCTAAAAAAGTATAGTGATTAGTTTGGTTTCTATTATTTGTGTCTTTTTTGTATCGTTGCCTGCGTGCAACCCAAGGAGCGCCCATGTCCGAAGTTCGTGTTCGTTTTCCACCCAGCCCCACTGGCTATCTGCATATCGGCGGAGCAAGAACCGCCCTGTACAACTGGCTCTTTGCCCGGCAGCACCGGGGCACACTGGTGCTGCGCATTGAAGATACCGACGAAGAACGTTCCACCCAGGCCTCCATTGATGGCATTATTGATGGCCTCAACTGGCTCGGCCTTGATTGGGACGAGGGCCCCTACTTCCAAACCGAACATGCCGCCGACCACGTGGCCGCAGCAGAGCGTCTGCTGGTTGCTGGCCGCGCCTATAAATGTTTTTGTACCCGGGAAGAACTGGAACAGAAGCGTGAACAGGCCCTGGCCGAAAAACGTGACCCTGGCTACGACGGCAGCTGCCGAAATTTGAGCGCAGCCGATATTGCCACCCGCGAAGCCCAGGGGCAAGCTGCAGTCATCCGCTTCAAGGTGCCTGAGCGCAGTGGCACGCTTTTCTATGATGATGAGGTCCTGGGTCGAATCGAACGGGCCTACAGTGAAATTGAAGACTTTGTTATTGTGCGTTCCAACGGTAAGCCGCTGTATTTACTTTCTAATGTGGTGGACGACATCCGCGACCGCATCACCCATGTCATCCGCGGACAAGACCACATGACCAACACCACCAGGCAGGTCTTGCTCTACGAGGCACTGGAAGCGCCCCTGCCGGTTTTCGCCCATATCCCCCTCACCCTGGATATCCAAAAGCGTAAAATATCCAAACGCAGCCACGGCGAAGTGGTGGCAGTGCAATTCTACCGCGAGCGCGGCTTTCTTCCCTGGGCGCTGTGTAACTTCCTGGCCCTTTTGGGCTGGAACCCCGGCACCGAACAGGAATTTTTCTCGCGGGAAGAGCTGACCAAAACTTTCTCCCTGGCACGCATCAACCGGGCCAACTCGGTATTTAACTTCAGGCCAGGCGATGAAAAGTTTTTTACCGACCCAAAGCTCATTGCCATCAACGAGCACTACCTGCGCAACCTGGAACGGGAAGAACTCGGCACCCTGGTACAGCCAGTGCTGGAGCAGGCTGGGCTGTGGCAGCCTGCCTATGCGGATGAACGCCGTAACTGGTATCTAGACACCCTGCTGCTCATCCGCGATCGCTTCCACACCTTAAACGACTTTGCCACTGCTGGCCGGGCCTACTTCTCTGACAACTATTCTATTGATCCCAAACCACTGGCTAGAAATATCCTCAAACATCCGCAACTGACAGAGTGGCTGCCAGAACTGGCTGCGCGTTTCGCCAAACTGACGGATTTCAACAGCGAAACAACAGAAGCGCTTTGCCGCGAAATGGCCGCAGAACTGGACATCAAACCCGGCATCCTTATCAACGCCATGCGTACCGTGCTCACCGGTCAACTGGCCGGCGCCTCCATGTTTGACATCCTCGCCTCCCTGGGGCAAGATACGGTGGTGCGCCGCCTCTCCACGGTTGAACACCTTTATGCCTCCTGAACCCTTAATTTACGACATGACACAGCCCGCTGCCAGTAGCGACAAGCCCCTTGATTTTATCCGCCAAATCATCAGCGACGATTTGCAAAGCGGCAAACACCGTCGCATTGTCACCCGCTTTCCACCGGAACCCAACGGCTACCTCCACATCGGCCATGCCAAGTCGATCTGCCTTAACTTCGGTGTAGCCCAGGAATATGGTGGCCGCTGTCACCTGCGCTTCGACGACACCAATCCGGATAAAGAGTCTAGGGAATATGTGGAGGCCATTATCCGGGATGTGCACTGGCTCGGGTTCGACTGGGGAGAGCATCTCTACTATGCCTCGGATTACTTCCAGCAGCTCTACGAGTTTGCTCTGGCCCTCATCAAGATGGATAAGGCCTATGTCTGCCACTTAAATAGCGAACAGATCCGTGAATACCGCGGCACCCTCACCGAGCCTGGCCGGGAAAGTCCGTACCGCAACCGCAGCGTGGAAGAAAACTTGGCCCTTTTTGCCGATATGAAAAGCGGTATTCTGCCCGAGGGCGCCTGTGTGCTGCGGGCCAAAATCGACATGACCTCACCCAACATAGTCATGCGCGACCCGGTCTTGTACCGCATTTTACACAGCCACCATCACCGCAGCGGCGACAAATGGTGTATTTACCCGATGTACGACTTCACCCACTGCCTCTCAGACATGCTGGAGGACATCACCCATTCGCTCTGCACACTCGAGTTTGAAAACAACCGCGCCCTGTATGACTGGGTGTTGGATACCTTGCACACCCCAACCCATCCGCGCCAAATCGAATTTGCCCGCCTCAATATCAACTACACTATCACCAGCAAGCGTAAGCTCTTGCAACTGGTGGAAGAAGGCAAGGTATCTGGTTGGGATGATCCGCGCATGCTCACCATCTCGGGCCTGCGCCGCCGGGGCTACACACCAGCGGCCATCCGCAACTTTTGCGCTGAGATAGGTATAGGCAAACGCGACTCTCTCATTGATATGGGTGTTCTGGAAAACGCCATCCGCGACGACCTCAACCAGCACGCCAGTCGTGTGTTTGGCGTACTGGAGCCACTTAAGGTGGTGATCACCAACTATCCGGAGGGCATGGAAGAGGAGGTGGTTGCCCAAAACCATCCGCAAAATCCGGCCATGGGCGAACGGCGTTTGCCCTTTGGCCGCGAACTGTTCATCGAACAGGCCGATTTTATGGAGGATGCACCTAAAAAATTCTTTCGCCTGAGCATTGGCCGCGAAGTGCGCCTGCGCTACGCCTACCTGATTACCTGTCAGGAGGCGGTGAAAGATGCCAGCGGCCGGGTAGTGGAATTGCGCTGCACCTACGATCCAGCCAGCCGTGGCGGTACTGCCCCGGATGGGCGCAAGGTACGAGGCACCATCCATTGGGTGGCGGCTGCGCATGCGGTTCCTGCGGAGCTGCGCCTCTACGACCGCCTGTTTACGGTGGAAGAGCCGGATAGCGACAAAGAACGCCATTTTATGGACTTTCTCAACCCAGATTCACTCAAGGTGCTTAACGACTGCATGCTGGAACCAGGCTTGGCCCAGGCCCAATCAGAGGACCGCTTTCAGTTTGAACGACAGGGCTACTTCTGTCTGGACAGCGACAGCGCAACCGATAAAAAAGGGAAACTGGTATTCAACCGTATTGTCTCCCTGCGCGACAGCTGGAAAAAGATCAACCCACAGTGATGAACAAGGACATGGCACTGATCAATTTACGTCATATGGCCATCAACCAAAGCGGCACCATTGCCGCGGTTAGGGTGGGTGGAGAGCTAGGCCGTCGTATTCGGGAGATGGGGCTGGTTCCGGGCACAGAAATTACAGTTAAGCAGCGAGCACCACTCAATGACCCGGTGGCTCTGCGGGTGCTTGGCGGCACCCTTACCCTGCGCAACAACGAGGCCGACTATATCGAAGTGGAAGTGGATGATTGAAACCGTTTTTTGCTTGAGCTTTGTGCACGGTCTTGCACGGCCCTGCGTCAGCCATAGCCTGCGACACATCGCACCGGCCATCACTCCACGGCCACCATTATTTTGGGCCGCATCTCACTATTTTTACAACAAAAAATCTGCATTGATGGCACGATGCAAAAGGATGCTTATAATGCATCCGTTTTGAACAACAACTAAGCGATCTGTTCTATATCTGTTCCATATCATTTAAAGGAGTCTATGATGAGCACGAAAAAAATTGCAGTACTGATCGGTAGTCTGCGCAAAGAATCTTTTAACCGGAAAATGGCCAAAGTCCTGGTGGAACTGGCCCCGGCCTCTTTGGCGCCGGACATTGTTGAGATTGGCGACCTGCCCTTCTACAACGAAGATCTGGAAACAGAACAAGCCCCCGCCCCATGGCTTGCGTTCAGGGAAAAAATTGCAGCCTGCGACGGTCTGCTTTTCCTCACCCCGGAGTACAATCGCTCCGTGCCTGCGGTACTGAAAAACGCCCTGGATGTCGGCTCGCGGCCTTACGGTCAAAATGTGTGGAACAACAAACCCGCCGCGGTTCTCTCGCTTTCGCTGGGGGCCCTGGGTGGCTTTGGTGCCAATCATCACCTGCGCCAGTCGCTCACCTGCCTCAATGTGCCGGTCATGCAGCAGCCCGAAGCCTACCTTGGCAACGCACCTACTCTTTTTGACGAAAACGGTCAACTAACCAAGGCAGACACCAAGGAGTTTCTCGCCTCCTTCATGCAGGCCTTTGCTGCCTGGTCAGACAAATTCAATGCCGCATAAAAGCGCCTTTTAAAAAAATAACCAGACCGCCGGGAGAAGCACCTGCCTTCTCCCGGTTTTGTTTTCCCCCTCCTTTGCACACCTCTTTTCTGCCTGCATCCCCACAAAAATAAACCGGCAAGCAAACGAAGCAATCTGCAGCATCGGCCGGTTTTCGGCTTCTGACCGCCTCTTACATGCCCTTCTCCCCAAAAATATCTCGCAATATCACGCAAGAGAAAAACTGTGCTCACGACCAGCCATGGTCATGGCAGGGGGAGCACTCCCAGATGTCGGCTGGCGTATATTGCAGGAGCATAAGCACTCGTGTTGACGCCACCTTGATCAAGGACCTATACAGCCCTATCTTCAATGAAGCGAAGAGCGAAAGGCAACTAGCACAAAACACAGCCACAGCGATAAAAGAGAAGCACATGTGCCACAGTCGTCAACAGAGTGAACTCTCGCCCAGACACAGACCGTCTGCACAAGGCTTCTATTTTCATGGCGTGCCAACAGCGGCAAAAACAAATCAGGAATAGACTCATGCAAACAAATCAGGGAAATCTCACCCTCGAAACGCTCCGTTTTGACAACAGTTTTGTCCGTGAATTGCCAGCAGACAATGAAACGGTCAACAGGCGGCGACAAGTACATCATGCCTGTTACTCACGGGTGCGGCCGCTCCAGGTAGCTAAACCGCAACTGCTGGCCTTTTCTCCTGAAGCCGCTGCCCTGCTGAACCTGCCCCCCGAGGAATGCAGGCGCAATCTCTTTGCCCAAATTTTTTCTGGCAATGCACTGTTGCCGGGAATGGATCCCCACGCAGCCTGCTATGGCGGCCATCAGTTCGGTAATTGGGCCGGGCAGCTGGGCGACGGCCGGGCCATCAACCTGGGTGAGGTGCTTAATCTCTCTGGCGAGCGCTCCACGCTGCAACTCAAAGGCGCCGGACCAACCCCCTATTCGCGCAATGCCGACGGCTTTGCGGTGTTGCGCTCTTCCCTGCGCGAATTCCTCTGCAGTGAGGCCATGCACCACTTGGGCATTCCCACCACCAGGGCGCTCAGTCTCATGCTCACTGGCGAACCGGTGGAGCGAGACATGTTCTACGACGGCCACCCCAAGGAAGAGCCTGGCGCAGTGATCTGCCGCATTGCCCCAAACTTTATTCGCTTCGGTAACTTCGAGATTTTTGCGGCGCGCAACGATCTTGCCACCCTGCAACAGCTCACCGACTATACCATCCGCACCTTTTTCCCCCAACTGGGCAACCCGGGAAAAAACAGCTATATCGGCCTCTTCCGTGAGGCATGCCACAGCACGGCAAAACTGATGGTGCAGTGGCTACGGGTTGGTTTTGTGCATGGAGTGATGAACACCGACAACATGTCCATCCTTGGCCTGACCATTGACTATGGGCCCTATGGTTGGCTTGAGGGCTATGATCCGGCCTGGACACCCAACACCACCGATGCCGCGGGCAGGCGCTACTGTTTTGGCCGCCAGGCACAAATCGCCCACTGGAACCTAGCCAAACTGGCGAATGCCCTCTATCCGTTGGTGGAGGAGACTGCACCCTTTGAAGAGATCCTGCAGGACTATACCCGCGTCTTTGATCAGCACTGGCAGGAAATGATGGCCGCCAAACTGGGCCTACAACGCTTTGATCCGGCCAGTGACCAAGCCATGGTTGAAGAGCTTTTCCTTCTCCTGATGGAGGTGGAAACCGATATGACTATCTTTTTTCGCGCTTTGGGCCAGGTAGCCGAGGTGTTGGTGCAGGAACAGGAGGCAGTGGAAGTGTGCCGACAAGTCTTGCATCCTGCCTGGTATCAACCAGAAGAACTCAACCCAGCCTACCAAGAGCGGCTTGCGGCCTGGCTAGTCCGTTACCAACAGCGGCTCCGTGCAGACTCTTTGGAAAAAGGCGCGCGGCAAAAGCATATGAACCAGGTTAACCCAAAATATGTGTTCCGCAATTATCTTGCCCAACAGGCCATAGACCAAGCAGAGGCTGGGGAATATCAACGTATTTATGAACTGCTGGATCTGCTGCGCAGACCCTATGATGAACAACCAGAGCGGGAGCACTTTGCGGCCAAACGACCAGAATGGGCGAGGAATCGGCCAGGTTGCTCCATGCTCTCTTGCAGTTCCTGACATTGTTTCCCCTATGCTGGCGCATTATTCCTCCAGCTTCAGGGCAAAGATATGATGCAGGAAGGCAGGCAGGAATGCTACGCAGGCGTACACCAGCATACGTCCTGCAAGCATTCCAGAATTAGGCACAGATAGTTCCTTGATACTTTGATATGGAGTTGGAATTACCTGTTTTTACCGGCACCAGGCAAGGCACCTTGATATTCTGGCTGAGGCAGAAAACTTGGATCACACTGCATCATTGTTCCATGATGCAGTGCTTCTGTTCTGTCCATGGTATTTATACAGACAAGCAGACAACTGTAAAATATTTTTGTTCCCTGACAAAATATTTAAAGCTCTTTAGCTTGTGGATTATCAAAGAGGTGATAAAAAATATCGGTCATATAGATAATACCAACCATTACCCCCTTATCCACCACAGAAACACGACGCACACGGTTACGCATCAGTCGGTCGAGTACATGCATCATTGGTTCTTCTGGAGAAACAACAACAACTTCATCGTTCATGATATCACGAACTCTTTTTCTCTGTATTGTTTTGATAAACACTTCCAATTCAGCGTTCACAGCCATATTAGAAATATCGATACCAAAAAGCTGATATGAAGGCCTTAGGTGGTAAAGAATGGAATACATACTAATGGTACCCACCAAGGCATTGTTGTCGTCCACAACAACAAGACTGACATTCTTATGACCAGTTTCGCGGGTACCACCCAATAAAAGTTGTTCAACAGCCTGACTCACCAGTGCATCCTGATGGATGATATCATACTGCTGGGACATGAGATCTTTGGCTAATAGTGGCATAGTGCGGCTCCTTGCTGTGTTCGTTTACTTGCAATCGAAATGATTCCCCGGCCTTTTCACAAAAAACTCTCTCGTCTGCCTCCACTCCAGCGTGAACCGAAGAACAGACATGCACCGCTCTCAAAACTGATCCAAGTAGTCTTTTACCACCGGCTGCCGAGATAAACCACAAGAAAATCGGCAACAATTCCACCAGTACGACGGCCTCGACAGATTTGCCAAGGCTAATATACAATGTTGTGTTTTCCGGCACCTTGCTCATGCATTTTCTTCATGCATTCTGCCTTGCTGTTGTGATTTGCCATGTGTCTCAAAAAAATACAACAGCAGTCACTGGTTCTCAGAAGTACCACTTCTGCAGCACCAGGCTCCACATTGTCACCCAACATCCTGTGCAGGATGCCAAGAGGTTACGATCCACCTGGGTTTGCCTGGTCAGCTTCATTGTTCCATACCCATGCCTACTGTAGGCCCTCTGTTGCACACGTCCTGCTGGCTTGATCGCACAACTCCGTACCATGATGCCATGATGCAAGACCCATCTCTGCATTTTTTTATGTTTCATCCTTGTATTTCGCAAAAAAGAACTCTACACAAAAAAATACCTTGTCCAGAACCATTTTTTTTGGTGCTATGGAGCTTATTGAAAGCAGGGTTCAGCCTAGCCCCTAGGCCCATACCTTGGCAGAATTTGTGGTGAGTTCGACACATCCCCAAGTTCGATTGCCACAAGATCGGGATGTTTCATTTATCTCAAATCGTTTAATATGTGAGGAGACAATCATGGTACCATCAGCCCAACTTCCGGACGATATTATCGCCCAGAAGCATCCAGCCGAAGCGCCAAAAAAAGCATCCGTCCTCCCCAGGCTAGCCATCATTGCCCTGGCCGCAGCCCTGGCGTATCTTGTCTATACCTTTTTACCCTATGAGGTCGAGCCGCGTAAAGGGCTGGCACTGTTGACATTTATTGCCATCCTCTGGCTCACCGAGGCCCTGCACATCACCATCACCGCGCTCCTCATCCCTGCTCTGGCGGTAATCATCGGTTTTGAGGGTTTGACCACTGCCAAGGCGCTCAGCACCTTTGCCGATCCGGTCATTTTCCTCTTCTTTGGTGGTTTTGCTCTGGCTACTGCCCTGCACGCCCAGAAACTCGATCAAAAAATTGCCCTGAGCCTGGTTTCAGCGGCGCGAGGCCGGATGGGTATTGCCACTTTGTACATCTTCCTGGCCACTGCCGGGCTCTCCATGTGGATCAGTAACACTGCCACCGCGGCCATGATGCTGCCACTTGCCCTGGGGCTCATCTCCCAGATGAGCACGGACAAGCGTGGCACCAAAACCTTTATCATGCTGGGCATTGCCTATTCGGCCAGTGTCGGCGGGCTTGGCACCCTGGTGGGCTCGCCGCCCAATATCATTGCAGCCCGCGCCCTGGATATAAACTTTGCCGAATGGATGAAAATAGGCCTGCCCATGATGTTCGTCATGTTACCGGTGGTCTATGCAATCCTGTACTTGATGTTCCGGCCCGATTTTGGCAAGCGGGTTTCCGGTATTACGGTTTCCATCCCGTGGACGACTTCACGCATCACGGCCATCATTCTCTTTGCCGCTACAGCTCTGTGCTGGATCTTCAGCAGCAAAATTGCTGCAGTTACAAAAATCAGCAGCATGGATACGGTCATTGCCCTGTCTGCTGCTATTCTGGTGGTCTCGCTTGGCCTGGCCAGTTGGAAAGAAGTGTCGGCCAACACCGACTGGGGGGTGCTCTACCTCTTTGGCGGCGGCCTTACCCTGAGCGCCATCCTGCGTTCCTCGGGTGCTTCGGCAGTGCTCGGCAACGCGGTTGCCGGAGTCATGGGCGGGCTCACTCCATTTTTTGTCTGCCTGATCGTTGCCCTCTTCATCGTCTTTCTCACCGAATTCACCAGTAACACTGCTTCGGCTGCCCTACTGGTGCCGGTTTTCGCTGCCATAGCCGAACAGATGAATATGCCGAAAGAACTGCTGGTACTGATCATCGGTATTGGTGCTTCATTCGCCTTCATGATGCCTGTGGCCACACCGCCCAATGCCCTGGTTTTCGGCACTGGCCATGTCCGCCAACGCGACATGATCAAGGTGGGCTTCATACTGGAAATCGTAGGTGCGATTGTTCTGGCAACCTACGCGGTCTTCTTCCTCTAAGAAATCTGCTCTCCATCCTTTTCCAACCAAAACCATGCAGTCGAAGAGACCATCATACTCCTCGGCTGCATGGCTGTCTTTGTATCCCCTTGGTTCTTCCCCCAGAGAGCGGCACCTTGCTTCCCAAGGTTAGTGTACACTGCGTGCAACAGGGCAACAGGACTAAGGCCTGATATACCACATTAGATCTGCCTGACCCGACACAACTAGACGGCAGGATGTTGGTGCGCGTGCAGGACCAAGCATAGGTAACACTGCTCAGCCGTACTTGTCTTTTTTTTATGTCCGTGTTATTTATTTTTGATTTTGCTTGGTGTGTTCCTTACCTACAAAATAGTTTAAATAATTCGGGAGCTTCCCATGTCGCACTACTTCTTCACCTCGGAGTCGGTTTCAGAAGGACATCCTGACAAGGTTGCCGACCAGATTTCCGATGCCATCCTCGATGCCATCCTCAGCCAGGACAAACACGCCCGCGTGGCCTGCGAAAGCCTGGTAACTACCGGCATGGCTGTCATCGCCGGCGAAATCACCACCAGCGCCTGGGTGGATATGCCCCAGATCGTGCGCGAGACCATCCGCGACATCGGCTATAACTCTTCAGACATGGGCTTTGACTGGCGCTCCTGCGCAGTCCTCACCAGTATTGACAAGCAATCCAGCGACATTGCCCAGGGCGTAAACGAGGGCAGCGGCCTGGATCTGGATCAAGGCGCCGGAGACCAGGGCCTGATGTTCGGCTATGCCTGTGATGAAACCCCGGTACTCATGCCCATGCCCATCACCTATGCCCATGCCCTGATGCAGCGGCAAGCCATGGTGCGCAAAGCCGGTGCCTTGCCCTGGCTGCGGCCAGATGCCAAGAGTCAGGTAACCATTGAATATGAAGACAACGCCCCCAAACGTATCGAGGCGGTGGTGCTCTCCACCCAGCACTCGGCCGAGGTAAGCTATGAAACCTTGCAGGAAGGGGTGATGGAGGAGATCATCAAACCGGTGCTGCCTGCTGCCATGCTCGATAGCCACACCAAGTTTTTTATCAACCCGACCGGCCGCTTTGTCATTGGTGGCCCGGTGGGCGACTGCGGCATTACTGGCCGCAAGATCATTGTCGATTCCTACGGCGGCCGCGGCTCCCACGGTGGTGGTGCCTTTTCCGGCAAGGATCCTTCCAAGGTAGATCGCTCCTCCTCCTACATGGGCCGCTATGTGGCTAAAAATATCGTGGCCGCTGGCCTGGCCAGCGAAGTAGAGGTGCAGGTAGCCTATGCCATTGGCATTTCCAAACCGGTCTCCATCAATGTGAAGACCTTTGGCACCGGCAAGATCGCTGAAGAGCGTCTGGTGCAGATAGTGGGTGAGGTGTTTGATCTCCGCCCCAAGGCCATTATTCAACAGCTCGACCTGCTCAGGCCCATTTACCGCAAAACCGCAGTTTACGGTCATTTCGGCCGCGAGCTGCCGGAGTTCTCCTGGGAGCGCACGGATAAGGCCGAGGCGCTGCGCAACGCTGCCGGCCTGTAATTCCAATTCCATATCAAGGCCCTTTCTGTGCCGGCCTTGCTCTGAAATTAGAATAAGCACAAATCTCATAAGGAAACAAATATGACAGACTACAAGGTAGCAGACCTCAACCTGGCCGATTGGGGCCGCAAGGAAATAGCCATTGCCGAAACAGAGATGCCTGGGCTGATGGCCCTGCGGGAAGAGTTCGGCCGGGACAAGCCGCTCAAGGGCGCACGCATCGCCGGATGTTTGCACATGACCATCCAAACTGCGGTGCTTATGGAAACCCTGGTGCATCTGGGCGCTGATTTACGCTGGTCCTCCTGCAACATCTTCTCCACCCAGGATCACGCCGCAGCTGCCATGGTGGCTGCCGGCATCCCTACCTTTGCCTGGAAGGGGGAAAGCGAAGAGGAATTCTGGTGGTGCATTGAGCAGACTATTTTCGGGCCGGACAACTGGCGGCCGAACATGCTCCTTGATGATGGCGGCGACCTCACCCTGGTGATGCACCAGAAGTATCCGGAGCTAATGCGCGGGGTGCGCGGGGTGTCTGAGGAAACCACCACTGGTGTGCATCGCCTCTACGAGATGCAGCGCAAGGGTACCCTGCTTTGCCCGGCCTTTAACGTGAACGACTCGGTTACCAAATCCAAGTTCGACAACCTCTACGGTTGCCGCGAATCGCTTATTGACGGCATTAAGCGGGCCACCGACGTGATGATCGCCGGCAAAATCGCGGTGGTGATCGGCTATGGCGATGTGGGCAAAGGCTGCGCCCAGGCTCTGCGCGGTATGGGGGCCACGGTGCTGGTTACTGAGATCGACCCCATCTGCGCCCTGCAGGCGGCCATGGAAGGCTACCGGGTGGTGACCATGGAGGAGGCCGCACCTGTGGGCAATATCTTCGTCACTTGCACCGGCAACCTGAAGGTGATTACCCGCGCCCACATGGAGACCATGCCCGATGAGGCCATTGTCTGCAATATCGGCCACTTTGATTCGGAAATCGATATTGCCGGCATTCGTGATCTGCCCTGGGACAATATCAAACCCCAAGTGGATCATGTTATTTTCCCGGATGGTAAACGCCTGATCGTGCTGGCCGAGGGCCGCCTGGTCAACTTGGGCTGTGCCACTGGTCATGCCAGCTTTGTGATGAGCAACTCCTTCACCAACCAGGTGCTGGCCCAAATTGAGCTATGGCGCAACTCGGCCCAATATGAGAACAAGGTCTATGTGCTGCCCAAATTGCTGGATGAGAAGGTGGCCCGCCTGCACCTGGATAAAATCGGCGTCAAGCTCACCACCCTGAGCCAAGAGCAGGCCGACTACATCGGCGTGCCGGTCGAAGGTCCCTACAAACCGGAGCATTACCGGTATTAGACTGATGAGCTTTGTAGCATGGTGACATGCTCTGCATCCGACCAGCCCTGCAATCAGAGTTTGCGGCCATTACAGATGTTTGGGAAGCGTCTGTCAGGGCAACCCATGACTTCCTGTCTGCAGATGATTTGTGTGCGCTTCGCCCTCAAATCCTCAATACCTGGCTGCCCGCTGTACAGGTTACGGTCTGTACCGACAGGAAGGGTGTCATCCTTGGTTATAGCGGCGTTGCCGACAATAAGCTGGAGATGCTTTTTGTTACTCCAGCAGCACGAGGAAGGGGCGTGGGCAGGGCTTTGCTCATGTATGCGGTAGCGCACATGGCTGTTTGCCTGGTTGATGTCAACGAGCAGAACAAACATGCCTTGGGATTTTATCAGCATTTCGGCTTTACAGTGTTTGGGAGATCCCCGGTAGATGCCCAAGGCAGGGCGTATCCACTGCTGCACATGAGGCGTAAGCCCTGCAGCTTGGTTGTTTAGCGGTGCAGTACAAAAATATAGCCGCCTATCGCAGCCTCAATGTCTACCAATGCCTACATAAGTTAACAGGATGCATGCCGCCCTTTGATGTTAGCCTGGCTTTTTTGCTTGCCTCCATTATTCTGGCCCTGGCTCCAGGGCCAGACAATATTTTCGTGCTCACCCAATCTGCGCTCTATGGCTGGAAGCAGGGCTTAAGTGTCACTATCGGCCTCTGCACCGGGCTCCTGGCACATACCACACTCGTTGCCTGCGGGGTGGCCGCCCTTATCCTTGCCTCTCCCCTGCTTTTTACCATCTTAAAAACCATCGGCGCCTTCTACTTGCTCTATCTTGCCTGGGGGGCTCTGCGCGCAGGTAAAGCTGCGCCAGCAGTACCAGCCGAGAACACTTCGCCCAGCCTTGGTTCTTCCCATGGCTCCTCCCTGAGCCTGCCCCAGTTGTACCGGCGCGGCATCATCATGAACATCACCAACCCCAAGGTCTCCATCTTTTTCCTCGCCTTTCTACCGCAATTCACCCGACCGGGCCATGGCCCGGTCATTGGCCAAATCCTCTGGCTGGGCCTGCTCTTTATCCTGTCCACCATTCTCATCTTCGGCGGCATCGCCGTCCTGGCAGGCAATTTAGGCACAAAATTGCAACAATCACAGCGCATGCAGCGCGGGCTCAACTGGACTGCAGCCGCCATCTTCGCAGGCCTGGCCCTGCATCTCTTGCTGTCGCAGGCAGGGGGCTAATTCTTTCGGAAACAAACCCGGGAAACGGCGCAGGAACCTCTGGCCTGTAGCAAAAGGCAGTTACCAGGTCTACACTTGTACTTTGAAACTGGAATCAGGAGATGAAAATCGCGCCAGCCGGACCCTCTTCCACCCGACCGATAATCTGCACCGGCAGGGGATAGCCAAGCTCGCCCAAGCCGACGATCAGGGCTTGAGCTGCCTGCTCGCTCAGGGAAAAGAGCAGGCCGCCCGAGGTCTGCGGATCAAAGCCCAGCATTTCCTCGACCGCATCCTCGGGCAGGGATGAGTGGGCAGAGCTGCGGTAATGTTCCTGGTTGCGGTAGGCTCCGGCCGGAATCATGCCCATGGACGCCATATCAAGCGTCTCGGGCAAAAGCGGCAGGCTCCTGGCCCAAACATGCAGGCTGACTCCGGAAGCAACAGCCATTTCATGGGCATGACCAAAGAGGCCAAAGCCGGTAATATCGGTGCAGGCATGAACTTGCGGCCGCAGGGCTGCAAAGCCTTCCTGCGCCAGCACCGCAAGCGGAGCCCGGTTCAAAGTCGCCATGGCGGTGACCATGGTCTCTTCGACGCTTTGCGGCAGCAAACCGCCCTTCAGGGCCGTGGCCAGGATACCGCAGCCGAGCGGCTTGGTCAGAAGCAGGACATCTCCGACTTGTGCGCCTGCATTGGTGAGCAGATGCTCCGGCGCGACCGCGCCGGTCACTGCAAGCCCGTACTTCAACTCCTGATCTTCCACCGAATGGCCGCCCACCAAAAGTGCCCCCGCCTCCTTAATCTTGTCGAGCCCGCCCTCCAGCACCCGGCGGAATACCGAAGCATCCATCTGTTCGGCCGGGCAGCACAAAAGGTTCATGCACAGAAGCGGCTGCCCGCCCATGGCATAGACATCTGAGAGGGCATTGGCCGCCGCAATTTGACCAAAGGCAAAGGGATCGTCTACCATGGGGGTGAAAAAATCCACGGTCTGGATCAACGCGGTCGTCTCGTTGAGCAGGTACACGCCCGCGTCATCGCTGGTTGAGCTGCCAACCAGCAGGCGTGGATCATCGGGCAATTCGAGCCCGCAGAGTAAGCGGTCCAGGTCCCCCGGGCCGAGCTTGGCAGCTCAGCCTGCTGCCTTGACGATTTGACTCAAACGAATCTTCTTGTTAGTCATGGGATTGTTTTGGAAGAAAAGCTTGAAAAAAGATCTATGATCTGTTTCATAATATTTTTTTGCTTGCGCTGCAACGTGAACAAAAAATGCATGAACCAACACCAGCAAGAAAGGCACAAGGATACGGTTCTTTGTGCCTTTCTTCTTTTGCCTTGCGGTAAAGCCGCTCAAGTATCCAAGATGGGTGTGAATATGCCTGGAGTTGACCAGGAACAACAATTGAAACCACGCCACGAATGTGGTGTTTGCGGCGTATACGGGCATGAAGATGCCGCCAAGCTGGTGTATTTCGGTCTGTATGCCCTGCAGCACCGGGGTCAGGAAAGTGCCGGCATTGCGACCGGAGACGGCGAGCGCATCGCCCTGCACAAAAATATGGGCCTGGTGCCGGATGTGTTCAGCGAAAGCACCCTGGCCAAACTCACCGGCCATGTGGCAAGTGGCCACGTGCGCTACTCCACCACCGGGGCCTCAAGTTCAGTCAATGTGCAGCCCTTCATGATCCGGCATCGGGGCCTGTCCATGACCATTGCCCACAACGGTAACCTGGTCAACTCCATAGCGCTGCATACGATACTTGAAGAGGAAGGTGCTATTTTCCAGACCACCATGGACAGCGAGATCGTGCTGCACCAGTTGGTCAGGCATCTGGGAAAGCACAACATGGCAGAGGCCATTGCCAGAACCTTTTGCTGCATCAAGGGCGCCTATTCGCTTTTACTCATGACCAAAGACAGCCTGATTGCCGTGCGCGACCCCAACGGTTTCAGACCGCTTTGTCTGGGCGTGCTGGAAAACGGAGCCTATGTAGTGGCCTCCGAGACCTGTGCCCTTGATTTGATCGAGGCCCAATACCTGCGTGATATTGAGCCGGGCGAGGTGCTGCTCATCAACAAGAATGGCCTGCAATCCCTGCATCCCTGGCCTTCGGTGCGCAAGAGTTTTTGTATCTTCGAACACGTCTATTTTGCCCGGCCCGACAGCAATGTCTTTGGTTTCAACGTCTATGCCGCCCGCAAGCGCATGGGCGCGATCATGGCCAGGGAAACCGATATCAAGGCGGATTTCGTCATGCCCTTCCCAGATTCGGGCAACTATGCCGCCCTGGGCTATGCCCAGGCCTCCGGCATTCCCCTGGAAATCGGCATGATCCGCAACCATTACGTGGGCCGCACCTTTATCCAGCCCAGCCAGTCCATGCGGGATTTTTCGGTGCGGGTGAAGTTGAATCCGGTGCGCGACCTGCTCAAGGGCAAACGGGTGGTCATTGTTGAGGATTCAATCATTCGCGGCACCACCGGCCGCAGCCGGGTGCAGTCGCTGCGCCAGGCAGGAGCAGTTGAGGTGCACATGCTGGTCAGTTGCCCGCCCACCCGCCATGCCTGCTACTATGGCATTGATTTTCCAACCACTTCACAGTTGGTAGCTGCCAACAACTCCATTGAGGGCATTCGCGAATACCTTGGCCTGGATTCACTTCATTACCTGAGCCTGGATGGTCTGGTCGAGGCTACTGGTCTATCTAAGGAACAATTTTGTCTGGCTTGTTTCAACGGAGAATATCCCATCCAGCCGGATACCTCCTTTACCAAGGACTCACTGGCCAACTGCTGCTTTTAAGCTTTACATAATGAAACATGGCAGGCTGGCAGACCATGACGGCTATCATTTTTCTGTGGCTCCTGTGGTGCCTGCTCCACAGCGCGCTGATTGCACGAACAGTAACCAATCGCACTGAAGGACTGCCCGCTCCCTGGCCAGGCGCATACAAGCTCGCCTATACCACCTTTTCTTTGCTCACCCTGCTGCCCCTTGCCTGGATAAGCCACAGCTATCCCCAAAAGACAATCGCCCTGCCGTTGTGGTTTTCCCTCCTGCAGGCACTGTTGCTTGCCAGCGCCCTCTTCCTCTTTGTCGCAGGAGCCAAACAGTACAGCCTGGCCGATTTTTTCGGCTGGAACCAGTGGCAACGCTACCGGCGCGGAGAAGCTGCGGCAAGCCCAGAACTCCTGCACACTGACGGTATCCTCCGCCATATCCGCCACCCCTGGTATGCAGCGGCGCTTGCCTTGCTCTGGGCCTTTCCCCTCACCGACCTGAACCTGATCATCCGCCTTATCCTCAGCATATACATAGTTGTCGGTACCTGGCTTGAAGAGAGAAAACTTGCCATCACCCATGGGGAACGCTACCGTGCGTACTCTCGGGTAACGCCCCGTTTCTTTCCCTGGAAGCTTTTCAAGCGCAACTGTAACCGCCTGCTCAGGATCCGAGCGGGGCAGCCTGGCCCTGTTACTTATTCTCCGGCTCCAATCAAAGATGCTGGCAAGGAGGCTAGGGAAAGGCGACGCAGGCGTACATTTGGCTACTCTGAGGAGGATTTTCCGAGGCCAGATACTGAAGAGCGCTTTGATATGGAAGTGGAAACACCAACGCGATCCATGGATACTAGCCAGGCCCCCTTATTTTTTGTCCTCAATGCTGCCGCCGGCTCCCAGCACGCAGAAACCACCATCACGGCCATCAAAAAGGGTATGGCTGGCTCGGAGCGAGACTTCCGCCTGATCACCCTGGAAACGGGTGACACAAAAAAACGTATCAGAGCTGTGGTGGACGAGGCCTGCACTGCCGGGGCCATAGTGGTGGCCGCCGGCGGCGACGGCACCATCTGCGGGATTGCGCAGCAACTGGTGAATCGCCCCTGCCCCCTGGGCGTCCTGCCCCAGGGCACCTTCAACTACTTTGCCCGCAGCCTGGGCATGCAAGAAAAAACAGAGGCAGCGGTGCAGCAGCTCCTCCACAGCCACCCCAAGCCCATCCAGGCGGGCATGGTGAACGGTGAGCTTTTTCTGGTGAATGCGAGCCTTGGCCTGCATCCACAAATGCTCCTTGATCGCGAAGCCTTCAAGGCAAAACTGGGCCGTCACCGCCTGGTGGCCATGCTGGCCGGGCTCTTTACCTTGGCGCAGCGGTCCCATGACCTCAGCTTGCATCTGAGTGACGACACTGGAGAAATCAGCATCAACTCTCCGCTCCTCTTTGTCTGCAACAATCCCCTGCAACTGGAGCAGCTCGGGCTTGGCCACTGGCAGAGCAGCGGCCCGGCTCCCGCCTTACGTGGTGGTCTTATGGCCGTGCTGCTCAGGCATGCCGACAGCATGCAGCTCTACCGCCTGGCACTCAAGGGTGCGCTGGGCACTTTGGGTGAAGATGAGTTGCTTTCGCTGAGTACCTTCAAGCACCTCACAGTGCAGCCCCGACCGCGCTGGCGCTATCGTACGGTTAAGGTGGCCCTGGACGGTGAAGTGCAACGCATGCGCACACCTCTTTTTTTCGAAGCGGTTACCGACTCGATCAGCGTGATGATGCCGCCACCTGCACCATCAGCGCCCTCAACGCATCCTGCAACATCGGCCCTGCCATGACCACCCTGCTCCACATCTCCGATCTCCACTTCGGTACCGAGATCCCGGAAGTGCTGGCAACGCTCAAGCAGCAGGTGCAAGCGATGCCGGTTGACGCCATCATCCTCTCCGGCGATCTGACCCAACGCGCCCGGCTCCATCAGTTCCGCAACTGCCGCGCCTTTATCGACTCGCTGGGCAATGTGCCGCTGCTCGCCATCCCCGGCAATCACGATATTTCCCTGTGGTGCCCCTGGGAGCGTTTCTTCACCCCCTACCGGCGCTATCAAAAATACTTTCCCACTGACTTTGACAGATACGGCGTTATCAGTGCACAATGCGGTGAGGCCTGTCTTGTTGCCGTACGCTCAACCAGAAGATACCGCCATATCCATGGCGAACTCTCCAGCCGCCAGATTGACCGGGTCGCCCGCCTGCTTAAGAAAGCGCCGAGCAAGGCCCTGAAACTGGTGGTCTGCCACCAGCCGCTCCATGTGACCGACCAGGAAGACGAAGCAGACCTGGTTCGCGGTGCAGATAAGGCAACTCCTGTGTGGCGGGCTGCAGGCGCAGACGGCATTGTCAGCGGCCATATTCACCAACCCTTTATCGTGCCCATTCCCCCTGGCCAGGATGTGCCCAGCCAGCGGCCAATGTGGGCCATCCAAACCGGCACCACCGTCTCCAGACGGCTGCGCGACAACTACCCCAATGCCTTCAATATCATCAGCAACCAAGCGCAAATTTTTGAGACAGCAGAAATAGAAAATCCCCTTGGCCTCAACCGGCCGAGCTGGGGTGCGGCCCTGTGGCTCTATGACTTTAAATCTGCTCAATTCTTGCCATACAGGCAGTATTGGCTAAAATAGCCACAAGGAACTGTCAAGAATCGACACCGCCAAAACCGACAGTACCGGGCGGTTCAC
The DNA here is from genome assembly GCA_013201405.1 of Desulfobulbaceae bacterium. GTDB lineage: Bacteria > Desulfobacterota > Desulfobulbia > Desulfobulbales > Desulfobulbaceae > Desulfobulbus. The sequence continues at coordinate 20,288 of JABMJC010000034.1, forward strand.
AATCTGGAGAAGAATCATGGCTAGACTGGTTGTTATCGGTGGAGACGCTGCAGGCATGAGTGCCGCCTCCCAGGTGCGCAGAATGCAGCCCGAGCGCGAAATCATTGTCTTTGAACGCGGCAGCCACACCTCGTATGCTGCCTGCGGCATCCCCTTTTATGTGGCTGGCCTGGTGGAGGATGTCGGCAAACTCATTGCCCGCACGCCGGAACAGTTCAGGGAAAAATACCGCATCCAGGCTATGATACGCCATGAGGTGCTGGCTATTTTTCCGAAAGAGCAGCGCATTCTGGTGCGCGATTTGGAAAAAAACGAGGAGCGGCAGGAGCCCTACGACGAACTCCTTATCGCCACCGGTGCAGATCCGGTGCGAACCGGTTTTGATGGAGAAGAAAGCACAAACGTGCACCTGGTCAGCACCCTGGTGCATGCCAGGGGCATCAACCAGGCCCTGAGCGACGGCGCGATCCGGCACGTAGCGATTGTGGGCGGCGGCTATATCGGCCTGGAAATGGCCGAGGCCTTTCTGCTGCGCGGCTTGGAGGTGACGATGATCCACCGCGGCCCAGAGCTAATGGCCACCTTTGACCCAGATATGGGCCGCCATGTCAGCGAGGCCCTGCGGCAGGGCGGCATAGATCTGCACCTGCACACAGCACTTGAAGGATTCACCCACGAAAACGGCAAAGTCAGCGCCTTGCTCACCTCACAGGGCAGCATTCCTACAGATATGGTGATCCTGGGGATTGGGGTGCGGCCGGCAAGCCGCCTGGCCAAAGAGGCGGGACTCTCCCTTGGACCAAAGGACAGCATCCGCGTCAACGAGTTGCAGCAGACCGACCATGCGCATATCTGGGCTGCGGGTGACTGCGCCCAGTCCTTCCACCTGGTCAGCCGCAGGCCTGCCTATATAGCTCTGGGCACCATTGCCAACCGCCAGGGCCGGATTGCGGGCATTAATCTGGGCGGCGGCTATGCCACCTTCCCGGGAGTGCTGGGCACCAGCATCGCCAAATTCATGGAGACAGAATGCGCCCGTACCGGTTTAAACGAGCGCGAGCTCAAACAACTGGGCTGGCAGTATGTAGAGGCGCAGATTTCCACCAAAACCCTGCCGCGCTACTATCCGGGCTCGACCGCCATGCAGGTCAAAGTCTTGGCGGAAAAGGGCAGCGGCAAACTTTTGGGCGTGCAGATTGTGGGCGGGCCAGGATCGGCCAAGCGCATCGACACCGCAGCCATGGCCCTGCATGCCGGTTTGCGACTGGATGAGTTCATCCATGCGGATTTAAGCTATGCCCCGCCTTTTTCCGGCGTGTGGGATCCGCTTGTCATTGCGGCCAGGCAGGCGATGAAAAAAGTATAACAGTAAGGTGGTCGGGCAGTGCAGAGGCAAGGAGTTAACGAATCGTTCTCCTTTGCATTTTTCGCGATGGATTTTGCGAGGATGGCAGCTGGGATTCAGCATCGTCTGCATCCTGTCCGGGTAAAAACTGGCGGGCCTGCTCCTGCAGGGCCTCTATTCCGCCCGGTTGCTTCAAGGTCTGTACCGCCTGATGGATGGCCTGGCGCAGCATGGCCTCCACCTCCTCATTCACAGCCACCTGTATGTTTGCAGGAGGTTCGAACAGGGCATCGGGAACCGGGCTAAACAGATCGATGCGCACCGCTTGCAACCGGTTGATCGTGCCCACAACCCGCACCTCGGACTGAAGCGGAATGTCGGTATCATGCAACAGACAGGAGGAAGAAAAGCCGCCAAAGGAAATTCGGTCACACAGAAAACCCAGGATAGTACCGCTGCGACTCTGCACAATGGAGCCCGCGTTTTCAAACAGTGAGGGGCCGAGTTGGGCGGCATTGGCGGCAAAAATCTTTTTTTCACCCTCGCCAAGCTGTTCGTACTCCTGCCGGTACAGGCGCACTGGGTTGGTATTTTTTTCGCCCCAACTGTCACTGAGGTTGTAGCGCAGTACCCATTCGGGGCTAGTCAATTCCCGGGTTTTGGTAGTCATGGTCCTGCCGAACACATGCATGGTCGACTCGCTCTCTTTGACGCGTTTCCGCCCGTAATCCTTAATATAGAGGATTTCCGTACCCTGTTGAGCACCAGTTATTCTATAATGGATGGTGCCTTCACGAAAAGGGGTCAGACGTTCCCAGGGCAGGGACTCGTCAGCATGGGCCGTAGCGCTGAAGGCTAGGGAAAAAATTAGAAGCGGTATAAAAAATCCACTGTGCATGGCATTGCTCCACACAAGGGGGGTCGGCCGGCAGGACTGGACAACACCGTGTATTATATGCATAATACGGTCATAACACAAGCCGCACCATTTTTCTTCTTTTTCTACAAGGAGGCGCTGTGCTCGGCATTATTCAAACCATAGCTGAACGCAAAATCCAGCAGGCCATGGAAGAGGGTGCACTGCCAGATTTGAGTCACTGGAAAAACAAACCCCTGCCCCAAGACGACAGTTTGGCCAAAGTGCCACCTGATCTGCGCATGGCCTACAAAGTGTTGAAAAATGCAGGATACATTCCCGAAGAACTGGCCCTGCGCAAAGAAATTCTGCGTACCCAGGATCTACTCTCCCATGCTGCCGATGAACAGGAAAAACTGCGCCACCTGCGCCGCATCAGCCTCCTGCGCACCAAAATGGAAC
>JABMJC010000035.1 GCA_013201405.1 Desulfobulbaceae bacterium
GTCCTTTGAACTATTCACGCCTCAACTACTGGTGCATTTGCAATGAGAATTTACCCCTCTTTCTCCGCCACTGTCATATCCAGGTCCGGCAGGGTGATAGTGAAGGTAGAGCCCTTGCCAACAATACTTTCCACCTCCACTGCCCCCTTGTGGGCCTGTACAATGTGCTTGACAATGGCCAGCCCCAGGCCGGTGCCGCCCATGTCTCGCCTGCGGGCCTTATCGCAGCGATAGAAGCGCTCAAAAATGCGTGGTAAATGTTCCTTACCAATACCCGGCCCCTTGTCACTTACACTGAAATGGAATATGGAGCCGCCCTCCGCTCTTTTGTTAGCCCAGCAACGTAAAAACACCACAGCATGGGCCGGACTGCAGGCAATGGCGTTCTTGAGCAAGTTAATGAGCGCCTGCTCAAGAAGAGGTTGGTTCATAGGCACATCCACATCCGGCGCGCAGTCAGTTTCCAGACGGATGTCCTTTTCCGCAGCCAAGGGGACGCAGGCCTCCACCGCACTTGCCAGCACCACATGTGCTGGTGCTGGCAGGAGAACAATTTTTTCCTGGCCACTTTTATCCTCAATGCGCGACAGAATCAGCAGATCATCAATAATGGCATCCAGCCGGTTGGTCTGTACCGCGGCTGCCTGCAAAAACCCGCGGGCCGTCTCTGTTTCGTCCAAGGCGCCGTCGAGCAAGGTTTCGATATTGCCCTTGATAACGGTTATGGGTGTCTTCAATTCATGGGATACATTGGCAACAAAATCCTGACGAATATTTTCCAGACGATTGAGCTTGGTGAGATCGTTCATCACGAGGAGCACACCGTTACAGTTGTTTTTTTCATCGCGCAGGGGTAGAGCGTGTGTCTGCAGAGTGATTGGGTCGGTACCACTAAACACGGTGACCTCCCGCTCCTGCTGGCTGTTATGGGCCAGGGTAATATCGATGAGCTCAAGTAACTGGACATTGCGGAGCACGCCCTGGGCAGGCCTGCCCTTAACCGTGTCTGCCGGCAGAGCAAACAGGGTTGAAGCCGCCTGGTTCATGCGGATGATATCTTTGTTGGCATCAATGGCCACCACCGAATCGGCCATTCCTGAAAACACGGCTTCCAGTTCGTTGCGCTGTTGGATAATGACCCGCACACGCTGGTTGATCTGCTCGGCCATCTGGTTGATGGAATTGGCCAGCCCAGCCATTTCCACGGTCATATTATCCACATTGATGCGGTTGGGCAGATCAAAACGGCCGACCGCCAGCTGCTCGGCCCCGTGTTTCATCTCTTCCAGAGGCCGGCTGATGCGACGGGCACTAATCCCCGCAAGAATGGCGGCCAGCACCGGCACTGCCAGGCAGATGAGGATAAGCTTGTTGGTAAAAGATTTGCTCAGTTGCGTATAGCCTGCGGTGGGAATAGCCAGTCGCAAAGCCCCTGGCAACTGTTCTTCGCCCATCACCAGGGGCAAGGCCACGTAGAGCATGGATTCACGCAAAGTTTTACTGCCGCGCACCGAGAAACCCTCGCTGCCTGCCAGGGCCATTGCCACCTCTGGTCTGGCGGCATGGGCATCCATAAGCATGTGGTCTTCGTTGGAATCGGCAAGCACCGTGCCATTGGCAGAAATGACCGTAATACGAGTTGAGGCTTGCCGGCCGGTACGACGAACAAAATCCTGCAGCTGTTCGTCTGTGCCGCGCTCCACCAGAGCGGTGATGGTGGGCTGCAGCAGCCGAATTCGTTCGCGCAGCCCCCGGTTCAACTCTTTGATATAGAAATCATGCCCAGTGGTGCTGGCCAGCCAACCCACCAGCAGGATGGAAATAAGAGAAATACCAACGCAAACAGGAAAAATTTGCCAGAACAAGCGAAGTTTACGCATGGCCAACCTGCAATATGCAGTTTAGGGAAATGGTTGCACAAGACCCGTGAACCCGTACATGGAAGAAAAAATCAGGGAAAAAACAGGAACCACCAAACTCCGTCCAACAGGTCAGTCCCGCAGGCGGTAGCCGATACCGCGCACGGTTTCAATACAGCTGCCAGAACTCCCCAGCTTTTTGCGCAGGCCAAAAATCTGCACATCCACAGCCCTAGGGGTAATACTGTAATCGTAACCACGAATCTGATCAATAATCTGCTGCCGCGAAAAAACCCAACCCGGCCGTGATGCCAGGAGCTCTAAGATAGTGAACTCCGATGCGGTCAACCGTACCTCTTCGCCGCTCACCCGCACCTCGTGCTTACCCGAATGGATTTCCAGGGAATGGCGCGAAAAAACACTGGCCTGACCGTCATCATCCGGCGCAGGCGCACCCTTGCGGCGCAGGGCCGCCTCAATACGCGCAATAAGCACCCGCGGACTGAAGGGCTTGGTCACATAATCATCTGCGCCGCTGTCCAGCCCACTGACAATGTCATCCTCTTCACCTTTGGCGGTCAGCATGATAATGGGCAGCAACTTGGTGGCCTCCTGGCCACGTACGGTGCGACAGATTTCATTGCCGTCCTTGCCGGGCAGCATCAAATCCAGCACCATGGCATCCACCTGCTCCTGATCGAGCAGGGCAAGCGCCTCCTCACCACTATCGGCACAACTCACATTAAAACCCGATTTGACCAGATTATAACTCACCAGTTGTTGAATATCAGTATCATCCTCAACCACGAGAATACGAGGTTTTTTCACGTGCCGGCCTCCTTATCCTTGAACTTTGTTTCACGATCAACATAATGTATCTTTAAAACAAGCTCAATGCCCTGGCCCTGAAAACAGGATAAGCAAACAATCCCTTAACCTGGAGTTAACCAAAAAAAAACAAGAAGGTGGCATTGTTTGCACGACATCGCTTTGACAGTTAGGACAGCAATTGAAGGAGGTAGACGGTGGCAAGGCACATGTTTTTTCACCGGGAAATTGACAAAATAAAGAGAATGATTCTCGAACTGAGCACCATGGTGGAAGACCGTCTGCGCAGGGCCTGCATGATTATCCATCAAAGCGATTTCGAGGACGAGGCGCAGAATATTATGGCCTCTGACTGGCAGATCGATGACATGGAGGTGCGCATTGAAGAGGAGTGCCTGAAGCTGATAGCCCTGCACCAACCAGTGGCACGTGACTTACGCCTTCTGGTGGTGATCATCAAGATCAACAACGAATTGGAACGCATTGCCGACCTTGCAGTGAATATCGCCAAACGGGTAGTGACTATCAACAAAAAGAAGAATAAAGAGTTCACCCCCATTGTTGACTACACACCCATGGCAGCCAAGGCCCTGGATATGCTACAGACCAGCCTCAATGCCCTGGTGACTGAGGACGCCGAGCTTGCCCAGCGGATTTTCTTCATGGATGAAGAGGTCAATGCCCTGCGCGACGCAGCCTACCAGAGCGTGGTGGGCGAAATTCAACTCCAACCGGGCAACGCAGCCTCGCTCATCAATCTCTACCTCATTTCCCGTCACCTGGAGCGGGTAGGGGATCGTGTAAAAAATATCGCCGAAGAGATTATTTACCTGGTTGACGGAGAAATCATTCGCAACCTGGACGATGAAGAAGGCACAGCAGACTGAGTACAACTGCTCATACGGCTGTCAACAGGTGTATTTTCCCTGCTTTCCTTGCAGATGCGCGGATGAGCTGAGGCACGATCTCCGGATCGTCTCATTCGTCTAATACCTGGCGTTACCCAGGCAAGCTCCGGTTTCCAAGGCGGCCCGCACCCAGGGGTGATCCAGGGGCACCAGCTTGAGCTTGCCCACTACCTCGCTCAGTGGCACCAAGATGGTGCCTTCTCCCTTGACCGCCACCATGCAGCCAAAGCGCTGATCATGGATTGCCTCGGCGCAGGCTACGCCCAGGCGAGTGGCAAGAATGCGGTCGGCGGCACTGGGTGTGCCACCGCGCTGCAAATGGCCAAGGATTGTTACCCGACTTTCCAGACCGGTCAATTTTTCCAACTCACGCGAAAGACGCAGAGTATTGGTCGCCTGCCTGAGCCGGAATTCCTCCAAAGCCGTATCGACTTTTTTCCTCTGCTTGGCATCTTTTTCTTCCTTGGCAGCCCTTTTCTCCTCCTGCAGCTTGACAAGCGTCTCTGCATCCTCTTGGGAAAGTGCTCCCTCGGAGATAGCCACAATACTGAAATTTTTGCCCCGGTGCCGCCGCCTTCGGATGGCCTCGGCCACCTGCTTGACATCATACGGAATTTCCGGGATGAGAATAACATCCGCTCCGCTGGCCAAACCTGCGCCCAATCCCAGCCAACCAGTGTTGTGCCCCATGATTTCCACCACAATGATGCGGTGATGACTGTGGGCCGTGGAATGGAGCCGGTCTATGGCATCGGTGGCTATGGACAGGGCAGTATCAAAACCAAAGGTGATATCGGTCACGGCCACGTCGTTATCAATGGTTTTCGGCAGAGTGATGATGTTCATGCCCAGCTGGGAAAGACGGTAGGCGTTTTTCTGGGTGCCGCCCCCCCCTATGCACACCAAGGCCTCCAGGTTATGGCGACGGTAATTGTCGATCATCACCTCAGTCATATCCTGTACCTTGTCGCCCACCGGCATCTTGTGCGGCTTGTCGCGACTGGTGCCTAAAATAGTGCCACCCAAGGTGAGGATGCCGGAGAGAATGTCTCCTTCCAGGGGAATACACCGGTTTTCCATCAGGCCACGGAAGCCGTCACGAAAGCCGATTACCCGCATCCCATAGGCCTTGAGGCCACTGTTGCCGATAGCCCTGATAGCGGCATTGAGACCGGGGCTATCCCCACCTGCGGTCAGCACTCCTATGCATTTCGCCATGATTTTCTCCTCTCGTGCAAGCACCTGCACAAACGATTGTTTATGCAAACCCTCTTGCCATGATCCAGCTTGTTGAGCCTTTACAAACAACATAGCCTGTACGCCATGCCCGGCTGCACCGTTTACGTTTTTTTAACCACATCTCCATCGGCAGCGCAAGAAAGCTAACAAAACCCTAACAATTTCAAAATAAGGCTGTAACTGGCAAGCTATAAGAGTGTGCACAAGAATTTGCCATGTTTTCCGGGGAACACCCCCTCCTTCCCTCTTTATCTATAAAAGAATCGGCGCCATGTCTCCATCTTTACTCATAGCCGTTCTCCTTGTGCTCTCATCCATGGCCTACTGGCTCGGTCGAAGCCGGGCCTTTGCCCTGAGTAAAAAGGCCGGCAGCGTCCGTCTCCATTCCCGCCCAGGCTACCATGGTATACTTGTGGCACTCTGGTGTGCCATTCCGGCCTTTATTATTTTCTGCTGCTGGCATTTTTTTTCAGGCAACCTGCTCATCAGCTATGCCATGCAAAGTGTCACCGAGGCCAGAGGTGAGCTGAGCCCCAGTGAAATGAACCTGGCAATCAATGATCTGCGCAACCTGCTCAGCGGCAGTGTGTTCCACCGGGAAATCGATCCTGCCCTGCAACTTGCGGCAGATCGCTACACCGGCATGCGCCAGATCGCCAATGTCGCCCTTGCCGTGGTCGTTCTCAGTAGCGCGATACTTGGCTCTATCTGGGCATATTCTCGAATAAACCCCGGACTGCGGGCCCGCAACAAGGTGGAAAAGGCGGTGGAGATCAGCCTGACTCTGTGTTCCACCATCGCGGTCTTCACCACCTTGGGCATTGTCCTTTCCGTTATTTTTGAATCCATCCGTTTTTTTCAACAGGTTCCATTTTTTGATTTTCTCTTTGGTCTCAAATGGAGCCCACAGATGGCCATGCGTCCCGACCAGATGGGCACAGGCAGCTTTGGTGCGATTCCGGTGCTTGCCGGTACCTTCCTGATCTCGGCCATTGCCATGTCCATTGCCGTGCCCTTTGGCCTGCTCTCTGCCATCCATCTGTCTGAATATTCCGGGCCAAATTTCCGTAAAGTAGTCAAGCCAATGTTGGAAATTCTGGCTGGTGTGCCCACCGTGGTCTACGGATTTTTCGCCGCCCTGGTGGTTGCTCCGACCATCCGCGGTCTCGGTGCGGGCATCGGTCTGTCGGTGGCCTCGGAAAGTGCGCTGGCAGCCGGGCTGGTTATGGGAGTTATGATCATCCCCTTTGTTTCTTCCCTTTCCGACGACATCATCAACGCGGTTCCCCAAAGCCTGCGTGACGGCTCCTATGCCCTGGGTGCCACCCAAAGCGAAACCATCAAAAACGTGGTTATTCCAGCAGCCCTGCCCGGTATTGTTGGTTCGATTCTGTTGGCGGTTTCCCGCGCTATTGGTGAAACTATGATTGTGGTCATGGCTGCGGGACTGGCTGCCAACCTCACACTCAACCCCCTGCAGGCAGTCACTACGGTGACCGTGCAGATAGTCACCCTGCTGGTTGGTGACCAGGAATTCGACACCCCCAAAACCCTGGCTGCCTTTGCCCTGGGTTTGCTGCTCTTTGTGGTTACCCTGGCACTGAATGTGATCGCCCTCTACGTGGTGCGCAAGTACCGTGAGGAGTACGAATAATCCCTGCCTGCCCCTGTAAACAATGAGCCATGAACCCTGAATTTTCCACTTCCACAACAGCACAGGTGTTGCGCAGCCTGCCGAAACGTTACGCTAAGGAGCGCAGATTCCGGCTGCTTGGCCTGTGCGCCATTGTCCTGACCATGCTGTTTCTCATGGTGCTCCTTGGCACCATCTTCTTAAAAGGGTGGACAGCCTTCCAGCAGACCCACATCCGCCTGGATGTGTATTTCGACCCGGTCCGCCTGGATGTAAAAAATCTGGCCAATGCCAACTATGGGGCCCTGGTGAGAGACTCGATGCAGCGGATGTTTCCCGACGTTGAAGGCCGCAGCAACCGGCTCCAGCTCAACCGGCTCATAAGCAGCGGCGCAGCCTTTACCCTGCAGGACATGGTCACCAGCAGCCCTGAAATAATCGGCACCACACGATCACTCTGGCTTCCTGCCGACGATGAGGTGGACATGCTGATCAAGGGACACACCCCCAGGGATGTGCCCGAAACTATACGCCGTCTGAGTGACCAGCAGCTTGTCTGGATCGATACTCTGGTTGAAGACGGCCGCCTGGAAAAACAGTTCAATGGTGCATTTTTCCGCAACGGAGATTCACGGGAACCAGAACTGGCCGGAGTACGCGGGGCTATTACGGGCTCGTTTTACACCCTCATGGTTACCTTGATGCTTTCCTTTCCCATAGGCGTGGCTGCAGCGGTCTATCTTGAAGAATTCGCACCAAAAAACATCTTTACCGATCTCATTGAGGTCAACATCAACAACCTGGCAGCCATACCGTCCATCATCTTTGGCCTGCTGGGCCTGGCTGTCTTCCTCAACTTTTTCGGCCTGCCCCGTTCCTCCTCCATTGTCGGCGGCCTGGTGCTCACCCTGATGACTCTGCCCACCATCATCATTGCCAGCCGGGCCTCGCTAAAGGCGGTGCCGCCCTCCATTCGGGAAGCAGCCCTGGGTATCGGCGCATCCAAGATGCAGATGATTCTCCATCATGTCCTGCCCCTGGCTCTGCCCGGCATGCTTACCGGCACGATCATCGGCATGGCCCAGGCCCTGGGAGAAACCGCACCGCTGCTGATGATTGGCATGGTCGCCTTTATCGTTGATGTGCCCCAGAGTCTGCAGGATCCGGCCACCGTGCTGCCTGTACAGATTTATCTCTGGGCCGACTCACCGGAACGAGCTTTTATCGAGCGCACTTCTGCCGCCATCATGGTTCTCCTGGCGGCGCTGCTGATCATGAACGCCACCGCCGTGTATCTGCGTAACCGCTTCGAACGCCGCTGGTAATCTATTTATAATAGATGGTTGACCAAATCGTAACATTGCCTCTGTAAGTTTCACCCAGCTTTTTTGTCAAACATAAATTATTTTTTAAGGAGATCATCATGTTGAAACAAACCGTCAGCCTTGCCGCTGCAAGCTTGCTCATGCTTAGTGCAGCACAGGCACAGGCAGCCAGTGGTGGCCGAGACTACATCTCCATCGTAGGCTCATCAACCGTGTACCCTTTCTCTACGGCAGTAGCCGAACAATTTGGCAAAACCACTGCCTTCAAAACGCCAAAAATCGAATCCACCGGTAGTGGTGGTGGTTTCAAACTGTTTTGTGCCGGCAGTGGCGTTGATACGCCAGATATCAGTAATTCTTCCCGCCGCATCAAAAAGAGCGAAGTGGAGAACTGCGAGAAAAACGGGGTAAAGGAAATCGTTGAAATCAAGGTAGGCTATGATGGCATTGTTCTTGCCAACAGCAAGAAAGCCGATCAGCTGAAACTGAACCGCAAGGATCTGTACCTTGCCCTGGCCAAGGAAGTACCCAGCCCGGATGAGCCAACCAAGTTTGTTGTCAATCCCTACAAAACCTGGAAAGAAGTCAACGCGGAACTTCCGGATATCAATATAGAAGTGCTTGGTCCGCCACCGACCTCCGGTACCCGTGATGCTTTCATTGAAATGGTAATGGAGCCTGGCTGTTCCGAAATTGACAGCATCAAGGCACTGGAAAAGAGCAACAAAGACAAGTACAAAGCTATCTGCCAAACCATTCGTGAAGATGGGGCCTACATTGATGCTGGCGAAAATGACAACCTGATCGTGCAGAAACTGGAAGCCAATCCCAAAGCTGTGGGCATTTTTGGCTTCAGCTTCCTGGATCAAAACGTCGACAAGCTGCAAGGCTCGGTCATTGAAGGGAGCGCGCCTGTCTTTGACAGCATCGCCAGCGGTGACTACAAAGTATCCCGTCCGCTCTTCATCTATGTGAAAAAGGCGCATGCAGGAGTAATTCCCGGCATGAATGAATTTCTTGCCGAGTTCACCAGCGAAGCTGCCTGGGGTGAAGAAGGCTATCTTGCTGAAAAAGGCCTGATCCCTGCTCCTAAAGCTGAACAGGAACAGAACGCCCAGACTGCTAAAGATCTGAAGGTACTGGTGCTTGAATAAGCACCTCCTGCCCTCGCTACACCAGGATACGGAACCAGGTATTTACCTGGTTCCGTATCCTGCATTCTGACAAACTGTCTGTTTCTGGCAACAGGTTCCACAAACCATGTAAAAAGTGATCAAAGTATTCGTTGAACCACCCCATTGTAATTTGCTACAACAGATGCATCAAATACCTGTGATGCCTTTCTTTTTATTCCTATTCCTGGCGCAATGAGCGCGTACACTATGAGCACATTGGAAACAACAGCCAGCCTACAGAAAGGCTTTGCCGTCCCTCGTGAAAACATTGGCAGTCGGGTGCAAAAAAAAAGTCGCAAGATCGACAGGGAAAACAGAGAAACCGTAGGCCTGCAATTTGTGGACGACCCGCGCATGACCTGCCGAGCGGTCAATGTATTTTACGGCGAAAAGCATGCCATTAAAAATGTGAGCATTGATATCGGTAAAAATGAAGTGTTGGCCATGATCGGACCATCGGGTTGCGGCAAAAGCACCTTTCTGCGCTGTTTGAACCGCATGAACGATACGATTGTCGGCTGCCGGGTGACAGGAGAAATCCGCTTGGACGACCTTGATATCTATGAAAAAAATATCGATGTGGTGCCGTTGCGGGCCCAGGTGGGCATGGTTTTCCAAAAACCCAACCCCTTCCCAAAATCCATCTATGACAATGTGGCCTATGGCCCAAAAATTCATGGCCTGGCCCACAGCCGCAGCGAGCTTGCAGATATCGTTGAAGATTCCCTCAGAAGGGCTGGCTTGTGGAACGAGGTAAACGACCGGTTGGATCAACCTGGCACAGGTCTCTCCGGTGGTCAGCAGCAGCGACTCTGCATTGCCCGGGCCATTGCGGTGCGGCCCGAGATCATACTCATGGATGAACCCTGCTCAGCGCTCGACCCCATTGCCACTGCCACGGTGGAAGATTTGATCAGTGAACTCAGGCAACACTACACCATCGTCATTGTTACCCACAACATGCAGCAGGCTGCCCGGGTTTCCCAGCGAACCGCCTATTTTCATTTGGGTGACCTGGTGGAAGTGGGGCACACCAGCCGCATCTTTACCAACCCGGCGCACCAACTCACTGAAGACTACATCACCGGCCGCTTTGGTTGACGAATTGGCAGATACAGGCTGAGCAGCGCTGCCCAAGCCAAGCAGAGTTTTTGAGGCGCCTGTCGCTAGCGGCCCTCCAGGAGTTGAAAACGCTGCCAAAAATCTGGGAAAGACTTGGCAACGCATTCCTCCCCTTCGATCTCCACCCCGGTAAGACGCAAGCCGGCCAAGGCAAAACTCATGGCAATGCGGTGGTCATTATAGGTGTGGATACGCGCCCCATGCAGGCTTGCCATTCCTTTGCCGTGGATATGCATGGCATCTTCTTCCTCATCAACCTTCACGCCCAAGCGGCGGAGTTCATGCACCACCACGCTCACCCGGTCGCTTTCCTTGACACGTAGATGGGCAATATTGCGGATGCTGGTGGTACCATGGGCAAAGGCAGCCACCAGGGCGAGGGTGGGCGCAACATCGGGCATATCACCCATATCCGCCTCAATACCCTGTAGCTCGGCTGTACCCTGTACACTCACCCCACCACCTTCCCACTCGATACGACAGCCCATGCGCTCCAGCAGGTGCACAAATTGGGCATCGCCCTGCAGGGAAGCCGCAGGCAGATTCTCCACCCTGACCCGCCCATTGCAGATGGCTGCAGCTGCAAAAAAATAAGATGCGCTGGAAGCATCGCCTTCTATGGCATAGTCGCGGCCCCTGTACCCACCCTGGCCCGCAGAAACAGCAAAATGACTGCGCTCCGCATCAGCCTGCACTGCTATGCCAAAATCCCGCATAACCGCAAGGGTCATATCCACATAGGGTTTTGAATAGAGCTGGCCGACCAGCGTGATTTCCGCATCGTCCGCAGCATAGGGGGCCACCAGGAGCAGAGCAGACAGATACTGGCTCGATTTACCAGTAACCAGCCTGGTTGCTCCACCCCGGATGCCCTGCGCCTGAATGGTCAAGGGTGGGCAGCCATTATCCAGATCACTTGCAATGGTAACACCCCAGCCCTGCAGGGCGCTGATCAGTGGCGCGATCGGCCGCTCTGCCATACGGGCATCTCCCGTAATCCGCACCTCCCCGTGGGCAAGGGCAGCCACGGCGGTAAGCAGCCTGGTGGCAGTGCCGTTGTTACCAAGAAAAAGGGGAAGAGCCGGTTGACGCAGTCTGCCACCGCAACCGTGCACCTGCCAGCAGCGGGCATCCTGGCAATCCATCTCCACGCCAAATTCCTGTAAGGCAGCCTTGAGGAGGCGGGTATCCTCGCTGTCCAGGGGATTGTGCAGCCGGGAAATACCATCCGCAAGGGCTGCGGCCAAGAGCGCCCTCTGGGTCAGGCTCTTGGATCCTGGAACACTCAAGCTGGCATCAACAGTGTTGACCGGTGTAATGGTTCTCATTGTGGCTGCTCTGCTCTGCCTCCATCAAGTGCTCACTTTTATGCCTACTTTTTACTTAATTTTTCTTCTCTTTCCTGCCAGTGCTTCGTTCAGCGCGGCGCGCATGACCTCGGTGGGCGGTTCTTCACCCAACCACAAACGCCACTGGGCCGTGGCCTGGTAGAGCAGCATCTGGGTACCAGGAACCGTCTTACAGCCCCGGGCTGCAGCCTCGGATAGAAGCTTGGTTTGCAGCGGAGCATAGACAATATCCATCACCACTTGAAAGTGTGCAAGCAACTCCGCCTCCAGGGGAATGATGTTGACCTCGGGCTCCATCCCGGCAGAGGTGGCATTGACGAGCACATCCGCCTGCACATGCTTCAACTCAGTTGTATGCACAAAAGAACAGCCCAACTCTGCCGCCAACAGCCTGCCCCGCTCTTCGCTGCGGTTATGCAAAAAAATTTGTGCTCCAGCCTCCTGCAAGCCAAAACCAATGGCCCGGGCCGCGCCGCCTGCACCCAGCACAAGCACCGAAGAACCGGCCAGGTCGATCACCTCGGCCAAGGCCTGATTGGCGCCGAGCCAATCGGTATTTTCTCCGGTACACAAAAGCTTACCATTAGGATCATTGACATCGTGATGAAAGAGCAGGGTGTTGACCGCACCAATCTTTTGCGCCACAGGCTCAATAGCATCCAAAAACGGGATAATGGCCACCTTGTGCGGCACAGTAACCGATACACCAGCAAAGGAGAGGGCTTTTAAGCCGGCAAAAGCAGTTGCCAGGTCTGTCGCATCCAAGGGCAGATAGACGGCGTTGATGCCCCGGGCCTGAAAAGCGGTATTGTGCATGACCGGGCTGAGTGAGTGTGCCACTGGATGGCCCAAAACCCCGAATAGTTTGCTGCTGCCGTTGATCATGCTGTCTCCTCAAAAAGGGCGCAGAGTGCATGCAACTGACTGATGCTCAGTTGACCCGGTGCGGTTGCCTCTACAGTGCCTGCTGCAGCATAGCTGATATGCCCGCCCAGGTAGAGGGTGGCCAGGCGGGTGATGCGGCCAGGGGTACCCATGGCAAAGACGCTGAGGGGAAAGGTAGCGGCCTGCGCTGCTTCAAGCACGTTCAACAGGCGCAGGGCATCTTGGCTTGAGGCAGCAGTAGTAACAATCTTTCCACTCCGGGCCCCACTTTTGCGCATGGCATGGAAAATGGCCTGCAGGTCCGCTGCATCCGGGGTGGTATTGAAATCGTGCCAAGAGACCAAGGGCCACACTCCCTGCGTATGCGCCTCGGCGAGCAAGGCATTCCGCAGCGCGTCTTCTGTACGCAGTTCAATATCCACATAGGCAGCACCGGCACGCATAGCCTTGTTGAGTTGATGGAGACGCTCTTCTTCTGTCCCACTGAAAGCCCCTCCCTCCCACTGCGGCCGGTTGGTAACCAAAATCGGCAGAGCAAAACGGGCCGCAAAAGGGACAATGTCTGGCTGCCGCATACTATCCAAACGGATTTCAACCAAGTCTGCCAAATGTACAAAAGGCTCGGCCATGCGGATGAGCGCAGCCGCATCTTCACCAGCCAGGGAAAGACATATTTTGGCCCGGCCACTGGCCACACCGCCTTGTTCAGCCATGTAGCCCACCGATTATGGCCTGGAGCGAAGGTTCATGATGCTGCCGGAGATAGGCGCTGATACCGTCGAGTACCTCCTGGGTAGCGCGCGGATTGTAAAAATTCGCTGTGCCCACCTGCACCGCGCTGGCTCCGGCCAAGATAAACTCCAAGGCATCTTCTGCCGTGGCGATACCGCCAATACCAATAACCGGAATAGACACCGCCTGGGCCACCTGCCACACCATGCGCAGGGCAATGGGTTTAATTGCCGGGCCAGAGAGTCCTCCGGTTCGATTGGCCAGCTTGGGCCGTCGGGTATGGATATCAATGGCCATACCAATGAGGGTATTGATCAGGGAAAGGGCATCTGCACCCGCATCCTCAACCGCACGGGCCATGAGCGCAATGTCTGTCACATTGGGAGAGAGTTTAACAATAACCGGCTGCCCCGCCTGTTCCTTCACCGCCCGCACCACTGCCGCTGCCATCTGCGGTTCAGCACCAAAGGCAACCCCACCCATCCGCACATTCGGGCAGGAAATATTCACCTCCAGCGCAGCCACGCCCTCCACTCCAGCAAGGCGCGTAGCCAATAACGCATATTCATCCACGCTGTCGCCCAGGATGTTGACCACCACCGGAGTACCGCATTGCCGCAGGTACGGCATTTTTTCCTTGAGGAAACGCTCCAGTCCGACATTTTCAAGGCCAATGGCATTGAGCATACCGCAGGCGGTTTCTACGATACGGGGCGGTGGGTTGCCAGCCCGCGGGGCCAGGGAGATACCCTTGACAATGATGGCACCCAGGCTGGAAAGATCGAGCAGGCCCGCGAACTCTGCACCATAACCAAAGGTGCCAGAGGCGGTCATTACCGGATTGGCCAAGCGCAAAGCACCAATATGCACACTGAGATCAGGGCTATCTGCCCTGTTGTATATCGTCATGGCCACACCACCTCTGCGGCATCAAAAACTGGCCCGTGTTTGCAGACATGCCAGTAGGCATCTGACCGACCGGGAACCGGAATGGCGCAGCCCAAGCATGCGCCCAATCCACAGGCCATGTGTGTCTCCAGCGACACTTCGCAGGCGATACGGTCGCCGCAGAAGCGCGCCACAGCCGCCATCATCGGTACAGGCCCGCAGGTGTACAACTTGCCCACCTTGTCGGACAGGGCTGGCAACAACTCGGTGACAAGACCATGATGGCCAAGGCTGCCATCGACAGTACTCAGGTGCACCGGGCAGCCAAGTTCATGGAAATCCTGTCTGAGCTGCCTCAACTCCACAGCACTGCCCGCCCCCAACAGAACTAAGGGAATCCTACCCTGTTCCAACAGCCTCTGGGCAAGAAAAAAAAGTGGCGCAATACCCAGGCCACCACCAACCAAGCACACCTCTCCAGTCGGGGGTGGGGGACGAAAAGCGCGACCAAGTGGCCCAACAAGCGACAAATCCTGCCCCACCCTTGTTTGGGCCAGGAGTGCTGTGCCCCGCCCTACAATCTTGAAAAGCAGCTGGATACGGCCACCGGCTTGCTTGCCATGCACGGAAAAAGGTCTGCGTAACAGCGGATCCTGATCTGTTCCGCAAGACACCATCACAAACTGGGCTGGACGAACCACTTCGGCAATGTCTGGCGCCTCAAGGGTCAAACGAAAGATGTCAGCACCAAGGTGCTCAACCTGGACTACGGTGCAATTTGTCTGGAATTCAGGCATGGAAAAGACTACAACAAGTGCGGTCAATGATCTCTGGTTGGGCCGTTTCTCTTGTCAATAGAACGTAAGAAGGCCAGATGGAATACATCCTGCTTGCTTGTGCTGCACTGCTTGGTGCGGTTGTTGGTTCCTTCCTCAACGTGGCCATCCTCCGCCTACCAAAAGGTGGTTCCCTGGTTTTTCCCGCCTCCCACTGCCCACAATGCGGCTCTATTCTGCGGTGGTACGACAACATCCCGCTTGTGAGTTTTGTGCTCCTGCGTGGCAAATGCCGGCAGTGCCGGCAGGCAATTGCCCTGCAGTACCCACTGGTAGAACTGGCCATGGCCATGCTTTCTGTCCTGCTCCTGCAGCACTTTGGCTGGAGCTTTGTATTTTTTTACTACTTCCTCTTTGTTGCCGCACTTCTGGTTATCATATTTATCGACATCCATCATCAAATTATTCCCGATTCCATAAGCCTGCCCGGCATTGTACTCGGTTTTGCCGGCTCTTTTCTAAATCCCCTGGTCAGCTGGCAGCAGTCTGGGCTCGGTATTTTTTGCGGTGGTGGTATCCTCTTTACCGTGGCCTATGGCTATTTCTTGCTCACCAAACGGGAAGGCATGGGCGGTGGTGACATCAAATTGCTGGCCATGATCGGTGCCTTTCTTGGTGTGCAGAGTCTGCTTTTCGTTGTATTCTTCAGTTCACTCAGCGGCAGTATCATTGGTATCATGGCCATGGTACGTCAAAAAAAAGGCGGCCAGACCCGCATTCCCTTTGGTCCGTTTTTGGCGATTGCCGCAGGAATTTTCCTTTTCCTGCAGGAAGCCATCTTCAAAATCTGGCACATGTATCTGGGTTTAAGCGGCCTGGTATAAACGGAAAATGTGCATACTCTGGCCCGGCTGCGTGCAGCCTGTCTGTCTCCTGCGTTGTGGGGATCTACTCTCAGCAACCACTATACGGGTGCAGTGTTTTTCTCTGGAGCAAATCAGCCACACATTCTATTCAACTCTTTTCAGACAGGCTGAACTTTTGGGCGCATGATGCTGCAGCTTTTGCTGTACCGCCTTGAAGATGATTATAGTTTTCCAGTAGACCAAAAACAAAAACCCCGATCCGTACGGATCGGGGTTTTTGTGACAGCCTCTCAGTATCCAGCTGACAGCCTTTAACTTATGCCTCTATTTCATGTTCTACACCAATGGCAATCTTGTAAAGGATGGTGAGAACAAAAAAACCGATAGCCCATACCCCGGCTGCAATCAACAACTCGTTCAGATGGGGATAATACTGGGTGATTTCATTGGTGGGATTCGGCAAGAAACCAGC
Organism: Desulfobulbaceae bacterium; assembly: GCA_013201405.1. Lineage (GTDB taxonomy): Bacteria > Desulfobacterota > Desulfobulbia > Desulfobulbales > Desulfobulbaceae > Desulfobulbus. Next base: position 16,058 of record JABMJC010000035.1, read on the forward strand.
CAATACAAAGCCAATACCCTTATCCAGCCAGAAAGCGATGAAGATGGAGGCGCAACCAACTCCCAGCCACAGATCATTGCCCTTGCGCGTGGCAGGATAGCACAACAAGGCCATACCTACCAAAAAGAGCAAGATAAAAGCCCACATGAAGGGCACCAAATTATTGTAAACATGCCCATGGTGTTCCAAACCGAAGAACAGGTACTCCAGGCTGTGCATATGTCCCGGAATCTGGGAGTAGTAGCCAACAAAGAACTCCAGCGACAAGAAGAACATGTTGGCAATGGCTGCATAGATGATGATGGTCACCATCTTGTCAATTGCTTCTTTGCCTGCATCAAAATTGGCTACCCGCTTCAAGATAAGTGCCATGACAACGATGAGCGCCGGTCCTGCAGCAAAGGCCGAAGCCAAAAAGCGGGGAGCGATAATAGCGGAAAGCCAGAAATGCCGACCCGGCAAGCCACAGTACAGCATGGCAGTAACGGTATGAATGGATATGGCAAAAGGAATGGATATGTACACAAAAAGATATATCCATTTGGGCGGAGCCACCTGCTTACGCTCTGCTGTCAGAATCACCCAGCCGCAGAGAATGTTTAAAAACATATAGCCGAGAAGCACGCACATATCCCAGAAAAGCATGGAACTCGGGGTTGGGTGGAGCATCACGTTGAACGCCCGCAATGGCTGGCCAAGATCCACAAAGATGAACAACACGCACATGAGCAGCGCGGCAATGGCTAAAAACTCACCAAGAATGGTGATACGACCAAACTGCCTAAAATTATGGATATAGTAGGGCAGCACCAGCATCACTCCTCCGGCGGCCACGCCAACCAGGAAGGTGAACTGGGCAATGTAGAGGCCCCAGGATACGTCGCGGCTCATGCCGGTTATCCCCAGACCGTAAAAATACTGGCGCAGGTAGCTGACAAAGCCTATGACGATAATCAAGCCCAGAAAGGCCAGCCACATCCAGTAGTAGTTATTTCCTTTTAACGCTTTCTCGAACATGGGAGCCTCATACAATATAGAAGACGGAAGGAAACGTTCCTAGGGACGGATTCCGCTGGACGGTATGATGCTGCTTCAGCATTTGCCGAATCTCGGAGTCCGGATCGTTCAAATTGCCAAAGACGATCGCCTTGGTGTCGCCACAGGCCTCCACACAGGCCGGTTGCAGGCCGAGACGGGTGCGCTCGGTGCAAAAGTTGCATTTTTCCACCACACCCCGGGTCCTGGTCGGGAAATCCTTATTCATGGTGGCGTCATCCAGGAAAGGTCGAGGATCACTCCAGTTAAAGCTGCGGCTGCCATAGGGGCAGGCTGCCATACAAAAACGACAGCCGATGCAACGGTGGAAGTCCATAATGACAACGCCGTTTGCGTCGCGGAAGGTGGCCTTGGTGGGGCAGACCCGCACGCAGGGCGGATTGTCGCAGTGGTTACAGAGGATCGGCAACTGAAATTCCACATTGGTCTGGTCAAGGTACAGGTGGGGCTGCTCCGGAAAAGCGTTTTCATAGTGGGTCATCCAAATCCACTTGATTTCATCTTTTTTAACCGGAATATTCGGCACATTATGCTCCAGATGACAGGCCCGCACCACCCGTTCGCCCAAGCTCAGGTCTTCACGGAATTTTCGTACGTCAATGAGCATACCGTAGCGGTTCACACAGGGCGTATCGCCTGCATTCTGCTCAATAGCGTTGCCATGCTCTGCGGTTGCTGCCTCCTCGGTTGCGGCCACAGCTGACTGCGCACCACCGACCAGTCTGCCCAATCCAGTGGTTGCTCCCAGCCCGGCCAGGGTGGATATGCCCGCTATCTTGAGGAAATTTCTTCGTTTTTTGTCCATCTGTGTTTCTCCTTCTTCGCCGCTCACTCAACAGGAGCAATATGGCAATCCCAGCAGTAGGGCGTCACCGAGGAATAATCGTGGCATTTGTCACAGAAATTGACCTTGCTTGTGTGGCATTCCATGCAGTTGAGCTGCAGGCTTTTCGGATAGGCCTTGCCTTCGACAACAATGCTTGTGGTGTCGCCGGTGCGAACCACTTCGTCGCGCCAGACATTGAGCAGCTGCATGTGTTTGGCCCGCATCTCCTCGGCTGGCAGAACGCAGGACTTGGCGTTCGTCGGCATAACGAGTTCGGGTGCAGAGCGGGCTGTGGTGCCGCGATTGTACCAAACCGGTATCGTAACGAGCAGGACGAAGATCACCAGTCCTGTAATGATTTTACCACCGTTGTACATCACTCTTCCTCCAGTTCTGCCGATATTCTAAACCAAGGTCCTGAGACCTTCGGTCAATTCCTGTCGCTGCTCGCCCTCAATGACCAGGGCGTTGCCCACCAGTTCGCTCAAGCCCGCAACCTCCACTCCAGGCACCCAGTAGTCCATGAGGGTAGTCAGGGTGGCACGGTCGATGGCACAAACGCAGCCTAGGGTGTTTACCCCGTGCTTCTCGTGCACGTACTGCACGGCATTGGCGCGGGGCAGACCGGAGCGCATGCGCAACTCCATGATTTCGTCGGTGTTCAAAGCCGTTCCCGAACCGCAGCAGAAGGTACGTTCGCGGATGGTATTTTCCGGCATCTCATACCAGGTATCAACCACATGGTCGAGAATGTAGCGCGGTTCATCCAAGAGTCCCATGGCCCGGGCCGGATTGCAGGAATCGTGGAAGGTTGGAATCACATGGGCATTGCGGCTTTTGTCGAATTTGATCTTGCCGTTTTTGATGAGATCAGCAGTAAACTCGGAAATATGCACCATCTTGGTGGATTTGGCGTTATCAAATACCGTGCCGGTGATGGGTGATTTAGGCACCTCAAGGAAATCCGTGGGGCCATTCATGGTATCCATGTACTGATGAATGACCCGCCACATGTGGCCACATTCACCACCCAGGATCCACTTCACACCCAGACGTTTTGCCTCGGCATACATTTTAGCGTTGAGCTTCTTCATCATCTCGTTGGAGGTGAAGAGGCCGAAGTTACCGCCTTCAGAGGCGTAGGTAGACCAGGTATAATCCAGGCCAATGGCCTCAAAGAGCAGCAAGTAGCCCATGCAGGTAAAAATACCGGGCTCGGCGAAAACGTCTGCGGACGGTGTAATGAACAACACTTCCGCACCCTTACGGTTGAAAGTCGGGTTGACGCGTACCCCGGTGAGACTCTCGACATCGTCGCAGAGAAAATCCACGTTGCCCTTGAAGGCCTGGGGGGTGAGACCCATATGGTTGCCGGTGCGGTTGGAGTTGGCCACCGGCTCCATGGCCCAGTTGATACCAATGCCCACCAGATGCAGCAACTCTCGCAGCATCATGGTTATTTCAGCAGTGTCGATGCCGTAGGGGCAGAACACGGAACAGCGGCGGCATTCTGTACACTGGTAGGCGTACATGAACCACTCTTTGAGCACGCCCACGGTCATTTCCCTGCCGCCGGCCAACTTACCCAGAATTTTGCCGGCCAAGGTGAAGTCATTACGATACACCGAGCGCAGCAGCTCAGCACGCAAGACTGGCATATTTTTGGGATCACCGGTACCCAGGAAAAAATGGCATTTGTCGGCGCAGGCACCGCAGCGGACGCAACAGTCCATAAAAATTTTCAGCGAACGGAAGCGATCCAGGCGATCGGCCAGGCCCTGCAAAATGATGTCCTTCCAGTTTTCCGGTAGCTTCCAGTCATCATCCTCCGGACTCCAGTCGCGGGCATTGGGAAAGCTGACGCCCTGCTGACTATCCAGATACTCCAGCTTGTCCGCTTTGGTTGGGTAGGCGTAATTCCCAGGTTTGAACACCACAGGAACTTCCATCCAAGATTTGTTCGGGTAGGCCCCTGTCATCAGGGAGGGCCCCTTGGCCACACTTTGTGCCAGTTTATCAACCTTTACGACTGCCATTGCTCTATCCTTGTACCGTTAGTGTGTTCACCATGTGTCAAGCGGTTTCACCAGGCTGTGGGGCCAATTCCTTTTCCACCGGAATGCCTTGCTCCACCATGTCTTCACGGAACTCGTCCTCATAGCTGGCATAGGAATGCGGCTTGATGGGCGGGTTCCACGGATTGATATGCCTGCGCATGCGTGAGTCGTTGGCCATGTTCCTAGTGGGGCTAAGAAATACGCCACCCATGTGCATGAGTTTGCTGAAGGGAAAATAGGCAAGCAGAACGCAGACGAGGAACAGATGCACATAGAAAAGCGAGCTGATATCGGCAACGATGGTCGGATGAAAGGTGACCAAACCCAATGCCAGCTGCTTGATGGCCTCAATATCGACATTGGTGCGCAAAAAGAAGCGCATGAGGATACCGGTGCTCACTATGGCCAGCAACAGGAATAGGGGAAAATAGTCGTTTGCCAGGGAGAGATAGCGCACCTGCGGATTGCTGAGCCGGCGCAGGAAAAGAAAGAGCAGGGCCAGCACTATGGTGACATCGGTGATGTACATGAGCGGTGCGCCGATCTGCAAAAGGGAGTCTATGGTTTCCAGCCAGGCAACACAGGCAGGAACCGGCTCCAGAAACAGGCGCAGATGCCGGATGATAATCACTAGGAAGCTGTAGTGGAAAACGATACCAAACAGCCAGAGCCACTTGCTGGATTCATAGGTCAGCTTAGGCCCATCGTATACGGTAGCCTTGGTGTTGCGCCACAGGGAGCGGAACAGCAGGACTTCCAGCACCATCCTTGCCACCACCTGGGAGGTGTTGTTGGGTGCTTCCAACTTGTCCTGCTTAATCCAGGGCAGCGAATACTGCTGCCCGCACGTGGTTGGGATTTTGAAGGGCACCGGGGATTTGCCCCAGTGGTATACCCGGTAACAAAAGCCACCCAGAAACAGGGCCACGGCGAGATAGGGCACGACCACACCGAAGAGATACTGCATGCCGGGTATCTGCACCCCTATCAATGCGATCAGGATCAGGGCAAGAACTGCCGCCAGCGGGAAGGCGTACTTCATCGATCACTCCTTCACATTCTTTTTAACAACCGCACATCAGCCTGCCAGAAAGCAGACAGGCGCATGGACCTTTAGCCCGGACAAGGCTTGCCTCCTACTTATTTTCCATCCGCTTCCCGTGCTGTTTCCGCATCCAGGAATCGGGAGGGGCAACCTCCATCTGTGAACAGGGCGCGTCCGCTTTTCAACTCATTCAAGCGATTGCGGTACAACTGTTCACGGCACTGACAGTACAAATCAAAAGCCATCAGCGCCATCCGTTCCACTGCACAATCGAATTCGTTCAACTCGGCGACAAGCGGGGCCTGCAAGGCCTCTTCGCCCAGCACCCCTTTTACGACCCATTTCAACTCGAGGAAGGGCACCACTGCCTGGGAAGCGGTGAATTCCTGCACAGCGCGAATACGAACCACCCGATCAAGAGGCTGAATCAAAGCCTCGGGTTCCGCCCCTTCACGCAAGAGCGTAAACAGCCTGGCCAGAGTGTTACGAATCTGAACCCCCACCGGGTTGGCGAAGAGATCCCGGGATTTTTTGAAAAATCCCGGAGTCGTGTAACTATCAAGGGTCCTTTCGGTCCAGAGCTCAAGTATCTGCTTTTGCTTTGCCGCAAGCACCCCGGCAAGTTCCATACGTTCCGACGCCAACTCTCAGTCTGACACGTCTTTGGCGAAAAGCGCCTGTTCGCACCAGACAAAAAATGAATGAAGATTCATACGCAACAGCTCTAGCATGATTGATATTTTGTTTCAAGAAAAAAAATCAATGGGCAACACGAACGGAAGTACTTTGCTTTGCCGCATTTGCAAACAGTTCCAGGGCGAGTTGCACATAGGGATCAATCGCCAGGTTTTCTTCAAACTTCTTCTCGGTTTTTTCCGGGCTAGAGTCATTATCGTTTTCCCCATCCGGTGTTTCCAAAAGACCAATAGCCTTGGCTTCCTTGCGTACCTGCGCCAGAATTTGCCGTTCCTGCCACATGTCGGCGGCCGCCACGCTGACCAGCGTCTTTTGCGCGCGGACCTTTGCCTTCTCGCTCTCCTCGCGAATCTTTTGAAAACTCGGACTGCGGAGCACCCAGTTACCACCCACCTGTTGCGCCAGCATTCGATCGAACATAAGACCAGACCAAGGCCGATATGGTACCGGCAGCACCTGATCCCACGGCAGGGCATAATCCATGTACTGTTCACCGCTCTCCAGATGATCCAGCATGGAAGGTACCGCCAAATCCGGACTCACCCCCCGAAACTGGGTGGATCCGCCATTTATCCGGTAAAATTTTTGGATGGTCATTTTGAGCGCACCCAGATCGCTCACCCTTCGGGCACGGAACAGGGGGAGAAAACGGTTCAAGTCCATCATGGCCTGCACAGTGCCCTTGCCGTGGGTGTGCTGACTCCCAATGACCAGGGCGCGGGAGTAGTCCTGCATGGCTGCGGCAACAATTTCCGAGGCAGAGGCACTGAACTGATTCACCAGCACGATCATCAGGCCATCAAAAACCATTTGGGGCTCCTGATCGGCCAGTACGGTGAGCTTACCCTCTCCGTCCCTGACCTGCACTACCGGGCCACCGGGCAGGAACAGGCCGGAAATATTGACTGCATCGGCCAAGGCACCGCCGCCATTATTGCGCAAATCCAAGATGAGACCCTGCATTCCGGCCTCTTTAAGCTGTTGCACAAAGCGACGGGTGTCATCCGTGGCATTGCGGCCCTGGCCTCCGGAGCCATCATCACTAAAGTCTCTATAAAAACTGGGAATACGGATAAAACCAATGGCATCGCCCTGGCTGGTGTGCAGCAGCGCAGACTTCACATAGGTTTCTTCAAGCTGCACC
>JABMJC010000162.1 GCA_013201405.1 Desulfobulbaceae bacterium
CTGAGCCGGATGTGACGAAATTGACAGCTCGACCCGTCCAAAGCGGGAGCAGCTGTACCTATATGAACATCAATTGGATTTTGCTTATAATCGGGGGTCTCTTTGAGACTTGCTTTGCCATCAGCCTGTCCCGTGCCCAGCACAGCAGTGGCCCAACCATGTGGTACTGGTTGCTGAGCTTTCTTGTTTGTGTTTCTCTAAGCATGTACCTGCTTTATCTTGCCATGGGCGGCAAATATCCCATCCCGGTTGGGACTGCTTACGCAGTTTGGGCAGGTATTGGTGCCGTGGGCAGTGTCCTGGTTGGTATTTTTTTTCTTGCCGAACCCATAACATTTTGGCGTTTATTTTTTTTGACCCTGTTGATCCTTTCCATTGTTGGTATTCAACTAGTCAGTTAGCCAAACACAACGCCTCTGCCAAATGATCTTCCTGCCCACAGCTTGAGTGCTATTGGCCCAAAAAAGTAATCGATTTGCATTTTCACCAGGGTCTGTGGTATGGTTAACGGATAAATAACTTCTCAATATTCCGCAACAACAAGCCCATGTGCATTGATCTGCATACCCACTCACTTTACTCCGATGGCAGCCACACGCCACAAGAGCTGGTCGAGTTCGGCTTGCGAAACCGCTTGCAGGGCCTTGCCCTCACTGACCATGATACCGTGGAAGGTGTGGCCGAGTTGTTGCAATATGGACGTGAAGTGGGCCTTGCAGTCATCAGCGGTGTGGAAATAAGTACCACCCTGCGGCGCCACACTGTGCATATTCTAGGCTATGGCTTTGATCCCGCTTGGCCGGAGTTGGATACCTGGCTGCATCCCTTACAAAAAGGCCGCGCCAAGCGTAACGAGTCCATCGTGACCAAACTGCAGGACTTGGATATAGACATTAGCATGCAGGACGTTGAAGCCATCTCCAGCGAAGGGCAAACTGGCCGCCCCCACTTTGCCCAGCTCTTGGTGGAACGGGGAGTGGTGGCAAACTTTAGCGCAGCCTTCGAACAGTACCTTGCTCGAGGCAAGGCGGCCTGGGCACCCCGCTTCACCTACCCTGTAAGCGAGGTCATTGCCATGATTCATCGCATGGGTGGCGTAGCCATATTGGCCCACCCAGGGACGCTTGATCCGGACATACGAATTGTTACCACCCTGATAGAAGAACTCATCCACCACGGCTTGGATGGCCTGGAAGTGTATTACCCCTCCCATAGCAAGCAGTTCCGTCGTCAACTGATGGAACTTGCCAAGCGCCACCAGCTTCTGGTTACCGGTGGCAGTGATTTTCATGGTGCAACCAGGCCAAGTCACCCTTTGGTTAGCCACACAAACGGCTTCTGCCCCTCTGCCGCTTTGCTGCAACCTTTACTAAACGCCATTGCCAGCCGCCAGGCAGACCAGTATTAACAATTATCTGTACCAAGAGACCATGCACAGCATCCTTGTTGTCGACGACGAACCGAACTACCAGATAGTGCTTTCCGAGCTGCTGCGGGACGAAGGCTATGAAATCTTCACCGCAGACAGCGGCACCGCCGCCCTGCCCATTGTCCATAATACAGACTTGGATCTGGTCCTGACCGACATGAAAATGCCGGGTATGGACGGCATTGAGCTCCTCAAAAAAATTAAGGAGTTCAACCGGGAATTACCGGTCATTCTCATTACCGCCTATGCCGAGGTGGAACGAGCAGTAGAGGCCATGCACCTGGGTGCCTTCACCTATTTGGCTAAACCCTTTTCCAACCAGCAGCTCCTGGCCAGTATCCATAAGGCCCTGGAGCATTATGCCCTGGTCCGGGAAATACGCCGTCTGCGGGAAGAGGCCAGTCCCCGCTCCGGCTTTTCCGGCATGATCGGCAAAAGCCCCTCCATGCAGATGGTGTACCAACTGATTGAAAAAGTGGCACCAACCGCCTCTTCGGTGCTCATCACCGGTGAATCAGGTACTGGCAAGGAGTTGGTGGCCAGAGCCATCCATGCCCACAGCAACCGTAAAGAGGCACCGTTTATTTCGGTGAACTGTGCCGCCCTCTCCGAGCACCTGCTGGAAAGCGAGCTGTTTGGTCATGAAAAAGGTGCATTCACCGATGCCGTCAGCATGCGCAAGGGGCGTTTTGAACTGGCTGACACCGGCACCCTGTTTCTGGATGAAATCGGCGAAATGGCCCCCAGGCTACAGGCCAAGTTGTTGCGTGTTCTGCAGGAAAAAACTTTTGAACGGGTGGGTGGCAACCAGGTCCTACAGGCCGATGTGCGCATCCTTGCCGCCACCAACAAAGACTTGAAAGATGAAATTGAACGCGGCAGCTTCCGCGACGATTTGTACTATCGCTTGAACGTTATCCACATCCACCTTACTCCACTTAGGGAGCGAACCGACGACATCCCTCCCCTGGTGACACATTTCATCGAAAAAAGCGGCAAATCCCTGGGGAAAAAACTTGACATTTCTTTGGATGCACTCCGCCTCCTGGTCAGTCTCCCCTGGGAAGGTAATGTGCGCGAACTGGAGAATACCATTGAACGCGCCGCCATCCTGTGTGAAAATAACACTATCATCCCAGAAGACGTACAACCAGATAGTGGAGCACTGCAAAGCAGCCATCAGTGGAGCGAGTCCCTTGAACTGAGTCAGTTTATTCCCGATCACCTGACTCTGCCAGAAATTTTGAACGGTATTGAAGAACGACTGGTACGCAAGGCCCTGGAAGAGGCCGATGAGGTGCAGGCACGGGCAGCGGAAAAGCTGGGCATAACCAAAAGCCTGCTTCAGTACAAGATGAAGAAGTACAACCTGCAACGAAAAAAACGCTGAGCACAGACTGGTCCTCGTTGATCAAAAACCATAATCTGCACACTGTGCAAACACAATCACCAGGCACCAGCACTTCCCATGAAACAGCTCGCCTTTATGTTTGGCCGCCCCTTGGCCCCTGTGTACAGCTTGGCCATGCTGGCGCGGGCGCAGGGCTACCGGCGCGGCTTTTTTTCCTCGTACAAAATGCCGGTAC
>JABMJC010000036.1 GCA_013201405.1 Desulfobulbaceae bacterium
TTCTATGTCGTCAATGGTATCGAAGTGTGGCAATGTATCTGTATCGGGAATCTTGATGTACTCGTATTCCACATAGGGGCGCAGGGTGTGGCTCCAACCCCGTCCTTCAAAGGGGGCTGCACCGTATTCCCGATACAGGGTGGAACCTATTTCGCCGCCAAGACGGTAGAGCAGGCGGTTTGCCGTGTCTTCGTCCTTCCAGTCAGTAGCGCCACCATCGCTGATGAGGTAGAATGTTTCGCGTACACCGCCGCGCACGGTGGTTTCCAGATATGGGCTCAGGGGCACACTGGTTGAAATTTCCGGAAAGAGATCGAAGCGCTGTGCACCCACGCCATGTTCACGCCAGTAGTGGGTGTAGTTGCTGTCCCAGGAAAAATCCGCCGGGCTTGAACCAATGGGTATCAAACCCGAATAGGTGAAAGAGGGCAGTTTCCACAACTGGGAAGGATCGTCCGCGTTATACTGTCGACCGCTGACGTCTCTGATGGCCATGAGTTCGCCCTGCAGGGTGCTACCATTATCCCAGGCCCGCAGCACTTCCAGGGTGTTTTGTCGGTATTGATCCAGTTTTTGCTCGAATCCGCGGCCAAAGGCGCTGCGAAAACGGTTATGGTTTTCGTTGAAGGAGGTGGAACCGCTATTGAACTCGCGCAGGTAGTCTTTGTCGGAAACAAAATCAAGATCCAGGCGGGCTACCCAATCACCAATGTTTTGATCGGCCTTGCCGCGAATCCAGTACCTTCTCTCATTGGTGTGGGAGAAGTTGCCCTCTCGGTAATACGACTCTTCCGAGGGATCGCTGAGGTCATCATCAAGGTAGTGGCCCATGAGCATACCCTTGCTCGTTTCGTCTGTTACGTAACGAAACTCGCCGCCCATCATGATCCCGCGCTTGGAGAGGTAGCGCGAATAAATGGTCATGTCAGAGGTGGGAGACAGGTTAATGAAGAGTGGAATTTCCAGACCAAAACCGTCACGATCGGAGGTGGACCAGGAGGAGAAGAGCAAACCGGTCTGCCGCTCTCTTTTGGCGGGCAGAATCATGTAGGGAGAATACAAAATGGGAATGCCCTTTACCCGGAAGACCGCATGTTTCAGAAAGGCGTAGCCGCCATCGGTTATCTTGGTGTCGGCTGCACCAAAGCTCCAGGGTGGTGCTTGTCCTTCTTTTAACTTACAGGTAATAATCCAGCCGTCTTCGATGTGATAGGTGAGATCACCCGTTTTTTCGACCACCCGTCCTTCCAGGTGCAGTTCCTGTTCCTGACGGATGATGGTCGCGTTCTCAAAGGTACCGGTGGCGTCCTTCAGGTTGACAGTGCCTGTTTCGGCAATGAGTTCATCTCCCTTGACATTGATATACACATTGCCCCTGGCCTTGGCCTGGCCCATGGCCACGTCGTAGGCTACCCAGTCAGCCTTGATGGTCGTGATTGTGGTTTCCACGCGTTGGGGCTGTTGCGCTGCTTCCTCGTCGCTCTGGGCATCAGGACCAAGTAGCGCATCCCATCTGGAGGACTTGCTCTTTGCTGCCCTGGTGGTGATTTCTTTTTTTTCTAAAATGACATTTCCCTCGGCAATGACCGTGGGCGGATTTTCATAACGGGTAATTTTATCCGCTGTGATGTTCCACTGTTCTGCATCCATTTCCGCCGCAGTAAGTGACGCATGCCAAGCAAGTACGGTCAGCGCCGCCAGTGCTACGAGGTACAAAAATTTGTAAGTCATGGTTCGTGTATTCAAGGCGTTTGTTCCTCGGAGGAAATCAAGTGTCATCAGTGACTGGAGCACGACGGAACAGAAGAAAATTTGTATGTAAAGGGTATAAAAAACAAAAATTTATACTTGATGTGAAATGTACGTGGGGCGAATTTAAGTGTCAAGCGAAAACTCACGGTGGGGCTGTGTCAAAGCAGTGACAAACGCAAAATTACTTGCATGGCCGCATAAAGTGCTATAAGGAGCATGTGCTACCATCTTTATATGATTTTTCACTTGTTGTATCATCAGGGAGGCCAGAGATGGTCCCTGTCTGCTCTCATCAAGTTATTGCAGCGCAAAAGCATGTAGCATATGCGCAAATTGTATACCGCAAAGCAAAGTAAGCCTACCAGCAGAAAAAATCAGCCAATTCCGCTTTCCAGTGAAAACACGGTCAATTCCGGTCTTTGCCAGGTTTTTCTGTATGGTACGCAAGGAGACGAATGACGGAAAATAAACAATCCCCCCGCAGGAAAAGCACGAAAGGGGCTACAAAAGTTCGTACTGGTGCCTGGTGGAAAAGCGTTACCAGGCAAGCACCGGAGGATGAGCCTGCTGCTCCGGAAGATGTTGCTGTGGCCGAGGCTGGAGCGGTTGCCCAACCTCAACAGTCTGCCTCCAGGCAGTCGCGGCCAAAGAAGGAGCAACCTGAAGAAAGAAGTCCGCAAACAGATCCGGCTGAGGATTTACCTGCAGCGACTCGGCAGGCCCAAGCGAAAGAAGGGGAACCACGGGCTGCAGTGGCACCAAGCCCTAAAAAACGCGTGCGGCGGCCCCGGAGGCGGAGCAGGAAGTCCGAGACGGCTACAGAAAATAAAGACGTAGCCACGGCAACTGTGGCTGCGGCAGAAGCCGAGGTTCAGCAGGCAGCAGAACAGGATGAGCCAAGGCCCGTTGAAGAGGGCGCTGCAGCGGAGACCGTTGCAGAGGCACCAGAGGAAAAAGACGAGAAAAAAATTGTCTACAAGCTCCTGGTCAATGCCGAAGAACCGGAGGAGTGCCGGGTGGCCCTGCTGGAAAACGGTCGTCTGGAATCCTTTCACGTGTCGACCATTGAGCGCGAAGCCACCAAGAACAACATTTACAAGGGCCGGATAGTCTCTATCGAGCCCAACCTGCAGGTAGCTTTTGTCGATATCGGCACAGACAGAAACGCCTTCCTTCCCTTTGATGAAATTCACCCGGAATACTACCGGGAAAATATCAGCGAGCGTGTACGCGACCTTGTTACCCAGCAGCAGTGGAAGAAGCTGAAGATTGAAGAGGTGATGCAGAAGGGACAGGAGGTCTTGGTGCAGGTGGTCAAAGAGGTAACCGGCAACAAGGGTGCCAATGTCACCACCTATCTCTCCCTGCCTGGTCGCTGTCTGGTTCTGCTGCCTGGCAGCGACAGTGCCGGTATTTCCCGCAAGATTCTCGGCGAGGAGCGTCGGGGCGAGCTGCGTGAGACGATGAGCGAATTGGAATTGCCCGAGGGTATCGGCTACATTGTTCGTACGGCCAGCGCAGAAATTACCCAAGTTACCCTGAAGGAAGACCTGGACAGGTTGCTGCAGCTTTGGGAGCAAATTCGCGCCCGGGGCCAGAGCGAATCGTCGCCTGCCTTGATCTATGAAGAGCTGGATACGGTGGTGCGCTTCCTCAGAGACTATTATGTGCCCGAAATTCAGGAAATCGTGGTCGATACCGATGCCACCCTGCAGCAGGTGCAGGATTTTCTTGAGCAATTACCCCCCAAGCAGCGCAAGGCGCGGGTGCGGCAGCACAAGGGGGTCAAGCCTATCTTCAATCAACACAATATTGAAGAGCAAATTGAATCCATCTACCGACCACAGGTGCCTTTGCCTTCTGGTGGTTCCATTGTCATCAATCCCACCGAGGCGCTCGTGGCCATTGATGTCAACTCGGGTCGCACCTCGAAGAACAGCGATTTTGAGGAAAGTATTTTTTTGGCCAACATGGAGGCTGCTGAAGAGTTGGCGCGTCAGTTGCGCCTGCGTGATCTGGGCGGTCTGGTTGTGGTGGATTTCATCGATATGCGCAGCAAGAAGCATATCCTGGAAGTGGAACGCCAGGTCAAGGCGAGTATGAAGCGGGACAAGGCCAAGGTGGATATCAGTCGCATCTCCCGGTTTGGCCTGATGCAGATATCCCGGCAAAAGATGGGCGCTCCCACTGCCAAGGGCAGCTATATTACGTGTACCCATTGTCAGGGCCGGGGTGTAGTGCGTTCGGTGGAAACACAGGCGCTCTACTACTTGCGCCGCATTCAGACCGGAATTATCCGCAAGAAAGTGGCCAGGGTGGCCTGCGGCTTTCCCTTGGAAGTCGCCCAATACCTCCTTAATCGAAAAAAGGAGGAGCTGGTTGCCCTGGAGCGACAACACAATGCCGTCATCGACATCACCGTGCGCTCGGATATGAAGCCTTCGGAGTATGAAATAGAATTTCTCGCCGCGGAAAGCGCCGCATAGTCCACACGCTCCGGCATGATGAAGAAACATGCCGGAGTTGTTTCTACTGTTTACGAAAAAACCAGGGTGCGGTTCTGGTAGACGAGCACCTGCCGCTGGATATGGTGCCAGACGGCCCGGGCCAGGATGACTTTTTCCAAATCACGGCCCTTGCGCACCAGATCTTCAATGGAATCCTCATGGGTGACGCGGATGGTGTCCTGGGCAATGATGGGGCCACCGTCCAGCTCTGCGGTCACATAGTGGCTCGTGGCACCAATCACCTTCACCCCGCGTTCATAGGCGCTGTGGTACGGTTTTGCCCCGGGGAAGGCGGGCAGGAAAGAGTGGTGGATATTGATAATTCTGTTGGGATAATGGGAGACGAATTCCTCCGTAAGTACCTGCATATACCTGGCCAGCACGATAAAATCCACTTCATGTCGGGCCAGCAGCTCCAGTTGCGCCTTTTCCTGCTCCTGCTTGTTGGCGCCGGTGATGGCAAAGTGCTCAAATGCGACCCCGAACTGCCGGGCCACGGGCTCCATGTCTTTGTGGTTACTGATAATAACCGGAATTTCCACCTCTATTTCCCTGGATTTCCAGCGGGAGAGAAGGTCAAACAGACAGTGGGGCAGTTTGGAGACAAAAATTGCCATGCGCGGCATTTCTTGTGAGAAGTGCAACTGCCACTGCATACTGTAGCGTCGCCCGATCAAAACGTCGAAGTATTCTCCTATCTTTTCTTCTGGAATGGCAAAGCCGTTGAGTTCCCACTCAATGCGCATGAAAAAAACGCTTTTGCTGGCATCCACATGTTGGTCGAGAAAGGTGATGTTGCCGTTGTTCTTGGCGATGAACTCACTCACCGTGGCGATGATGCCCTTGTTGTCTGGGCAGTGCATCAAGAGGATGGCGGATGGGTTTGGCGAAGAGGGGCTGGGAAGACGCATGGCTGATATCGGTAGAGGTTGATGGGAATGGTAAAGGTGTTAGGGATAAGCGAGCCGGCCCTGTTGGGCCAGGTTGTACTCAGCAGTCCACCTCGGTGAGTAGGGCAAGAATGAGTTTGGTCAGACTCACCATGTCGGCAAGCTCCACCCGCTCATTGGTGGAATGCACATTGGTCATGCCAGTGGCCACAATGGCAGTGGCCAGACCACGACCGTTGAAAATGTTGGCGTCGCTGCCGCCGCCGGCCTTTTCGTAGCTCAGCTCAATGCCGATGGCTGTGGCTGCCTGCGCAATGCGGCGAATTACCTGGCTGTCTGCTGCCAGGGCCATGGCTGGAAAATCTTCCTCTACCCGGACCTCTATTCTTGGTTTGCCCCGGGCTGCGCCGGTGGGGTCTGTCCAATGTCGGGCGGTGTTGACAAAGCGGTCAGTGATGGTCTGGGTCAGCTGTTTGAGTTTTACTGGATCGTGGCTGCGTACTTCGCCATTGATCACTACTTTTTCCGGCACAATATTGGCGGCTACACCACCTTGGATAATGCCAAAGTTGACCGTGCTTTCCTCGTCGATGCGACCGCAGGGAATCTCTGCCAGGGCCTTGGCAGCTAAAACAATGGCATTGACTCCCCATTCAGGATGCAGGCCAGCGTGTGCCGCCACCCCTGACACATGTATATGCAGCTTGTTGGCAGCAGGCGCATGGGTAATCACCTTGGCAAAACCGGTGGAGTCAAGGGCATATCCTTCTTGTGCCCTCAAGAGCTCTACGTCAAAGGCCTTGGCTCCCATCAGGCCAATCTCCTCACAGGTGGTGAAGAGAAACTCCACTGGGCGGTGTGCCGTGTTGTTTTCCCTGAGTACGCGCATGGCTTCGATGCAGGCCACCAAACCTGATTTGTCGTCACTGCCCAAGATGGTATCGCCACTGCTGGTGAAGAGATCGCCGCTGCGCTGGACCTTGATCCCCTTGGTGGGCGGCACGGTATCCATATGGCAGTTGAAAAAAATGGGTGCAAGTGGCAGGCTGCCGGCAAAACGAACAAGCAGGTTGCCGCATTCCGAGCCGGTATGGGCTGTGGAATCATCCTCAAGCACCACGTCTGCACCCAACTCCTTGAGTATTTGTTGCAAATAACGAGCAATGCGACCCTCATGGCGGGACGGACTTTCAATTTCGCACAGGGTAACGAACTCCTGCGCCAAACGTTCTGCATCAACCTTCATGTACAACCTCAAGCAAAATGACGGCATGGACGGCAATTCCTTCGCCCCGGCCGGTATAGCCCATGTTTTCCGTGGTGGTGGCTTTGATGTTTATCTGTCCATCCGCTGCCTGGCAGCAACGCGCCAGGTTGTGCTGCATGCGGGCTAGGTAGGGGGCGAGTTTGGGTGTTTGGCAAATGATGGTGATGTCGGCATTGGCCAGGCGCAGGTCCTGTTGGGCAGCTAGTTGCCAGGTTTTTTCCAGCAGATGCAGGCTGTCTGCTCCCTTGTACTTGGGGTCAGTATCTGGAAAATGGCGACCGATATCACCCTGGCCCAAGGCCCCCAGGATGGCATCGGTAAGGGCGTGGCTGACCACATCCGCATCGGAATGACCATCCAGACCTAGGGGATGGCCAATGTCCACCCCACCCAAAATCAGCTTGCGGCCAGCCACCAGGCGATGGGCATCAAAACCGTGGCCAATCTTCATGGCATTGTCGTTGGTGTGATAATTTGTTCTTCCTGTCGTGCTGTTGTGCAACAGGGCTTCGGCTACAAAGAGGTCTTCTGGCCGGGTAATTTTCAGATTGCGCTCCGAACCGGGCACCACCTGAACGCCAATGCCTGCATGCTCCAGGAGGGCTGCCTCATCGGTTCCCTGGAAGCCATGGGCCGCAGCTGTACGAAAGGCCTGCTGGAGCAGATCGCGGCGCACAACCTGGGGGGTCTGTGCTCGCCACAGATTGGTGCGGTCAATAGTGGCGCGGATAGTGCCAGATTCTGCAGCCACATCCTTGAGTGTATCGGTAACCGGGAGCGCAGCTATGGCCGCGCCGTGGCAACTTGCCGCATGCAGGCAACGCAGCAGGAGATCTGCCTCCACCAGGGGCCGGGCAGCATCATGCACCAGTACCAGGGCAAGGGTAGGGGAGAGCGACTCCAGCCCGGCCTGCACCGAATCCTGCCTGGTTGTTCCACCTGGAGTAAAAATGAGACGCGCCACCTGATCCGGTGGCAGCAGGGTGTGGCACAGCTGGCGGCACTGTTGCATGTGGGCAGCGGGTGCCACCACCACAATTTCCTTGATGGCGGGCAGCTGCGCCAGTGCCCGACAGCTGCGTACCAATATCGGCTTACCGGCCAGCAGCAGCAGTTGCTTGGGCTGGACTGTGGCCATACGGGTTCCTCGGCCACCAGCGGCAAGAATGGCGCCGCAGGGCGGCAGATTTGCGGCATCCATCATCATAAAAAAAGGGGTGGGCTATAAGCCGAATTCTGTCTCCACCAAAATGCCCAGGCACCATGGTAGAGCATGATCATTTGACTGGGAATACCGGTCACCCGGCATCTCGTGCAACCTACCCGGAGGCATCAGACGGGCCGCCTTCAAGCGCCTCCCTATTTGGTCTTGCACCCGGTGGGGTTTACCCTGCCCTGCCTGTCACCAGGCAGGCGGTGAGCTCTTACCTCGCCATTTCACCCTTACCTGTGGGCTCAAGGCCCCATCGGCGGTATCTTTTCTGTGGCACTTTCCCCTGGTTGCCCAG
Organism: Desulfobulbaceae bacterium; assembly: GCA_013201405.1. Lineage (GTDB taxonomy): Bacteria > Desulfobacterota > Desulfobulbia > Desulfobulbales > Desulfobulbaceae > Desulfobulbus. Next base: position 7,925 of record JABMJC010000036.1, read on the forward strand.
GGTTCGCGTTACGAACCACCGCGCCCTGTGGTGTTCGGACTTTCCTCTCCGGCAATGCCGGAGCGATCATGCGCCCACCCCTTAACTTGCAGATACTGCGAAACAGCCTGTTGGCTGCTTCGCTTCATCCAGATTGTGTCCCCCCATTCTTGTCACCGGCAAGATGGCTGTCAATGCCCTGGTTGGCCAAGGCATCGGCCTGGGCATTGTCTGCGCGGGGTATATGATTCACAGTCCACTTGTTAAAACCTGCCAGCAGTTGACAGGCTTCTCGGTAGAGCGGCTGCAACTGTTCATGCTTCACCTTGTAGCGTCCCTGGAGCTGACGCACTACGAGTTCTGCATCAAGAAACAGGGCCAGATGCGTACAACCACAGGCCTTGGCTTCCCGCAGGCCCAGCAGCAGGGCCCGATATTCCGCCACATTGTTGGTGCAGACGCCCAGATAGGCAGATAAACGGCGCATCTTTTGGCCATCTTCACCGTAAAGCAGCGCACCTGCACCTGCATGGCCAGGGTTACCACGGGAAGCACCATCGGTGAACAGTCTACACCAGCCTGGCATGGTCACAGGACGCTCTTCTGCTGGTTCAGGGCGGGGCGTATTGGCCATGTGCTGTTTTTGCTGTCCGTCCTGCACAGGGTTAGAATCCTGCGCCAAGATCTGCCGGAGCACAACCACATCGTACCCTGGAAAGAGCTGTTTGAGAAGGCTGTCGTCCAGCCGGGTGGCCAGAACCTGGCAAATACTCTCCCGGTTGGGCAGTGGCGGACTGGCTGGGCGCTTATTCGACAAGCGACTCCTCCTGCGCGTCCTCTTCCTCTCTGAAATAGAGGATGCGTTGACAGGTGGGGCAGATGTTGAGTTTATCCCCCTTCATCACCTCGTTTACCTGTTGCGGCGGCAGGGTCATGTGGCAGCCCAGGCAAATGCTATCCTGCACGGCAACCACTGCCAAGCCGGAACGTCTGGCAATGAGCTTGGTATAGCGTTGTATGTAGTTTGGCTGCACCGCTGCAACCTTGGCTGCACGCTCACCTTCAATGCTTTTTTTGGCTGTTGCCAGGCGCTTGATCTCCTTGGCACTGCTTTGCTGTTCCTTTTTGAGTAAATCCTGCTCTCCTTTGCACTGGTTGTTTAGACCTTTGGCCTCTACCTCCAACTGTTCCAGCTGTTCGATGAATTGCAGGGCGCGTTCTTCGGTATCCTTGGCCAACTTCTTGTTTTCTTCTATTTCCTTGAGCAGGGCCTGGTGTTCGCGGCTGGTTTGCACCAGCAACATCTTGTTCTGGCGGTCTTTCACCCGGGCTGTGGCCTGTTCGTGCTCCTCTTGATTTTCCTTCTGTTTTTCGCTAAGCCGTTCAATTTTAGCCTGCAGGGTGGCAAGCTTCTCCTGTTTTTGCTCAATGGATTGTTCACGCTTGGCCAGTTCATCTTCGCATTTGGCAATGGCTTTGTCGAATCCGGCAATTTCGCTATCGATCTGTTGCAGATCAATAAGTCTTTCCATTTCTTCTTTCAATGAGGGTCTCCTTGTTCAAAAAAGCGAATATACAAAGTGAAAATGAGCGTTTATGAACCGGTTGGCGACCAGAGTAGCCGCAAGGGGGCTTCCTGTTCCGCCAACTCGATGGGTATAGTCCAGGTACGGCTGTGTAACAGGTCGTGCAGATGCTGGACAAAAAGTGGCATGGCCGGGTTTTCCGTGGGGAAGTGGCCGGCATCCACAAGCCAGATTCCCACCTCTTCTGCCCAACGGGCCACATTGTGTTTGATTTCAGCGGTGATATACACTTCAGCCCCTTGGGCCAGTGCTGTTTCGGCAAGGTCCGAGCCAGAACCACCACATACCGCCACTCGGCTGATGCTTTCTGGTCTGTTGCCGGCATCGAGGAGCCATTCTGGTGCACAGAAGCGCTGCAGGCGCTGGATGAGTTCAGCAGCAGGCAAGGGGTGTGGATATGTGCCGATACTGCCCAGGCCGCATTGATCGGCGCAGCTGTGGGCTGAGGGAACAAGTGGCCGGATATTCTCCAGACCAAGCCCTTGGGCCAGGGCGTTACTGACCCCCTTTGCCATGGAATCCAGGTTGGTATGGCAGGCAATGACACTGATGCCCGCCCGGATCACGGCGGCGAGAAAGGCACCTACAGGCGTATTGGTGTGCAACGCCTTGATTGGTCTGAAGATGATGGGGTGGTGGGTAATGATCAGGTCACAGTTCCGTTTAACAGCTTGTTCAGCCAGAGCTATGCAGGGATCCAGCGCCACAAGGATGCGGTGCACGGGCTGTGCCGGCGATCCAGCCAGAATGCCGACATTGTCCCACGGTTCAGCCAGAGTGTCTGGCGCAAGGCTTTGCAGTGCGGTGTGTATGTCTTGTACTGTTGGCACGGTCTCAGTGGAAGGAATGAAAAAAGGTACACCTGGTGAGGTGTACCTTGATGGAATCTTCATGCTGGGAAGATTGGCGGTAAAGCAACAGGGTCTGTAGGTCGGGAACTATTCTGATTTGCATTGAATATGTGGAAAACCTGCCTCTGCCGGCATCTTCCTGCGAGATACGTTGGTGGGCCCACCTGGATTCGAACCAGGGACCGACCGGTTATGAGCCGGTGGCTCTGACCAACTGAGCTATAGGCCCTAGCATTATAGTCAAACCTTTTATAATACTCTGGCTGTGCAAAAAGTCAAGTATTAGTTGGGTTGAATAAATGCGAATTCGTTAACCGAACCATGATTGCGGAATGGGGCCTGATCAAGGGGACAATGTATCGAAATTTGAGGATGGTTATGGGTTGTTTAGTCAACTCTCGCAGAGGTAGTCTCTGGATTTTGGACAGAGTGTTAAGGTGGGTTGTACATCCCAAATCAGGAGAGACACCCATGAGTAGTACACGACGCAGACGTTTTTCAGCCGAATTTAAAGCCAAAGTTGCCCTGGAGGCGATTCGTGGTGAGCAAACCATTGCCGAACTGGCCAGCCGCTATGAGCTTCACCCCAATATTGTCAGCAACTGGAAGCGTCAGGCCGTGGGGAATATGGCTGCTGCCTTTACTGGCGCCAGCGAACAAAAGAGCAAATCCTCAGAGGCGCAGATCAAGGAGCTTCATGCCAAAATTGGCCAATTCACAATGGACGTCACAATGGACGTGATTTTTTGGCCAACGCCTTCGAGCGTTGTCGCTGAGTAGCACCAGAAGGAAAAAGCTGGTCAACCTAGACCATGAACAGCTTAGTATTTCCAGACAATGCCGTCTGCTGGCTCTGTCGCGCTCTAGCTGGTACTATCACCCGGCTGGAGAAAGCAGGGAAAACCTGCGCCTGATGCGACTTGTCGACGAACAAGACCTGCACACGCCCTGGCGCCCTGGTATGGAATTCGGCAGATGATGCGCCATCTGCGGCGTGAAGGGTAAGCAGGTCGGCGGCAAATGAATCTACCTTAAATTTGCCGCCAAACTGCCTGAAAATGGGACCTACTTCTCACCTCAGCTGGAGCATTGAAAGCTTAATGCTCATGCTGCTGTTGATCATCTACAAGCTGCACAGCTAACTGCTCTGCGAGAGCTGCAAGCTCGCTTGCCTGTTCCAAACCGGTAAGAAATCGCTTGGGAATGCCGCTCAAACCAACCTGGCCGCCTGTAAGCGCGCCGGTCAGCATGGCTCGGGCCAGGTTTTGTCCACCGCCATTGACCGCATGCAGAATTGCAGACTCAAAATCATCGTGGAAACGGGCTGCAAGGTAGTAAGCGGCAGGGAGTTGGTGGTACAATGCGCAGGGCATGCCATATACAATGGAGACCTTCCAGGCCGGTTCGATGCGAATCTCCGGATCTGCCGCGGCCATGGCCATATATGAAGGGGTCAACAGGGCATCCGGCGAGGCAAAATGGCCTGCACGGCGGGCTTCAGGTCCTCCCTGCGGTGGCGGTTGCAGATTTTTACTAGTGATCGAATGAAAAGGCAGCTCACCGCTTTGCACCAGGTTCATCAACTTTCCAGACAGTTCTGCATCCAGAGTATGCCCCTGCACGATAAGCCCCAACACTGCCCCGAACGCAACCGTCAGCGACACCACAGTATCATCATTTTGGGTGAGAACCGTGTTGGCGGTTATAGCCGTGGCCAGATTGACTGGAGAAAAGGCGTAGCGAACAGCTATGGCAAGGGTGCGTTCAATTGCTTCGGTGGTGTCTGCGTGTCCACCGGTTTGGCTCCAAGGCAGATTGTACTGAACCCTTTTTTTCCATGTTTCCCGGATGGACTGGCTCGTATAGCCACCGGGCCCGTTTGCAGGGGTGCCATCCAAAAGTGGAAAAAGCTCTTCCTCCAGGCGGCGACAGAAATCCGCTTCGTTGTACCCCTTGTTCTCCACAAGGGAGGTAAGCATAAGTTTTAGAATAAATCCTGCTTGGGACATCTGACCCGCGCGCAAGCCGGCATGATAACGGCCTGGTTTAGGCTCGGTGTATCCGTCTATCCATGGGCCATAGTCTTTGCGCAGTTCGGCCAGGTCATAATACCAATGCGGACCAAGGCCCAAGGCATCGCCAATAAATGCGCCCATGACAGCACCGGCAGCACGGTCTTTTATAAGTGAAGTGTTGGGCATAAGGCCTCCTGTATTTTCTGCACTGCAGTGTGCAATCATCTGTACAATCTCTACTCCGCTACCTTAAGCGCGAACAGCATATTGTCCAATAACGCTTTTCAAAAGTGCCCCTGAAATTTGGACAGAGTGTTAAGGTGGGTTTGTAGCCTTCCCGTAAAACAGGTCCATTGAAAAGTAGAGATTTCTGGTAAAATTGCCTTATGAAGGGCACAATGAAGAAATCTTGTTTTTCGGAAAGCCAGATTATTCGAATTTTGAAAGAAGCCGAAGGCGGTCGTAAAATTGCCGATATTTGCCGTGAACACGGCATAAGCCAGGCCACTTACTACCACTGGAAAGCCAAGTTCGGGGGCATGGAAGCCTCGGATATCCGCAGACTCAAGGAGCTTGAACAAGAGAACAGCAAGCTCAAGCGCATGGTTCGCCAATCTCAGCCTCGAAAATGAGGCTTTGAAGGACGTCATCGCAAAAAAGCTCTAAGACTAGCCGAGAAGCGCGTGTTAGCGGCTTTCATGCACGTGAGGCATGGTTCCAACCAGCGGCAGGCATGCGCTGCGCTGGGCCTTAGTCGGTCGGTGTACTGGTATGAACCAAAACCAAGAGATGACTCACCAATCATTGAACCGCTTCTGGGGCTGGCCCACCAATATCCTCGTTATGGTTTTGGCAAGCTCTTTCCGGCTTGATCTGACGACGCCCTGCACATTGGGCAAAAGCGCAGATCAGGCCGGAATGGTATCTTCAGTCATTCAGATCATCTAAAACGGTCCCAGCATGTTCTCGGGCCGCACCCACTCTGCAAACTCCTCTTTACTCACATAGCCCAGGGCCAGGGCAGCTGTTTTTAAGTCCGTGTTCTCTCGGTGCGCTTTTTTGGCGATTTCCGCTGCCTTTTCATAGCCGATATGCGGGTTCAAGGCGGTAACGGTCATCAGCGAATCGCGCAGATGCGCCGCGATCACCGCCTCGTTTGGCCGGATACCCACCGCGCAGTGGTCATTGAAGGCCCGGCAGGCATCTGCCAGCAGGTGCACGGATTCAAGCAGATTGTGAATCATCACCGGCTTGAACACGTTGAGCTGAAAGTTGCCCTGCGATCCGGCAAAGGCAATGGCGGTATCGTTGCCAAACACCTGCACCGCCACCATGGTCATTGCCTCTGACTGGGTGGGGTTCACCTTGCCCGGCATGATTGAGGAGCCGGGTTCATTTTCCGGAATGAGAATTTCGCCGATACCGGCACGGGGGCCGCTGGCCAGCCAGCGCACGTCGTTGGCGATTTTCATCAGGCTGCCTGCAAGTGTGCGTAGGCCGGCGCTGGCAGCCACAATGGCATCATGGGCAGCCAGGGCGGCAAATTTGTTGGTTGCAGAATAAAATGGGCGGCCGCTTTGTGCCGCGATTTTTTCGGCAGTGAGGGTGCCGAATTTGTGGTGCGCATTCAGGCCGGTGCCCACTGCGGTGCCGCCAATGGCCAGAGCACAGAGATCGGGAATGGTGCGCTCAATGCCGGCAATGGTCGCATCCAGTTGGGCAACCCAACTGCCGATCTCTTGGCCAAGCGTAATGGGTGTGGCATCCTGCAGATGGGTGCGGCCAATCTTAACCACCTGGCTGTACTGCTGCGCCTTGGTCGACAAGGTATCGCGCAGCCCAGCCACTGCCGGCAAAAGTACATCTGCAAGCTCTTCCACGGCCGCAATGTGCATGGCCGTGGGAAAGGCGTCGTTGCTGCTCTGGCTGCGATTGACATGGTCGTTGGGATGGATGGGCATCTTTGATCCCATCACCCCGCCAGCCAGTTCAATGGCCCGGTTGGCAATGACCTCGTTGGTGTTCATATTGGTTTGGGTGCCGGAACCGGTTTGGAAGACCACCAGCGGGAAATGGGCATCCAGTGCGCCGGAGATCACTTCATCCGCTGCCTGTACAATTAGATCCACCTTGCCCTGCGGCAACTGACCAAGCTCGCCATTGGCCTGGGCCGCACATTTTTTGAGGATGCCCAGGGCGCGAATAAAGGCACGGGTAAAGCGAAAGCGCTCGCCGCCAATGGGGAAGTTGATACGGGAACGTTCGGTCTGCGCACCCCAATAACAATCCGCGGCGACTTCGATTGCCCCCATGCTGTCGGTTTCAGTCCTTGTTGTGTTTCGTACCATACGGCGCACCTCCTGGAATCAGGCATTAGCGTATGCACTCTGCTGCTGAGCATGGTATCAGGCCATCGTTTCTTAGTACATCACGTAATGCGGTGTGAATTGGTCGTGTTTTGTGAGACAGCCTGAGTGGTACAATAAGCAATGATCCGATTTAGTTGTTGTTTCTGGCTTCAGACTGTCAGCTTTCATGACTCCGGTGCCTGGTGATACACTGTATCAGGTGCTTGTTTGAACAGCCTTGTCGTTTTCCTCTTCCTCCTTTTTTTCTTTCTTGTTTTCCTGCAGCAGCGTGTTTGTTACGGTCAGTCGCTCTTTTTTCTGATCCAGCCCGTTGTCTTCGTCCTCATCCTTAACCATCTCGGCAGAGTCGTCATTGTCTGCTGCATCAGGTGCTTCTGGTTCTTCCATAGGACGCAGAGATCCAACTACGGGCAGGTAGTCTTCAAAGGCTTTACCGTACAATTCCCACAGGGTGATACACAGGGCCGCGATGATCGGTCCGACAATGATACCTAAAATGCCGAACATGCTGATACCGCCCAGGGTGCTGAACAGCACGACCAAATCGTGCATCTGTGTATCCTTGCCCACCAGGCGCGGGCGCAACACGTTGTCGATATTGCCGGCAATACCACCGCAAATGATCAAAAGAAGAATTGCTTCCCAGTAGGAGCCTTGCAGAATCAGGATGATCATGGCCGGTCCCCAGGCCAGGAAGATGCCAAAGGCCGGGATGAGCGACAATACGGACATGACTGCGCCCCAGAAAACCGCTCCTTCGATCCCTGCCAGGGCAAAGGCCGTGCCACAGATAGTACCCTGCACAATGCCGATGATCAGCGTGCCCTTGAGGGTGGCAACGGTCACCGAGGTAAAGCGGTGGAGCAGCAGTTGCTCGTCCTTGTCGCGCAAAGGCAGAAAATACAGGATCTTGCGTAGGAGTTTCTCGCCGGACATCAGCAGGAAAAACATGGAATAGAACATGAGGACAATGCCGATCAAGGCATTTAAGGTCATCTTGGTAACCGAGGAGAGGCTGTTGATGAGAAAGGTGGAGATATTGCCCACAGCCTGTCCCAGCTTTTCGATAATCGTGGCACGGTAGGGCACCAGATATTCGTAGAAGGGGATTTTTTCCAGGTACTGATTCAGCTCCGAAGGCCGGTCGATAAACCCCTGTATCCAGGGGGTGACCGATTGGCTGACGCTGACCGCCTGCCCGGCAACAATACCGATCAGGATGCTCAGGGGCATCAGGAAGAGTGCAAAAACAGCCACAATCATGATGAGCGAGGCAATTACTTCCCGGCCGCCCAAACGACGACACAGGGCGCGGTATGCCGGAGAAAGCAGGGCCGAGAACAGGGCTGCCATGAAAAGTGCCATGAGGTACTGTCGAATCATGTATAAAAACATCAGTGATACCGACAGCACCAGCATCAAGAGCACTGCATTATTAATGCGATCTCGGTTGTTCATTATACATATCCATCAGTAGGTAGTAAAAAACAAGGTAGTGAAAAAACAAACAAGATGAGCCATGGGCCTGTATGCGGCCAGCATGCACTAAACAAGCTCCAATATAGCTGCATATTGCCGGCAAAGGAACAAAACAATTTACAGGGAAGTGTTGTTTGCAGCGCAGCAGGGAGCCGGCCAGTATGGCCGAGGATGTGGTATGCGCAGGAAGTGTAGATCAGAAGAGCCTGTTGACCAGGCTGCGCCGGCAAGACGGGCGGCGCAGCTCAGTATTGGAGAAGCTTGTGCAGCAGCAGTGCTCAGCCAGAAGGATGGTAGTAGGGCAGAGGCGGCCTGCTCATGTACTCATGGCCGCCGCTGCCAACTGGGCAGCAGTCAACCGGGAGAGATCGGCAGGCTCGATGATGTAAGGCGGCATTATGTAAATCAAGCGACCAAAGGGACGGATCCACACTCCCTCGGCTACGAAAAAACGTTGCAGGGTAGCCATATCTACCGGTTTTTCTGTTTCAATGACGCCAATGGCCCCCAGTACACGCACGTCGTGCACTCCAGCCATAGTTTTGGCTGGTTCCAGTTCACGCTGCAACTGGGCCTCAATGGCCTGCACCCGCTGCTGCCAGCCGCAACGCTCCAGTTCGTCCAGGGCAGCGCAGGCCACCCGGCAGGCCAGGGGGTTGGCCATGAACGTGGGGCCGTGCATGAACACACCGGGATTGCCGCAGGAAAGCATGTTGGCCACCTCAGTGGTGGTCAGGGTGGCGGCCAGGGTCATGTATCCGCCGGTGAGGGCCTTGCCCACACACATGATGTCCGGTGAGATACCCGCATGCTCCGCGGCAAAGAGGCGGCCGCTGCGGCCAAAACCCGTGGCGATTTCATCGAAAATAAGGAGAACACCGTACTTTTTACAGAGCGCATGCACGCCCCGCAGGTATTCGGGATGGTAGAACCACATGCCCCCCGCACCCTGGACAATGGGTTCCAGGATGACTGCTGCGGTTTCTTCATGGTGTTTTGCCAGCAGCGCCTCCATGCCCTTAAGGTCAGCCGGATCCCAGGGACTGTCAAAGCGGCATTCTGGTCTGGGCGCAAAAAGCTGCTGCGGCAGAGAGGCTGCAAAGAGGCTGTGCATACCAGTGACCGGATCGCAGACCGACATGGCATGGAAGGTGTCGCCGTGATAGCCTCCGCGGATGGTGAGCAGGCGGTGCTTGCCCGGCTTGCCTGCAGCCTGCCAGTACTGGAGAGCCATTTTCAGGGCTACCTCCACACTCACCGAGCCGGAATCGCTGAAAAACACGTGTTCAAGAGGTGCTGGTGTCAGGCGTACCAACCTGCGGCCCAATTCCACTGCCGGGCCATGGGTGAGGCCGCCGAACATGACATGGGCCATTTGCTCCACCTGCTCCTGCAGGGCAGCATCCAACGCCGGATGGCCATAGCCGTGAACAGCGCACCACCAGGAAGACATGCCATCGATCAGTTCGTGTCCATTGGCCAGGCGAATGCGCACCCCCTTGGTCGAAACCACCGGATAGACCGGCAATGGATTGGTCATGGAGGTATAGGGGTGCCAGAGGTGCTGGCGGTCAAAGGCAAGGGAGGCGCTGTCAAGTTGCAATTCAGGCATGGAGCATCTCCCTGGCAAAGGTATAGCCCATGGCGCGGAGCCGTTCCAGGTCTTCTGTAATCCCGGCACCGTCGGTGGTGAGATAGTTGCCGACAATTGCCCCGTTGGCGCCGGCACTGAAGCAGCGGTACTGGTCCACTCCCAGTTGCTGCCGCCCGCCTGCCATACGAATGATCGCATCGGGGTTGATCAGGCGGAAGAGGGCGACAGCAGTCAACACTTCAGCAAGACTCAGCGGGGTCAACACCTCAAGGGGTGTACCGGCAATGGGAGTGAGGATATTGATGGGAATGGATTTTACGCCCAACTCACGCAACTGCAAGGCCAAGTCGATGCGATCTTCCAGGCTTTCTCCCATACCAATAATACCACCAGAACAGAGCGACATGCCGTGATCTCTGGCCAGACGCAGGGTGTCTACCTTCTCTTCCCAGCTGTGGGTACTGCACACCTGGGGAAAATAGTTGCGACTGGCCTCGAGATTGCAATGATAGCGGCCCACTCCGGCCTGTTTGAGCGCCCTGACACTGGCTTCGTCCAGCAGGCCAGAGGAGGCGCAGAACAAAAGCCCGGTGCTGTCCGCCATTTTTTCGTAGAGATGGTGCAACTCCTCCACAGTCTTTGGGCTGAGGCTGCGACCACTGGTGACCAGGGAAAGCCGCTTTACGCCGTAATGGTCATTGTCTTGGGCGATGCGCAGGGCCTCTTCCTCGGGAATGATGGTGTAGGACTCAACGCCGGTATGATGCCGCGCCGACTGGGCGCAGAAACGGCAATTTTCGCTGCAATTGCCGCTTTTGGCATTGATGATCGAACAGAGATCGAATCGATTGCCCATGAAATGGCGGCGGATGCCATCGGCCAGGCAATAGAGCTTTTCTTTATCTGCTCCCCTAGCCAGGGCCAGTGCGGTATTCCGGTCGATTTGGCCGCCGGCGCGGAGGGCTTTATCGGTAATGCTCAGCAACTGTTTCATGGCTGTATCGCCTGATTTTTCCATATTTTTACTCGATGCTATCCGGTTATCTATTATCTCTATTGTTTCAATGACGGTGCTGCGGTGGCCCCTGTGCAATCATCTCGGCAATGGTCAGCCGTATTTTTGGATAAAGCGGCCGGGCTGCACCCAAAAACCGTTGCTCCACCTGCACCAAACGCTGGTAGAGTTCTGTCCTGTCCATGGCTGGCGCCAGCTCTGCTGGGGCATAGCGCTGCAGCACTATTTCCTGGCAGCGGGAACAGCCGGGAAAACGCTGTCGTCTGCCATTTGGGCTAGTGAGGGTGGCAGGCACACCATGGCAGCGGCAGATCATCAGCCGGTGGCTGTACAATAGGCAACGACCTGTTTCATTGAGCGGACACATGATTTGCGGCCGTTTGTTCTTGGCCAGGTCGCGCTGGCTCGCTGCAAGATAATGGCGCGCCTGCATGCGGATCTGTTCTAATTTTTTCGGATCAAGTTCGTGCAAACCTTGCCACAGGTAGGCCCATTCGCAGTAGGTGTAGTGGAGGAAATAGGAGTCGCAACAGTTGTCGGGGCAGTTGTCGCAGGTAAGGCCAATGACCTCGGCCACATGTGCATAGCCAGTTGCCATGGCGGTATAGATCGCCTGCAGTTCCTGGCTGAGCTCGGGCGGTAAATGTAAGGTGCTCATGGCTGTTTAACCTCGTGATTCACTCAAACTCTGCACCCGGTAACGCTGGAAGCTGAGCGTATTTTTTTGCCAGCTATCCGTTGCCAAACCTGCTTTGCGGCACAGTTCGCTTAAAAAGCGGGAGGGTTGTGGCAACTGTTGCCACACCTGGGGCAAAAAGGTGGCGCGGGCCTTACCCGGTCCTTCCAAAATAAGACCGTCTTTGCCAGGTTCAAGCTGGTGCAGCAAATCTGTCACATCGGTATAGGGTAGAGGTTGTGGTATGCCGAGCACCGAGATTTCGATCTGTACCTGCTCCAGTTCCTGCAAGGTCAGGGGGGGGAAACGCGGATCGTGCAGGGCAGCGTTGACCGCATTGTGGCGCACGCTGTCCAGCAGGCTTTCCACGGCACTTAAGCTGCCGATACAACCGCGTAGTGTGCCATTTTTCCGCAAGGTGACAAAGGCTGCTTGTTTGCGTTGGAAAACAGGTTCAGCCAGTACCGGGTTGGCACTTGTCGCGGCATCCGGGGCCTGCAGTACCAGGGCGATTTCGTTTCTGGCAAAGGCAAGCAGGGCTTGCATCTGCCTGGCGTTGAGCTGGAGCTCTTCTTGTTTGGTCATGGGGTTTCCCTCAAAAAAGTTCCTGGCAGCGGGCAGTGCCCTGCCTTGCCGGAACAGCCCTGAAGCATGCGCACCATGTACAGGCTCCAGAGTATGTGCAATGTATTGCGCCAGTATCTTCTGTCAACTCTGTTTCAAATCCTGTCCGGCGCAAAGCTGTACAGTCAGGAAAGGAGTGTTGCAAGGCAATCTGGTGCAGGCCGTGTATTGTATTGACGGGCATCGCTATTTTTGTGAAATAGTGAAAACAGGATTTTATACTCAATTTTACACCAGGAGATACACCCATGCGCTGGCAGAATCAACGAAGATCAGACAATCTTGAAGACCGGAGGGGATCCCGCATGTCCGGCCCGATTAAGGGCGGTGGCATAGGTCTTTTGCTGCTTGCCCTGGTTGGCATGTACTTTGGCATTGATCCCAGTATTATCATGAATATAGGTGGGGCGCTGCAGCAATCGGGCCAGTCCACCACCGAGTCGGGCCCGGTACAGGAAAGCGCCCAGGAGAAACAGCTGCGCGAGTTTGTCGCGGTGGTGCTGGCCGACACCGAAGACAACTGGCACGCCATCTTTCAGGCCAACGGCAAGAGGTATCAGGAGCCAAAGCTGGTGCTTTTCCGCGATGCGGTCCAGTCTGCCTGCGGTTTTGCCCAGGCCGCCATGGGGCCCTTTTATTGCCCGGCCGATCAGAGGGTGTACATTGATTTGTCTTTTTACGAAGACCTGAAAAACAAGTTGAATGCGCCTGGTGATTTTGCCCAAGCCTATGTGATTGCCCACGAGGTGGGACATCATGTACAGAACCTGCTGGGTATTACTAACCAGATGCAGGCCATGCGCCAGCGCGTTTCCCAGGCCGAATACAATCAGCTTTCTGTGCGTTTAGAGTTGCAGGCAGATTGTTTTGCCGGTATTTGGGCCCACAATGCAGACCGTACCAAAAATCTGGTTGAACCGGGTGACATTGACGAGGCACTCAACGCTGCCAGTCAAATCGGTGACGACCGCATGCAGAAGCGCCAGCGTGGTTATATCACGCCCGACTCTTTCACCCACGGTACCTCGGCCCAGCGGGTGCGGTGGTTCCGGCGCGGCTATGAAAAGGGTAGTCCCGAGAGCTGCGACACCTTTAACACGCCAAATATCTGATTGAATATCTGCCTTTGCTTGTTAACGCCGGGTTTGGTGTGGCCAAGCCCGGCTCAGTCTGCGCGCAGGGCCTTTTTCAGGCTTTGCCAGGAGAGCTCTCCCTTGCTGGTAAACGGCTTTTCCATTTGAAAACCATGCACCTTAAGGATGGCCTGGCCCTGCAGGGTATAGGGTAGGGGGCTGTCTGGCCGCACACCTGCCTCAAGCAAGCGTGCCATGGCGCCAGCCATCTCCACAGCCGAGCTGTGCACGCTCACCGGCACAATGGTACTGCTATATGGTTCGATGCGTTTGCGGCTATCGGCCACGCCGCGGGCAAAAGGCCTGCCGTCCAGCGCAAGGTCGCAGGTTATGGCCTCCAGTTCGATCGCCACATCATTGGGATTGAGCACCCGCAACTGTAACAGCAGGGCGCTTTCTAAGAATCCGGCTTTCTGTAGCTGAATATCGGCAACGGAGATTCGCGGGCCTTCCCGCAGGCCATGCAGAGCGGCACAGCTGCTGAGGCACAGCAGCAGACATAGCCAAGCATACGGGGAGAAGATGCACTGCCTTGAATGTTTCGCCATACTTCCTCCAGATGGTTCATACACCAAGCAATGCTCATCTGTAGCTGCTCTGGAGGCAGGAGTCAACAGGGCAGACATGTTCAGCGATTTCTTGATTTTTACCCGCGGGCAAGGTACAAATGCGGAGCTGTCTGGCCAGGAGGAGTGCCGGAGTGGTTGATCGGGGCGGTCTCGAAAACCGTTGTGGGGGCAACTCCACCCAGGGTTCGAATCCCTGCTCCTCCGCCATACAATAGTTTAAAGAAGTCTAAAAAAGCCCACAAACCCGCTACCAGTCAAGGTTGGCGGGTTTTTTCTTGTTTGATATAGTTCAGGGTAAGCCGTTGACATCTGGGAGCATGGGGTGATCTTGAATTCGCTCAAATGGTTTTGTATAAAGGCGTAATTTTTTCAGTTTTTTGGTGAAGTACGCTGCGGCTTTTTTACGAAGGCCAGCTCCTCATTGCGTTTTGCCAGCCGGCGCTTGAGCCTGGATTGTTCCACCAGAAGCTGTTCTTCCATGGCACTTTTGTCATGTGCAAGACGAGCCTTGCTCCGCCAGTTATGCAGTTGGCTTTTCTGAAGTCACAATTGCCTGGCTGCAGTAGCCACCGCAACCTTTTCCGCCAAGGTCAGTGATTCTGCCTTGTACTGCTGTGAATACCTTTG
>JABMJC010000037.1 GCA_013201405.1 Desulfobulbaceae bacterium
CCAGAGCTTCCCTTGCGCCTGCTCAATGCCTGCCTGGCTCATGGGCCAGTGAAAAATGCTGAGTTTCATTAAGAGCCACTAAAATATATGGATTGCTATTCTCTGTTTTTCCCACATAAGCCTGAAAACTGTTGGCCACTATGTGGAACGCCAAGGGACAACAGGGTGACAAGCCAATAAAAAAGAGCATGGCTGGCCCAGTCGTGTTGTGAACTGAAGCACCAACCATGCTGCCTTGTTTTCTACATCGACGCGGGGATACCCCTGTACTGCTCGCCGCTGTTCAAACGATTTGCATCCTGGTGTAGAATGCTCCCGGGCATTGTTGTCGCCTTTATGAGTCGAAATAGCCTAGCCAGGGTTCCAGGATTTTCCAGCCTTGATCAATGGCGCAGCTTTCAAACCAGGGTGGCGAGATGTGGCCGTAGCGCAATGAAATTTGTCTTTCTGCATCCTTCATCAACTCCAGCAGTTCAGGCGCATCTGCCCTGGAGAACCCTTTGCTGGCTGTCATGCTGAAATAGATGTGGGGCATTTCCAAATGCCGGGCCGCATTAATCTGAGCATCATACCAGGCTTTGGCCGGGTTTGCTCCGTGCAGATTGATAACGGTGTGGATATTGTAGCGGTTGTGGTACAGCGTAAGTTGCTTTGTGCTGAGTTGACCTGAACGTAGAGTTTTCCGGCAAGCACTTGGTGGAAGTTATTGGTGACCTTGAGAAAGCCTTGGTAGCTGCTGGCAGTGATGGGGAGGCAGAGCAGAGAGGCCAAGAGCAGTACCAGGCTGGCCTGGACAGACGAGCAGCGGCAGAAGCGGAAAACGGTGGTTGAAAAAGCATGTGCTGGCCTGCATGGTTTGTCTCGCTAAAGATAAAAAGAGCAAAAATGTTGTTTTGGTAAAACGACTGCATCTTAGAAAAACCCTGGCAGATTAGCAATATGTATCTGCCTGAACAGATCGGCTATGTTTAAAATTTTTTCAGGCCTGGCCGTTGCCGGCGGGTTCTTGAGCTGGGCTGCTCTCCTTGAAGCGGCCGTATTCATCGTCAAATCGTTCGATATCATCCTCGCCAAGGTAGCTGCCAATCTGGACTTCGATCAGCTCAAGGGGGCTGTCTAGGTTATTACTCAGGCGATGGATCGTGCCTGCCGGGATATGGGTTGCTTCGTCTTCATGCAAAACAAGATCACGGCCTCCGTTGTGTACTGTGGCCACACCGGCAACCACCACCCAGTGTTCGTGGCGGAAACGGTGTCGCTGCAGGGAAAGGCTGGCACCAGGGTTGACGGTCAGCCGCTTGATCTGAAAGCGCTTTTGTTCCTCCAGCAAGGTATAGCTTCCCCAGGGACGGAACACGGTACGGTGGCGGTGATATTCGCTGCGCTGCTTCTTTTTGAGCAGTTCCACCATGCCCTTCACCTCCTGCGACTTGGCCAGCGGTGCAACTAACACTGCATCGGCGCTCTGTACCACCAAGGTGTCTTGCAAGCCAATGGCGGCAAGCAGGCTGTGATCGGAGCGAACCAGGCAGTTGCGCACATCACTTAGCAGAACATCGCCTGAAACTGCATTACCATGGGTATCCTTGTCCGAGACTTCCCACAGCGCCTGCCAGGAGCCGATGTCGTTCCAGTCCATGTCTGTCCGTACTACCGCTGCCCGGCTGGTTTTTTCCATCAGGGCGTGATCAAAGGAAATAGAGGGCGAACGCGCCATGGCCTCCTTGTCAAAGCTAAAAAGATGCTTGCTCTCCTGCTTGCCCTTGTGTACGGCATCCACCATGGCTTCGGCGAGCTGTGGGGCATGGGCGTACATTTCTGCAAAAAAGGTGTCGACCCGGAAGGCAAACATACCACTGTTCCAGAGATAGGTTCCACTGGCGCAGTACTGCTTGGCTGTGGCCAGATCGGGTTTTTCCACAAAGCGCTCCACCTTGCCGTTGGCATCGGCGGCAATATAGCCAAAACCGGTTTCAGGCCGGTTGGGGACCAAACCAAAGGTGACCAGATACCCTTCTTGAGCGCGTTGCATCGCCTCGGCAGCAGCCAGGTAAAATGCCTCGGTATCACTGATAAGATGATCTGCCGGCAGAATGAAGAGGATGTCATCGTCATGGCCATGGGCCTGGTGGTATGCAGCAGCTCCGCAGACAGCGGCTGCAGTGTTGCGGGCCACTGGCTCAAGCAGGATACAAAAATTGTCGTACAGGCCAAGCTGCTGCACCTGGTTGAGGGTCATGAAGCGGTGCTCCTCACCAACCACGATGAGCGGCGGTCTGCTTGCCGCAAAGTCTGCCACCCGGATCAGGGTGTTTTGTAGTAGGGAGTGTTCACCGAGCAGGCGAATAACCTGCTTGGGATAGAGTTCTCGGGAAAGTGGCCAGAGCCTGGTGCCGGTCCCCCCGGCCAGAATAACTGGTTGAATAATCATAATAATCTCTTGCTTAAGACTTGCCCTTTATTTTAGGTAAAGGATTTGATCATTCCCAGCAGCTCTGCAGTGACCTCCTGTAGCAGCTGGGCATCTGCCCTGGCCTCCACATTGAGGCGGAGCAGCGGTTCTGTGCTGGACTGGCGGATGTTGAAGCGGTAATTGGGATAGCTTATGGAAACGCCGTCGGTTTCATCGAGCTGGCCGTCGGCATATTTTTCTTTGATGGCAGCCAGCACGATTGCTGGCGCCACCCTGATGCTGGTATTGATCTCTCCACTCACCGGGTAGGCGCGCATGCGTTCGGCGCACAGGGCAGACAGGGGTTGTCCCTTTTCCGCCAACAAACGGCAGACCAGCAACCAGGGCAGCATGCCAGAATCACAGAAGCCGAAATCCCTGAAGTAGTGATGCGCAGACATCTCCCCCCCATAGAGGGCATTGTGGCGGCGCATGGCCTCCTTGATGAAGGAGTGACCAGTGCGGACCATCACGGGCTGGCCACCGGCCCGGCGAACAATATCCTGGGTATTCCAGATAAGGCGCGGATCGTGAAGGATGGTGGCGCCAGGGTGCAGGCGCAACATGGCTTCGGCCAAGAGACCAACGATGTAGTAGCCTTCGATGAATGTGCCCTGTTCATCAAAGAAGAAGCAGCGGTCAAAGTCGCCGTCCCAGGCAATGCCCATGTCTGCCTGATGGTGCTGCACTGCCTCGGCCGTGGCAGCACGCCGGTCTGGCAGCAGGGGATTGGGCACACCGTTGGGGAAGCGGCCGTCTGGTTCGTGTTGCAGGCGGATAAAGGTAAAGGGCAGGTGTGCTGCCAGCAGGTCGAGCACCGGGCCGGCACAGCCATTGCCGCTGTTGACCACCAGTTTCAGGGGGCGCATGTGTTCAGGGACGGCCATGGCCAGGATATGATCGATATAGGCCTCCTTGCTGGTGCTGAGGAGGTAGCGGCCCTGTCTGCCTTGTCTGGAGTCACCGGTATCCTGTGTTTTTGGTGCACTGTTTGGTGGGGCGCGTTGCGCAGCCCTCTTGGCAATCTCTTTCAAACCATTGTTGCTGGAGATGGGTTGGGCATTGCGACCAACCAGTTTCATGCCATTATAGGCGGCTGGATTGTGGCTGGCCGTGAGCATGATCCCACCGTCGATTCCTTGTTCTGTACCACTGAATACAGCATAGTACATCTCTTCGGTACCGCAGAGGCCGATATCACGTACATCACAGCCCTGCGCCAAAAGAGCCTGGCAAACAGCCGTGGCCAGAGAAGGACTGCTCAGGCGTATGTCCCGGCCAAGCACCAGGTGGTGTAGGTGCTGGTGTTCGACAAAGGCCAGGGCAATGCGACTGGCGATATCCTCGTTGAAGGTGTCGGGAACGCGTCCACGGACATCGGATGGGGTGAAGCAGCGAAGGGCAGTGTCTATGCTTGATTTGCGCCATGCGCAAAAGGCAGTTTGAAAGAACTGTGGAAATGCTGTATATGCCTGTGGCAAAAAGACCAGGAAAAAACACAAATTAGCACAGTCTCTGCCAGAAAGGCAAGGGCTGTGTGCAGACAGAAAAAGTGAGGTATTCTTCATGAAGGGCATTATCCTTGCGGGCGGTTCTGGCACCCGCCTCTATCCGCTCACCCGGGTGCTCAGCAAGCAGCTTTTGCCGGTGTACGACAAACCCTTGATCTACTATCCACTATCCGTGCTGATGCTGGCGGGCATTCGGGAGATACTCATCATCTCCACCCCGCAGGATCTCCCCCGTTTTCAGGAACTGCTGGGTGATGGCAGCAATATCGGTTTGAGCTTCCACTATGCCGAACAGACCCGGCCAGAAGGTCTGGCCCAAGCCTTTCTCATTGGCAAACACTTTATTGGAAACGATGCTGTATGCCTGGTTTTGGGTGACAATATTTTTTTCGGTCATAATTTTGGCCGGGTAGTGCAGCGCTGCAGCCAGCTCACGGAAGGCGGTATTATTTTTGGCTATCTGGTCAGGGATCCAGAACGCTATGGGGTGGTGGAGTTCGACAGCGACAACAGGGTAATCGGGATAGAAGAGAAACCGGTCCGACCAAAGTCGCGCTATGCCGTACCAGGCTTGTACTTTTACGACAACGAGGTGGTCCAGGTGGCGCAGTCCATCCAGCCATCGGCCCGCGGGGAACTAGAAATCACCGATGTGAACCTGCACTACCTGCGCCACAAGCGCTTGACCGTGGAACTTTTAGGCCGCGGTTTTTGTTGGCTGGATACCGGCACCCACGAATCCCTGCAGCATGCGGCCAGCTATGTGCAGGCGGTGCAGGAGCGGCAGGGCTTAAAAATTGCCTGTATAGAGGAAATTGCCTACCGGTTGGGCTATATTGATCAGGCCCAGGTGGAACACCTGGCCTCCTCCATGCTGAAAAACCAGTATGGCCAGTATCTCATGGAGTTACTGGAAGAAACATCGACCATGAGGACATGAAGATGCGCATTGTCATTGTTGGTGCGGGTGGCCAGTTGGGTCGGGACAGCCTGGAGATTTTGGGAAAAAAACACGAGGTCTGGGCTGGTGACACGGCCGAGCTGGACATCACCGACCAGGAGCAGGTGCGTGGCCTGTTTAACCGGCTCAAACCAGAGGTGCTGATCAACTGCGCGGCCTTTACTGCGGTTGATGCCTGCGAGAGCCAGGCAGAAGCCAGCATGGCGGTGAATGCCAAGGGGCCCGAACTGCTGGCACTCTCCTGCCGCGAGCATGGCTGTCGGCTGGTCCACATTTCCACGGATTATGTCTTTGACGGCACCCGACCAGCACCGGCAGCGTATCTTGAAAACGACGTACCCAACCCGGTATCCATGTATGGCAGCAGTAAACTGGCAGGCGAAGAGGCGGTGCAGGCTGTGCTGGACAATCATCTTATTGTGCGTACAGCCTGGCTCTATGGCATTGGTAACAAAAACTTTTTAAAAACCATGCTCCGTCTGGCGGTCAGTGACCCTGGGCGCACCTTGAAGGTGGTTAACGACCAGCACGGCTCCCTCACCTGGTCGTGGCGTTTGGCCTTGCAACTTGAACGGCTTTTGACCACTGATCTTACCGGTATTGTCCACGCCACTGCCGAGGGACAGTGCACCTGGTATGAAGGGGCCAAGTTTTTTCTGGACTGTATGCAGGTGCCCTACACGATGCTGCCCTGTACCACGGCGGAATATCCCACGCCGGCGCAGCGGCCGGCCAACTCTATTTTGGAGAACGGTCGGCTCAAGGAACATGGCTTGAATCTGATGATCGACTGGCAGGAAGATGTTCGCCTTTTTGCTGAACGCCACCGACAGGAGTTGCTGGCCGAGGCCCGCGCTTAAATGCGGCGCTTAAGTTCAGCATTTAAAGGACGCCGGCACCGTGGGCTGGAGGGAGTGGATGGCGTACTCTTCAGCGCCTGTTTGCAGGAGCGCTGGTTGTGCCGTGGCTCGCTTCTGTCTCTTTGCCGGTTATGGTTTCCCTCTTTTGTTTTTCCGGGTCCATGAGTTCAAGGGGAATTGCGGGCGTATTTTCCGTAAAATAGGCACGCAGTTTTGGATCGTTGATCAGGGATTGCAAGAGTTGTGCACCCTGGCGTAGGTATGGAGCAGAGAGGGATTTGCTCAGGACCGGGTTGGTGGCCGATAAGGTCGAGGCCAGCACCATGTAGAGCAGCGAGGCAAGCAGTGCTGCCTTGAGAACACCCAGCAGCATGCCGAGCAGTCGATTGAACCAACCCAGCAGGGTGATCTGCATCAGACGGTGCAAGACTCTGCCCAGGAAACTGAAAACCAATGCAGCAGCAAAAAAGAGGCAAATAAAACTCAACAGGAACACCAGCTTGGGATTGTCAATCAGGCGTTTGGTGTAGGGAATGAGCACTGCCGTGTACTGGGCAGCAACCACGTAGCTGCCTGCCAGGGCGAGGAAGGCGGCCAACTGGCGCATAAAACCTGCCCAGGCGCCCCGCAGGATGAAGACCGTACAGAGAATGGCGACAATCAGGTCGAGCCAGGTAAGGGTATTGGCATCGGGCATGGTGGTAGCTCTGGATGGAGAGGAAAGGGGCAGGGTGAATACGAACAGGAGCAGTATAGTCGATTGCGCCAGCTTACCCAAAAAAAACATGCAGTACAATACGGCACACAGGCAACAGGCAACCGGCAGGCAACATGGTGCAGCCCTGTGGCCCGAGCTATGCCGGCAGATGCTGGTCGCATCTGCCAGATGTGCAGAACTGCCACCGCTAGGTTCCTCTCTGGCCCTGCTTCCCCTGGACGGCCTGCCAACCTTCATGACAACTGCAGCCTCAGCAGCAAACTGCGTGCCGGATTGCTCAGCCAGCCTGCAGGCACAGGGTATTTTAAGTGCCAAAGAACAGGAACGCCTGCACTCCTTCCCCTGTTCCAAGCGCCGATTGGAGTGGCTGGGTGGCCGCCTGGCCGCCAAATATGTCCTGCAGCAGTACTGCTCTTCCGTGTGTCCCGGGGCGCATCCGTTTGCCCAAATCAGTCCAGCCCTCCTCTCTATTGACAATGATACCCATGGCCGGCCCTTTGTGGATTGGCACGAAAGCAGTGTCCTTTCTTGCCAACCGCCCCCCTTTCTTTCCATTTCGCATAGCGGCCAATTCGCCGCAGCCATGCTTGCCCCTGTCCCCTGCGGCCTGGATGTGCAACGCATTGTTGCTAAACTGCAACGCCTGCAGGCGCGCTTTGCCAGTGCCGCAGAACTGGCCTTGGGTCGTGAATATGACGAGTTATCGTGGCTGGGTATGCTGTGGGCTGCCAAAGAGGCGGTAAAAAAATGCCGCTACTATGACCAGCCCACCTTTATGGAACGGATAGAGGTGCAGGCGCTGGTCGGCTCTGCCTTGGGGCCGCAGGGGGCAGTGCTGTACTGCCATTTGGCTGATCCAGTCGGGTTAGCTGCTCCTTCTGCTGCCACTGCTGCTGCTACTGTCATGACGGTACGGGTGGTCATTATCCATGGCCATGCCCTGGCCATGACCGTGGAGGTAGGGGATGCCTGAACTTCCAGAGGTGGAAGTCACCAGAAGAGGGCTGGTACACGCGCTGCCCGGCAGGCAGGTGCTGCGGGTATGGACCAGTGGACTGCCCCTGCGCGCCTCGGTACCCCTGGCTCGGTTGCGCCATCACCTGCAGGATGAACGGGTGCTGACTGTGGATCGGCGGGCCAAGTACCTGCTTGTGCGTTTCGAAACCGGGGCGATTTTGAGCCTGCACCTGGGGATGACCGGCAAAGTTGCCCTGCTGCCGAGCAGAGTGCCCCGGCACAAACATGATCATCTAGAGCTGCTCTTGGATAACGGCGAGGTGCTGCGTTTTAATGATACCCGCCGCTTTGGGGCGGTGGCACTGTGGTCGTCCAGGGAGGCAAAGGAGCGGGAGCAGGCCTTTTCCCGCCGCGAAGGAGTGGAGCCGCTGGGGCTGGATTTTAACGCCCTTGCCTTGCAGCGTCTGGCAGCACGACGCAGCGTGGCACTGAAGTCTTTTTTGATGAACGGGCGGCTCATTGCCGGGATTGGCAACATCTATGCCAATGAAATCCTCTTTGCCGCAGGGCTGCATCCACTGCGCCCAGCTGGCTCGCTCAGTTTGGCCGATTGGGAGCGGGTGGTGCGTGCCACGGTGTCTATTTTAGAGGCAGCCATCAGTGCAGGAGGCTCCAGCATTGCCGATTTTTTGGGCACCAGCGGGCATCCCGGTTATTTCCAGCTGCAACTGCAAGTCTATGGTCGCAGCGGCGCCCTCTGCCCGCGGTGTGGGGGGATCATCGAGCGCATTGTCAGTGCCGGACGTTCCACCTGGCTTTGTCCACACTGCCAGCCCTTGGGGTAATGGGGTAAGGCTCTCCGGGCAGGGAATGTGCACCGCGCCACGTCGCTCCATACTCCACCACTTAGTGCAGGTAGAGGAGGCTACCGATCTGATAGATCAGTACAGCCAGGATAAAGGCAAAGACCGTGTTGAAGGCCATGGAAAAAAAGGCCCATTTCCAGGAGCCTGCTTCCTTGGCAATGCAGATAACCGTCACAAAGCAGGGCGCGTAGAACATGATGAACACCAGCACTGCCAGGGCCGACACAGGGTTCCATTTCGGGTCGGCGGCCAAGCGTTGGCTGAGCGAGCCGGCCTGTTCCGGGTTCACCTCACCCAGTGAGTAGGCAGTGCCCAGGGTGGAGATAATGACTTCTTTAGCGGCAAAGCCACCCACCAGGGCAATATTGGTACGCCAGTCAATGCCGGCAAAACGGCTGATACCCTCCAGGGCCGTGCCAATACGCCCGGCAAAGGAGTGGCGCAACTGCTCGGTTGCCTGGGCCGCATCGATTTCCAGCAGGGTGGCTGCAAGCGCGTCCACATTCCCTGCTTGCTGACTTTCCACTTGTTGCCGCTGGCTTTCATAGGCAGCCGTGCGTTGTTCCGGCAAACCTGGATAGGTCATCAGAGCCCACAGCAGGATGGAGATGCCTAAGATAACGGTGCCCGCCTTTTTGATATACTGCCAGGTCCGTTCCCAGGTGTGGATGAGCAGGCCCTTGACCGTGGGAAAGCGGTAGGGGGGCAGTTCCATGACAAAGGGAGTGGATTCACCGCGCAGCACGGTGAGCCGGAGCAGTTTGGCAGCACACAGCGCCACGACCCACGCCGCTACTGTGGCCAAAAACATGTACCAGGCCTGGTGACTGGAGAAAAATGCGGCAATGAGCAAGGTAAGCACCGGCAGTTTGGCGCCGCAGTTCATAAACGGTACGGTGAGCAGGGTGGCCATGCGTTCCTTGGGCGAGCGCAGGGTGCGGGTGGCCATAACCCCTGGCACTGCGCAGCCGCCGGCAATACCGCCGGAAATGATAAGCGGCATGACCGAAGAGCCATGCAGTCCGAAAAAATGGAAGATCCTGTCCATCATGAAGGCCACCCGGGCCAGGTAACCAGAGTCCTCCAGCACGGCGATGCCAAAAAACATGAACATGATAATGGGTACAAAACCGAGTACACCACCCATGCCGTCCACCACTCCGGACATCAACATGGATTTGAGCGGGCCATCGGCCATGGCCTGGTCAATGCCCCGGTTGAGTAGGATAAAAAACTGTTCGAGCCAGCCCACCATACTGGCACTGAAGGTGAAGGTAAAAGTGTAGAGCCCGAACAGGACCAGGGCCATGATCACCGGCCCCAAAAACCGGTGGGTTACTACCCGGTCGATGCGATCGGAGGTATAGAGGCGGTCGACGACCTGGCTCGAACTCACCACCCCCTGGCGCAGAAGAGATTTGATATACCCATACCGATGATCGGCAATGATGGCCTCTGGATATACTTCCAGTGTCCGCTGCAGGTGCAGGGCCACCTCCTCACAGCGCAGGAGCATTTTTTCTGCATCTTCAGGGCTGCAGGCGCGCACCTTTTCAATAATCTGACTGTCGTTTTCCAGCAACTTCACCCCCAACCAGCGTTCGGGATAAAGGTGGTGCAGTGTGTCGCACCCTGCAAGCAGGGGTTGTATGTCGCGCAGGGCCTCTTCAAGATCCGCCCCATAACCGATGTGCAGCGGCTGCGGTGGCGTATTCTCCGCAGCCACGCGCAGCAACGCATTCAACAGTTCATCCCTGCCCCTGCCCGAGCGGGCGACAATGGGCACCACTGGCACACCCAGCAGCGACTCCAGCTTGGCACAATCAATGAGCATACCCCTGCGTTCAGCTACATCCATCATGTTCAGGGCCAGTACCAGGGGCAGACCAAGCTCCAAAAACTGGGTGCTAAGGTAAAGGTTGCGCTCAAGGTTGGAGGCATCCACTACGTTGATGACCACATCAGGCTTTTCATTGACAATGAAATCGCGGGCAACGAGTTCCTCCACCGAGTAGGCACTTAGGGAGTAGGTGCCGGGCAAGTCGATGAAACGAATACCCTGGCCATGATGCAGGCGGCAGCCTTCCTTTTGCTCCACGGTTATGCCGGGGTAGTTGCCTACATGCTGGCGCGAACCGGTGAGGTTGTTGAACAGGGTGGTTTTGCCGGAATTGGGGTTACCTGCCAATGCCGCAGTGATGGTGGTGTGCATGGTGTTGACAAAGGGTAGTTGGTCGGGGAGGACGAAAAATGAGCGGAGTGTGGCTTGGCTTTGCACGACCGGGTTTACCCGGTCTCTGCAGCCATTATTTGCGTGTATCAGCCTGGTGCATGGGTAGTGTTTTTTGGGGATCCGTGCACTGGCTACTTACCTGACAGTCCTGGCAGGAACAGCCACAGGTAGAGCTCTGGCCGCGCAAAGTCTTGCGCAGGACGCGGAGGATGTACAAAAAAGCTGCGAGCAGTGCAAGGAGAACAAGAATTTCCTGCATGGGCGGCCTCACAAGCAGTGATTGTGCAAGTATTTTACAAGTCTTGCACAGGAGCAACATCTATGGCAGCAGCGCTTTCAGCATCCAGGCTGATGGTGCTACCGTTGATTTTCACCATGCACTGGTCTGCACCAGGTTTGCAGATCAGCTCGATTTCCTGGCCGGGCAGAAAGCCTAAGCTGGCCATGCGGGCGCATGTGCGTCGATCTCCACGCACAGCGCAGATGCGCAGGTTGCGGCCGCAACAGCTTTGTGTGAGGGCTGCAGGATATTGCGCCTGAGCGCTGCAACATTGTTGCCGGCGCCATCTTCCCCAACCGGCCAGCTGACGACAAGCTTTGCCCAGGTGTTTATTTTTCATTGTATGCCCTGAAGATTTTTGAAATTTTTTCAATATCAAATTCCCCTTATTCTTAAATTTCAGATTAGGGATAAGAGAATTTTTTAGATAATCGAAACAATGGGTCGTGTCAACCGTTTTGCCAAGGGGAAAATGAGGAAGATTTAGAGGAAGTGGGCATGTGTCTTTCGCATGAGTTTCCTCCGCTCACAATTATCACAAACAGCTTGGTTGCCCATTTCACGCGCGAACCGGGAAACTGCTAAAAAACAGTTTTTTTGTTGCTTTAAATAACATATTTTATATACAGTATATTGATGTGATTAGCTGACCTTTTAAAACATGGAGGCGATTGTATGAAGAAAACACTGGTAGCATGGGCATTAATTGCGACTTTTGTTCCAGCAAATGCGCTATTTGGCGCTGGTATCACCGGGAGTGGGAATATTGGGGTCTACAAAGACGGTAAGGCGGTGGAGCGATTGACAGGCGAAAGCCAGATCAGCGAAGATGGAATGCTGGTGTGTAACGGGCAGTGCACGGTGCAATCTTCGGGAATCCGTCTTCTGGCAAACGATCAGACCAAGCTTGCTGTTCGCGATGATGAGCGTAATTTCGATCTCTTTTTGTCTGAGGGTCGAGTTGACTTTACAATTACAAGCGCGGCACGGACCATAACCTTCTACACCCCTCAGGGTTTCTACACCACAGCTGGTGTCATCTTTGCTGCTTCGGCTGAATCGGCTGTGCGTGGCTGGGCGCAGGTCGGACCGGATGGAACGACTGAAATTGGTGTAACCGAGGGTCAGATGGTCTTCACCACCGAGAAGGGTGAGCAAATTGTTGATGCCAACCATAAAATCCAACTGGCTGTAAGCGAGCCGCCTGGCGTCGCTTCGGGCAGTGACAATGATGATGATGATGATCGTGGCGCTGCTGCGCTGATAGCCGCAGGCTCAAGCAGAGGAGGAGCAGCGATTGGAGGAACTCCCCCCTGGGCGGGCCCGGTAGCATTTGGCGGTCTTGTTGCGGGCGGACTGGTGCTTGCCTTGCTTGCTGACGGTGGTGGTAGCTCCGCTCCGGGTGCGGTAAGCCCACCTGTGTCTGAACCGGACGGAACTCCAGCAGCCCCGGTCAGCAGCGGTAGGGACAGATCTCGCCCCAAGCCTCCGCCAGCGGCAAGCCCATCTAAATAGCCTGGTTTTTTATCGAATTTCCGGTCCTCCGGATAGCGTAAGGCCACTTGTTTTCAACAGTGGCTTTACGCTTTTCTATGACTGATCCTGGTGATGCTCATGGTCAATAGACTGGCTTTCTTACTCTGCGCGGGTTTGGCCTTTTTTTTCGTTGGTTGTGGCGGAGAACAGTTCAAAGCAACAACGGATGTTGGACGTTTTCAGGAAATACATGCCCAACAGCAGCGGGAAAAAAGGACCAGGGAGGCAGCTACTTCGATTCCGGCTCCGGCCGCAGTGGCAGATGATCCGGGCGATTACCTGTTAGGTGCTGGGGATCTTATTGTAGTCACAGTATTTGAGACGCCGGATCTCAACAGTGAAGCACGCGTTTCTTCCCGTGGATTTGTGAGTCTGCCTCTGATCAACAATGTGCAGGTCGCCAACCTGACCGCTGCCGAGGCGGAGCAGAAAATTGAAGACCTGTATCAGCGATCCTATTTACACGATCCACATGTGACCGTGTACATCAAGGAGCATATGAGTAAGCAGATCACCCTGGTGGGTGCTCTGCAGAGACCAGGGACGTATGACTATGTTGCGAAGCGCCGCTTGCTTGATGTTATTGCCATTGGCAATGGTCTAACAGACAAGGCTGGTGCAATGGCCTATGTTAGCAGGCAGGATGAAACAGCCGGTAAATACATCAATTACCTTGTCGATCTCAATGAGTTGATAAGGCAAGGCAATATGGCGCAGAACATGGTCATTCAGGGTGGAGACGTTATTTTTGTCCCTGAGGCTGGCCAGGTATTTGTGGATGGAGCTGTGCGTAAGCCTGGAACGTATCCGATCAGTCATAGTAAAATGACTGTCACCGAAGGTATAGCTCTGGCGGGCGGCTTGGCATCTTACGCAAACGACGAGAGCATAAAACTGATTCGCTATATGGGAGACGGCAAGGAGCGGGAGATTATCAGCATCAGCTACAGTGATCTCCAGGGCGGGCTTGGAGACAGTCTTCTGCTGGAGGATCAGGACATTATTTTTGCCGAGTCCAGTGCGATGGGAACCCTGATCTCAGGATCAGGTTTTTCATTAGGGCTGTTGGGAACAGGGGTGAATTTTAAAAATCCGCGCTCCAATTGATCTGCCGTGGCTTTCAAGGGGGAACGGGAATTGTTTCAACGGATTTCCTTTTATTATCTGCTCATTTTTTTAGTCTTTATCCCCCTTTTTTTTGGCAGCACTCACCCGCTTGTTCAGGGATTGGTCGTCGGACTGTTGTTGCTGTACGCAGCGGTTAGGGTTTGGCTCGAGCCTCCTCAAAAACAGAGAATACAAATGAAAACCATTTTATGGTTTGTACTCTTTTTTTTTGTGCTGCTCCAGTCCCTTCCTTTGCCCCTTTCGTGGCTGCAGTACCTTACGCCAATACGTTTTTATTGGCTGGAGGCGGTCAACTCCTTGACGCATACGGAAATACGATCTGCAGCTACGAGTTATTTAGGCACTGTATCCTTGTTCCACCTGGCGCTGTATGTCTCTGCGATTCCACTCTTCATGCTTGCCCAAAGAGTCTTCACGGGCGAAAAAGGGCGCTCACGCCACCGAATCGTGTGCGTGGTATTAATCAGTGTCGGTGTGCTGGAAGCCATATACGGAATTTTTCAATTTATAAACCCGAGGTTGGGGGTTTTATGGCTGCCTATCACTTCCAGGGCAGCACATGGCACCATCATTTATACAAATCATTATGGAGCCCTGCTCAACCTGTGCTGGCCGCAGGCCTGGGGCCTGGCTCTGTACTTCCTGGTTCGGGCGAAGCATAAAGCGGTCAACATCCCCCAAACGAGGAAGCCATTTGGTGCAGGCCTGCTCCACGCATTTGACATGCCCAAGGAAACATATGCCTTGCTTTTTGCTGCGGTGCTTGTGATGGCTGCAGTAATTTTTTCTCTCTCCAGAGGTGCAATCCTGTCGCTCATCGCTATTTGGATAGCTTTATTGGTGATTCTTCCTGTGCCACGTGGAAACAGGACTGCATTTTTCGGTGTCTTTTTAGGCATGTTTTTTCTTCTGGCCCTGTTCCTCGATTTTTCGGTCATCTGGGCACGCTTCGGTACCATTGAAGAGTCTGGATTAACCCGGCTGCAACTGTATGCGGCGAGTATGCCCCTTCTTTTGGACCACTGGTCCACAGGGATTGGGTTGGGTACGTATACGATGTTGTCGCCGTTGTATTTGAAAAACTTCCCGGGAACGATTCATTTTGACCATGTTCATAATGAGTTTTTAGAAATATTCATAGAATTGGGAATCCCATTAGGCTGTGTTTTTATATGCTTAGTCCTATTGTATCTGAAGCGTAGTTATAGTTGTATTGTGAGAATCAGAAGAAATTCCTTTTGTTATCAATCGAGAATCGCTATAGGCTGCGCAGCCTGGTGCTCATTGGTAGGATTTATCCTGCACGGAACAGTGGATTTTGGTTGGCGTTTGCCTGTAAACATATTTTATGTTGCAGTATTGCTGGCGCAAACATCAATGTTGTTTAAATATTGCATGCCAGAATTTGAAATGGATTCCGTACAGTCAGCGAAGAAAGATATAAATAAGCAATAGCCTTGCTTGTTTATGTAATAGGTATTGCCTAATACTTGAAACAGTATGCCAGATGTTGAAAGGGTTTATTGATATACATTGCCATATTTTACCTGGATTGGATGATGGCCCATCCACCATTGAAGGAAGTTTGAAAATGGCGAAAATGTATGTTTCTCAAGGCGTGCATCATGTTGTCGCTACGCCACATTTTATCAATGGAACTGCATGGGCTAATTCTGCCAAGATCGTAATGCAGTCTGTGCAAAAAATGCAGGCGGTTTTAAATAAAAATCGCATAAACCTCATTATTCATCCTGGTATGGAGATTGCCTGTTCATTTCGTGTGCCAGATTTTTTTGCGCAAGGTGTACTTTTACCCCTTGGTGGCAAAGGCAATATGTTTCTGCTGGAACCAGCCTTCCATGGCACGCAGGAAGAACTTGTTGCATCAGTCCATTTTATGCTGCGGAATAACCGGGTTCCGATCATAGCCCACCCCGAGCGGATCAGTTATTTTCAGAGTAACCCCGATGATCTGCTGGCTCTGATCAACCAAGGGGCTCGCATACAACTTACAATGGACAGCCTTTTGGCCCCTCCCCAATCGAGGCGACACCAACTTGCTCTGCGTCTTGTACAAACACGGCAGGTGCACTTTCTGGCCTCGGATGCCCATTCTTCAGCTGGCAGGGAGCCTCCAGGCGAGTCAGTGTGGTGTCGGCTTGAGGAGTTGATTGGCAAGGAATGTGTACAGCGTCTGTGTGTGGATAATCCTCATACTCTTTTAATGTTTTGAAAATAGGAAGACTTGTCACTATGCAGCAAATAGGGCACCCCCCCACTAACGAAAACAGTTACTTGCCGCAACGCTACACCAATCGCCTGCCCAGTCAGGAAGTACTTGATACTGTGGGTCCTGAACTGGATGATGAAATTGATCTGCGTGAACTGCTGGACGTCTTGATTCGCCGTAAATGGCTTATTCTTTCTGTTTTGTTTTTCTGTTTCTTTGTTGCAGCCCTCTACACCTTTACCCGGACGCCACAATTTAATGCGGTAGGTTCGATTAAAGTCGCGCAACAGACCAACACGGTCGCCAAGTTCGACAACCTGGAATCCACGGCGCTCAAAACCATGGAATTTCAACAGACCCAGGTTGAAATGTTGAAAAGCGAACAGTTGGCCAGTCGGGTCATTGCTAATCTTTCCCTGTCTCAGCAGCCTTTTTTCAACAAAGAGGTGAAAGATAATTCCGAAGACTCCACAGGAATGCTTTCTCATCTGCGCGGCCTTATTCGGAGTGAAAGTTCTGGTGCCCATGCGCGGGCTCTTCTGCCGGAGGAAGAGCAGCAACGCATAATGCAAAATAATATTCTTAAAGTTTTTAATGGCCGCTTTGGAGTATCACCGGTTAAAAACAGTGAGCTTGTCCGTATCAGTTTTTTTAGTCCTGATCCGAAACTTTCAGCAGATATTGTCAATGCCAGCATGGATGCGTTTGTTGATATGCACATGGACGGCAATATCAAGGCGTCGCAGGATGCGGCCAGATACCTGGATAAGCAGATTAAATCTGCACAGATAAAGCTGGAAAAATCCGAACAGGACCTGCAGGAGTTCGCCCGTAAGATAGGGGTTGTTTCCTTGGACCCGAAAACGAATATGACCTTCAAGCAAATGGAAGAGCTGAATGATTCTTTGGCCAAGGCCCGCGCAGACCGCATAGCCAAAGAGGGGCGTTATTTGCAGAACAGGAATGCCAGTTCGGGTGAGCTGACCCAGATCATGGAAAATGATTTGATCCAAAATCTGAAAAACCAGCATGCAACCTTAAAGGCCGAATACGAGAATCTTGCCGTTACCTTTAAGGCCGACTATCCGAAAATGAGGCAGCTCAAAGCCCGTATGGATAATCTCAACAGCCGCATCATGGTTGAAAGGCAGGCTATATTCAGTTCCATCAAAAATGAATATGAAACAGCTCTGCGGGTGGAGCAGGAACTTGAAAAACAGGCGAATGCGCAGAAAGACAGGGCGCTGGACCTCGAAAAGGTGGCAATCCAGTACAAGATTTACGAGCGGGAGGTGGAAACCAACAAATCCATCTATCAGAGCCTGCTTCAGCGCTCCAAGGAAATTGAGGCAACAGTGGGTGCTGCCCTGACCAATATCCAGATCATTGATTCTGCCCGACCGCCCTTGTATCCCTTTAAACCAAAAGTGGCAATGAATCTCTTGCTTGGCGTGGCTTTGGGGTTAATGGGTGGCATTGGTCTCGCCTTTCTCACCGAGTTTTTCGACAATACCATCAAGGGGCCAGATGAATTCATCAACAGGTACAAAATTCCTGTGCTGGGTTTGATCCCATTCGTCAAGGAGGGCGACGACCGGCAAGCCATTGCTTTTAAATACTATCAGGATCCCCGCTCTCCTGTGGCTGAAGCGATGCGCACCACCATGACCTCGGTGCGCTTGTCAGCGGCCGATGCGCAACCAAAAACATTACTGATAACCAGTGTCTTATCTGACGCTGGCAAGTCTTCGCTGGCCGTCAACATGGCCCTGTCTTTCCTTGGCGAAGGGGAGCGATGCTTACTGATTGATGTGGATTTGCGTAAGCCAAGCCTGCATCGAATCTTTGAACTGCCGCAGCAGACCAAGGGTTTGACCAATGTGCTTACTGGCTTGAACAAGTTGGATGAAGTTGTTGTTCATCATGAAGAGTACCATGGTCTTGACGTTATCACCAGCGGCCCATTGTCTCCTAACCCTGCTGACCTGCTGGCCTCAAAACGTATGCGTACCTTGCTTGATTTTGCAGCGCAGCGTTATGACCGGATCATCCTGGATGGCCCGCCTTACCAGGGGTTCGCAGAGATTCTCAACCTGGCCCATATCGTGGATGGGGTTATCTTGATCAGTGTTGAAGGTGGTACTCCACGTGAGGGGGTCAAACATTTCAGGGATTCCATCGCTCATGTCAATGGACGCCTGCTTGGCACGATCATAAATAAGAGTGGGAGGAAAGGGGGATTGAAGGGATACGGAGGGTATAAGTACTACAGCTACAACTATGATTACGGGCAGGCCAAGAAGGCGTGAACATAGCACTGCGCAAAAGCGGTTCATGTGGATCCGCACATTCCTGTGCAGTCTTTTATGCGGGTCAGCTTTTTGCGTGCTCTGGTTTGCCTGGCATCTGCAGTACGAATACAGCAACTGGCCAACAAACAAGCCTGAGCAGGCATACCGCTATAGTTCGCTTCTGCTCACCTGGTATGCGGAACAACTCAGCGTTGGTGGCAACTTGATCAGGGCAAAGCAGGTCTATCAGCAGGCCCTTGCCATAAACCCCCTGTATCCACTCGCCTGGCTTGGCATTGCCGGTCTGGAGGATGACAGAGGAAACAGGGCTAATGCGAACCAGGTGCTGGATTTCATTGCTCTGCAAACAAGAGAGATACAACGCTGGTCCTGGAATAAAACACTTTTAGCCTACCGCCTTGGTCGCAATGACGTCCTTGCACGTGAATTGCCTTACCTTATTGACAATGTTCCGGGCAAGCTCAAAGACGATGCCATGCGCATGGCATTTACAATCTGGCCCAACATGCCAGAGTTACGGGCTGTTCTGGACAAACAAATTCCTGCCCTTTTCAGGTATGCAGTCCGGACTGGCCGACATCAGCATGCCATGATGCTGTGGCCGGAAATTTCTTCTCAACTTGAAGATGTGCCTAGGCAGGAACTGGTTCGTTTCATCACCCAACTTATCGTACAAAAAGAATGGGAAATCGCCAAACAGGCTTGGACAGAAATTACCGGTTCCGGCAATGGGATGATTCATGACGGCAGTTTTTTAGCTATGCCATTGCAAGGCGCATTTGGCTGGCGGATAGGTGACGTCAAAGGTTGTTCCTGGAACATTGAGGCCCAACCGGATAACGGGCAAAAGGGCAGCTCCTTGCACGTGCACTTCACGGGCCAGGAAAATGTGCAATACCAGCATGTTTCGCAGATTATCCCGGTAGAGGGGGGTAAAAACTACCATTTGTCTGCTTACTGGAAAGGGAAAAAGCTTACTACTGATCAGAGACCGTATGTGGAGTTGCTTCCTTATGGTTGCGCAGGTGCTGGTAGTAAAAGTGCAATAATTGATGCGGACACAGGAGGTTGGCAGGAGGTGCAACTGGAAATGCAGGTGCCAGAAGAATGCCACGCTGTACTATTCCGTTTAAGGCGTCAGCAGAGTCTACAGATTGATAACCGCTTGAGCGGTGACTTCTGGATGACTGGAGTCAATCTGTCCCAGCGGAACCTGTGACCGGGAATCATCCATGCTCAGCGAACTAGACCGCGCTCTTCTCCTCAAGCTGATTGCTTTCCGTGGCACGGGCAGGTCAATAAAGGAGTTCTTTTCCTATGTTTTAGAAACTGATCCGGATTTGAAGATCGTCGGAAAACTGGTTCATGAAATAAAGGTTCAGGATGCCGCCACTCTTAAATGGATCAAGCAATCCTGCCTGGTCAAGAGAGTAAATCATGTTGAATTTGTTGAAAAAATTAACCAGCTTTTAACAAATTATACAACCATACCCGCACAGATCAGAAAGCAGTACCAGGTTCTGCAACTTACGCCATGGGCAAACAAGGATGAAATAAAGCGTCAATATAGAAAGCTTGCCCACCAGTATCATCCGGACACGAGCGGAGGCGAAGGAGATGGGAAAAGAGAGCTGTTTGTTGAGTTGGCCCAGGCCTATCACAGCATTTTGGAAGAAGAAGGATATAAATTTGTAAGTACTCCACAAATTTATCCGTCTTGCACTGCGATAGAACAGGATAAACCTGTCAAAAATCCCGTCGTGCAAAGGGCAAGGCGAAAAAATATGATTT
This sequence comes from Desulfobulbaceae bacterium, assembly GCA_013201405.1. Lineage (GTDB taxonomy): Bacteria > Desulfobacterota > Desulfobulbia > Desulfobulbales > Desulfobulbaceae > Desulfobulbus. The sequence continues at coordinate 19,836 of JABMJC010000037.1, forward strand.
GGTACATTACTACTTGTGCCATCCTGCTTGTATTGGCTGTGGTAAGCGAGCGCATCTACCAGGATACAGTAATGATACGCCAATTGGCTGTCGCACATTCTGTTGATCAGCAGAAGGATGGTGATAAGTCACCCAAAGTTCCTTCAGATTCGCCATCATCAAAAAATACGATTACTAACGAAAAACCAAATGCTGAAGAAAACGCTCTGCTGAAATCAAATGTGTCACACAAAACTGAAATAATATCTGATTCAAATCAGGATTTATCGAAAGAGATTAAAGGAGATACAACGAAAAACATACAGCAGGTAACTGATCCGATTGATCTTTTTGACAAGGAAGAAGTGCAATTGATTGCGGAGACAGCAAAAATTTCAGGTCATGACCGTGTTTTTACGGTCTCGAGTCAAGATGAAGTTGATTACCGACATAAAGAAAGTAATCATCCCGCACAACATAACAATACGGATAGAAAAGCGCATAAATCAATGCCTGACTACGCCAAACAAACGCAGCATCAGCGTGATGAAGATAAAAAAAATACTACACAAATAACTAGAACCAAACTTCCAAACGACATTATTGTTAAAGATACTAAATTGGCAGCCGGAATGTCACAACATAATGACACAAAAGGCAATATTAGCATTCCTGCGCCAAAAAAAAATCTTGAGGTTAAAACCGAAAAAACCGTAGAAAAATTTCTTGCATTACAGTCAATTCCTGATTCGTCGCGGGAGTTACCTGTTAAGAATCAGGCTATAGATGAGCAAATGGTACGATCCTTTGTGAATAAGTATATATCAGTATATAACCGCCGCAGTCTATCCTCTTTTAAGCTTTTTTTTACTCCGGATGCGAGGGAGAATGGTAAGCTTGTAACTGAAAGATGGTCTTCATATATCCAACTGTTTAGTCAAACTGAAATTCTCGCGCTTGACTTCACAGTGTCTCGTATCAAAATGCAATCTGCAGGTGCACATGTGAACGGGACAATCACCTTGCATCGTTCTTATCCGGATGGAAGGAAGCAAACGGATAATGGCTTAATGAGTCTGTACATCGTTTCGATTGACAGGTCCTTATTGGTCAAAAACCTGGAATATTCGTTTTTCACCAATGATCGAAGCCTTTAAGAGGGTTTGTGCAATGTTGGCAACAGGTTTGCAAAATCAAAAACTCATTTTCGCCCTTACCATTAGGAGGCCAAACTTTTGGGTCATTCTTGTTGTTGATATTGTCCTTCTTTTTTGTGCCCATTATTTTTCGTACGTTATTCGTTTTGATTTTCAGAGCCACACGCATTACGCGCATATCTTCTGCCCTTTCATCCCTTTGGTTTTAGCCCTCAAAATCCCGGTTTTCTATTTTGCCGGTCTGTATCGCGGTATGTGGCGGTACACCAGCTTTGATGATGTTATTAAGATATTATGCGCTTCAACACTATCAACTGCCCTTCTTGTTGCGATTATATTTTTTTACAATCGTTTTGAAGGCTTACCCCGCTCTGTCTTTCTTCTTGATTTTTTGCTGACATTCCTTTTCATATCCTTTTTTCGCGCAGGGATTCGTCTGTCATACCAAAAATTCGGGTTTGTTCATGGTGAACATAACGGCCATCAGGATTTCAAAAAGGATAAAAAAAGGATCATTTTAATCGGGGTGGGCGATGAGGCGGGAAAAGTAATACGTGAGATCGAAGCGAACCAGGACCTGCCCTACAAGGTGATCGGCTTGCTTGATGACGACCCTGCATTGGTTGGTTACAAACTACACGGGAAGTCAATTGTCGGGCTGATCCGCGATTTATCTGCCCATGCCCGGCGCATCCAGGCCCAGGAAATCCTGATTACAACAGCAAATAAAGATGCCCTGCAGATTCGCAGGATTGTCAATCTTTGCCAGGATAGTGGTCTACCCTACAAAATACTTCCTGCCTTTGGCGAACTGGTGCATGGCAGGCTGGCAGTAAAAAGCATTCGCGATGTGGCCTATAGCGACCTTTTGGGCCGAGAAGAGGTCCACCTGGACCAGGCGCAAATTGCCGCCTATCTCGGCGGCAAAACCATTCTCATCACTGGCGCGGGTGGTTCCATTGGTTCAGAGCTGTGTCGCCAGATTACCCGTTTTGCTCCTGGGCAACTTATTCTCTTCGATGCTGGCGAAGAAAACCTGTATAAAGTGCAAATGGAACTGCGCCACGAGCACGATGGGGTCGAGGCTGTGGCAATACTGGGCAAGGTGCAAGACCGCCACCTGCTTGAACATGTGTTTAGCCAATACCAACCCAGTGTGGTATTCCATGCTGCAGCCTACAAACATGTGCCCCTGGTGGAGCGCAATCCCTGGCAGGCCATATATAACAATATTTTTGCCAGTCAGCTGTTGATCGAAGCTGCCATTTTATACGGGGTTGAGCGCTTTGTGCTCGTTTCCACCGATAAGGCGGTGCGGCCCACAAATGTGATGGGTGCATCAAAAAGGGTAACAGGAC
>JABMJC010000038.1 GCA_013201405.1 Desulfobulbaceae bacterium
GGTGTCGCGGCTGCCATCCTGGTTGAAACGCAGCAGGGAAAAGTTGCGGGCCTCTCCGGGGCTGACCGAGCCTGCCACCACGATCTTACCGTCGGGCTGCAGGGCAATGGCATTGGCACTGTTGTTGGCGCCCAGCTCGACTGCCACCCGGCCGTCCCTGCCAAAACTTGCATCCAGACGGGGAGTGGCCTGTGCCGGCACTATGGCGAAGACAGCCCAGGCAGCCAGGATGGCCAGCAGACAGCAGAACACGACACAACAGCTATGGCAAAGCAAGCGGAACATACCTCTTCCCTGCCGGAAAAACTGAGTCAGATACTTTGGTGCAGGCTCAACACTTGCCGAAGTTGCACACCGGGTACTGGCAAACCGAACAGTTACGACAGAAACCGCCATGGCCAAGGGCTGCCAGCTCCCTGCGGCCGATCTGTTCACCAGCCAAGATGCGGGGGACGAGCAAGTCAAATACCGTGATGCCATGGTACATGCCGCAGGCTGGCAGGCCAATCACCGGCACGCTGCCGATGCGGGCCACGGCCAGCATGGCGCCGGGCAGCACCGGCGTGCCATAGACCAGTTCCTCAGCCCCGGCCTGGACCATGCCCAGGCGGGTGACATCGTCCGGATCCACCGACATGCCTCCGGAGGTGACAATGAGATCTGCGCCGGCATCCAGGCAGGAGCGGATTTCCGTGGCAATCTGCCCGGGATCGTCCGGCGCAAAACGCACCTGCACTACTGATGCACCCAGGGCTGCCAGTTTTGTCCGGAGTACCTCTTCAAAACGGTCCTGAATACGACCAGCATACACCTCGTTGCCGGTGATGACCAATCCTGCGGCAGCCTGTCTAAGTGGCAGCACCCGCAGTACCGGTATACCTGCTTGCAACCCGGCCACTGCCTCTTCCACCAGGCTGCGGCGGGCAACCAAGGGTATCAACCGGGTTGCCCCCAGTTGTTCGCCCTTGCGCACCGGCGTGTTGTCCTGCAAGGTGGCGCACATGAGCTCGCCCAGCATGTTGAACTGAAAAAGGGCCTCCTGGTTGATCTTGAGCAGGCCATCCCGCTCTGCAGTAAAGCCAATCTTGCCCTCCGAGGGCTCCGCCGAATGGCCAACACCTTCGCCGGCCAGGGCACGGGCAACAAGCAGGGCCGCCTCGTTTTCGTGCACCTCGTCCGGGCCAAGGCTGAGCACATAGACGTGCTCCTTGCCCAGACGACGCAGCGACTCCACATCCTCCTGCCGGATAATGTGTCCCTTTTTAAAGGCACGCCCCTTGCGGACATTTCTGATAATTTCAGTAACATCATGGGGCAACACCATACCCACTGCCTCTTCCACCGGCACGGTCATCGTGCCTGCCTGTCCGGCTACTGTTTGTTCCCCTGCTGACATGGACATCTTCTCCAATCACATCACACACCCGACTTCAGCATTGCCAAAGCCACTTCCACAAGCCATTCTTATACCACATCCGTGCACAAATACAGTGCAAAATCAATACAGCCAGGCCCGATCCAGGCAATGAGCACTTTACTGTTTCGCCAGGCAGGGATACTATACCAGGTACGATACTTAAACCGTTTAAAGCGCTCCATATAAAAACTTGCGGCACCATAACGAGCAAATACGCTCAGGCGCTGTAGCCGCCAGAAAGGGACACAGATGATTGCATCAGAGTTTATCGATATCCTCGTCTGCCCGGCCTGTAAGGGGCCCGTGGAACAGGACAAGACCGCGCAAGCCCTTTTGTGCCAAACCTGTCGGCTCGCCTTTCCTGTACGCGACCTTGGCGGCAAACTGTTGCCGGTGATGCTGGTGGAAGAGGCCAGCCCCATGCCCGGCGACCAGGAGACCGCCAAAACACCGGGCACATCGGCGAGTTGAGCGTCAGTGCGCTTGCACTGCCCAGTGAATCCGTCTGCGCAGCCTAGCGTTCCTGCCGGTCCAAGCAAATCCGCCATCCTGAACCAAGGAGCTGATAGTATGACCACCCCCAAAAACATTACTGCAAAAACCAGTCCGTTTATCGTGGCCAATGATCACCAACGCAGCAACTATTTCGAGGCGATCAAGGTGCTGGTTGCCGAGCGAGAAAAGGCCCAGGCCAGTGAGCGGCCGCAATGGCAACAAGCCATCGACGAAATCTATGCCCTGGTTGCCGACGAGATCCGTACCAACAGCGGAGAACCCAGCCAAGCCATCAGCTTTGGCACCTCGGGCTGGCGCGGTATTTTGGGTAAGGACCTCTTTCTCCGCTCCGTGGCCGTGGTTACCGCAGCCATCCTCACCCTGTACAAGGAGGCCGATGCCGATGCCTCGCTGCATGCCAGCCTGGGAGTCGACAGCTTTGCCGAAATGCAGGAACGGGGCTGCGTACTCGGCTTTGACAACCGCTTTGGCGGCCCCATGCTGGCCCTGGCCGTGGCCAACGTCCTGGCCGCCAATCAAGTGAAAATTTTTTACGCTGGAGAGGCCACCACTGGTGCACTTTCTGCCTCCCTGCTGATCAACAGGGCTGCCTTTTCCATTAACCTGACCCCAAGCCACAATCCCATGGAGTATGCTGGGTTCAAGTACAATGCCGCGGATGCCGGGCCGGCCGCGGAAATCCTCACCACCAGTATCACCCGTACGGCCCAAGACTACTGTAAACGCCAGGCCGTGCCCTTTTTGGCCAAAGGGCTGAATTTACAGGAACCACTGGGCAATCTGCCCAATGTGGTGCAGGAAAACGCCCTGGCCAGCTGGCAGCAGCTGATCCGGCGCGGTGCGTCCCAGCATGGTATTGACTATGATGCCCTGTTGGCAGACTTTGCCGCCAGCGATCAGATGCTGGTGTGCGTGGATGCCGTACATGGCGCCTCCCGCACGGTCATCGCCGACCTGCTGGGAAACCCTGGTCCTGAGCATCTGCTGCTCCTGCGGGATAATGCCGATCCCACCTTTGGCGGCATTGCCCCAGAGCCCTCTGCCGCCAATATGCGCTTGGCCTTGGACACCCTGGCCAAAAAACAGGCACCCCTCAAACTGGGGGCAGTCATCGATCCGGATGGCGACCGTATCCGTTTCACCGACGGCCAAACAGAAATTTCCATGAACCAATTCGGGGCCATGGCCTTTCACTTTTTGCACGAGATAAAGGGCAAGCGCGGCATGGTCGCCAAAACCGTGGCCTCCAGCAACCTGGCCAATGCAGTAGCCGCCAAACTGGGCGAAGAGGTGTTCGAGCCCAAGGTCGGTTTCAAGGAATTCAAACCGGTAATCGACCGGGCCCTGGTTTGCTTCGAGGAGTCGGACGGCATCTCCATCATTGGCCATACTCCGGAAAAAGATGCCTTCATCGGTCTCATCCTAGCACTGGACATGATGCGCACTCTGAACAAGCCACTGGGTGCCTACCTGGAGGAAATCGAAGACCGCTTCGGCCACTACTATCCAGCCAAGGATGGTGTCACCGTCTCTCAACAGGGTGCGACCCTTTTGGCTACTTTGGACGGCCTCAACCGCTATGATGTGGGGACAACCATTCGCGTGGGTGATAAAGAGAAAAAGATCAAGCAGGTAATCGCCATCGATGGCCGAAAAATGATTCTGGAAGACGATTCATGGATCATGATCCGACCCTCCGGCACAGAACCCAAGGTGCGCTTCTACGTAGAGGCGCGTGATCCCAAGGACTGCGCCCTTCTGGTCGATGCCGCCAAATCTCTTCTTGCCGAAACAGGGCTCCTGCCATAATGTAAAACTGAAATCCGGGTGAAATATGGTGGCCCGGCAAAAAATATGATATTCAAGGTGTCGCCTTATGTGGGATTATACAGATGCGGTAAAGGAACACTTCATCAACCCCAAGAATGTGGGTGAAATTAAAGACGCCGACGGTGTTGGCAACGTGGGTTCCATTGCCTGTGGCGATGCCCTGCGCCTCACCATCAAGGTGGATGAAAACGATGTCATTACCGACGCCAAGTTCAAGACCTTTGGCTGTGCCTCGGCAATCGCTTCCTCCTCCATGCTCACCGAGCTCATCAAGGGGATGAAGATCGAAGATGCGAAAAACCTGACCAATGACGACATCGCCAAGGCCCTTGGCGGCCTGCCCAAGGAAAAAATGCACTGTTCGGTCATGGGTCGGGAGGCCCTGGAGGCTGCCATTGCCGATTTCAAGGGTGCCATCCTGCCCATGGCCCAGGGCGAGGTGGTGTGCGAATGCTTTGGAGTCACAGACCTGGAGGTCATCCGCGCCATCCGGGAAAACCAGCTCAGTACGGTTGAGGATATCACCAATTTTACCAAGGCGGGCGGTGGCTGTGGTCGTTGCCATGAACAACTCCAAGCCCTGTTGGATGAGCAGCTGCAGGAAAGTGCTGGTACAGCTGCGGCTGCACCCAAAAAAATAAAACGCATGACTGCGCTGGAAAAAATTAAAAAAATCGAGGAAGTGATCGAGCGGGAAATCAGGCCAACCTTGAAAATGGACCATGGCGACATTCAACTCGTTGATGTAGACGGAGACTTTGTCACCGTGTCCCTGCGCGGTTCCTGCGCCGGCTGTCATTCCTCCCATGCCACCCTGAAGGGCTATGTGGAGAAAAAGCTGCGCGAGCAGGTGCTGGATACCCTGGTGGTTGAGGAGGACAGGCCATGAGCACGCAGGCTCCCGAGATCATCTACATGGACAACAACGCCACCACTGCCATTGCTCCTGAGGTACTGGAAGCCATGCTCCCCTACCTGCAGGAGTACTACGGTAACCCTTCGTCCATGTATGATTTCGCCAGGTACTCGGCCCTGGCCATGGCCAAGGCACGGGAACAGGTGGCAGGCCTCATTGGGGCTCATGTTGATGAAATCGTCTTCACCAGCTGCGGCACCGAAAGTGATTCCACCGCAATTTTTTCAGCCCTGCGCCGCTTTCCAGAAAAGAACCACATCGTCACCACCCGGGTGGAACATCCGGCAGTCAAAACCCTGTGCGACAACATGGAAAACCTGAGCGGTCGTAAATACCACGTTACCCGGCTGCAGGTGGAAGCGGACGGCACCCTGGACATGCAGCAGTACCGCGACAGCCTCACCGATGATACCGCCATTGTCAGTGTAATGTGGGCCAACAACGAAACCGGGGTTATTTTTCCTGTTGAGGAGATGGCGCGCATCGCCAAGGAACGCGGTATCCTCTTCCATACCGATGCGGTGCAGGCCGTGGGTAAAATTCCCATAAACCTGGCAGAAACGGCCATTGATTTTCTGGCCTTATCCGGCCACAAACTGCATGCACCCAAAGGGATCGGCGTTTTGTATATCCGCAAAGGTGCACCCTACATGCCTTTTCTTAACGGTGGACACCAGGAACATGGCCGTCGGGGCGGCACGGAAAACGTGGCATCCATTGTTGCCCTGGGCCGTGCCTGCGAATTGGCTGCAGCCAATATGGAGGTGGAAAACACCCGGGTGCGTGCCCTCAGGGACAAGCTGGAAAACGGTCTCTTGACCAGTATTCCCAAGGTCTTGCTCAATGGCAACAAGCACATGCGTCTGCCCAACACCACGAACATCAGCTTTGAGTATGTGGAAGGCGAGGCCATCTTGTTGCATTTGAACCGGCACCACATCTGCGCCTCGTCTGGGTCTGCCTGCACCTCGGGCTCACTGGAGCCCTCGCACGTACTGCGGGCCATGGGCGTACCCTTTACCGCGGCGCACGGTTCCATCCGCTTCAGCCTCTCACCGTACAATACCGAAACCGAAGTGGACAAGGTGCTGGAAGTTTTGCCTGAAATTATCGCCGAATTGCGCAATCTCTCCCCGTTCTGGGAAGAAAACAGCAACTGATCAGAGACCATGGCCGTCTGCAAGGACGGCCTTTTTCGTTACTGTTCGCCAATCATTCTCCCAACAAGTTAACAGACCGCACCATGCGAATTATTGAGCCAACATTTGCCATCCTCGATGAATTTGACCACATCGGCCTTGCTGAACACATCGAACGCTGCGGCCGCATCTGCTACAAAAGCGAAGAACGCATTGATGCAGATTCTGCCCTGCCCTTTGTCCGCAAGATGCTACAGCACCAGCATAATTCCGTGCTGGAAATGGCAGTGCTCACCTTGCAGGCAGAGTGCCAGGACAAGGGACTCATCAATTCCTTTTTTGCCTGCCTGCCCCGTTTTCTGCACATCGACCGGCCTGGTCCCACCTCCCTGTTGATCACCGGCTCCATCCGCGCCTTCCGCGAACTGTGGCTGCAATGCCCGCATGAACTCCTGGTGCAGGCCCTGTTCGAATTTTTGCTGGCGCGGCATCCTGTTTTTTTTGAAGACCTGCCCAAGGACAGTCCCTCAGTGCCAGGGACAGATGTACATATCAGTGTACGCAAAGTGCCGCTGGCCGAGGTGGACACCCTGCCACCATCCTTGCGGGCTCGCCACCGCTTCTTGGCTGTCCGCTTTATCGTCAACCGTGCGGTCACCCACGAGCTGGTACGACACCGACCCTGTTCCTTTCTGCAGGAAAGCCAGCGCTACTGCCGCTACAGCAGTGACAGGTTCGGCAACGAAGTCAGCTTTATCCGCCCGATTTTCTTCAAAGAAAACAGCCCGGAATTCAACTTGTGGCAGCAGAGCATGGAGGAATGCGAACGCGCCTACCTGCAACTCCTTGAAACAACATCACCCCAGGCTGCCCGCTCTGTTTTACCCAACTCGTGCAAGACAGAGATCATTGCCTACGCCAATTTCGTTCAGTGGCAGCATATTCTCGCCCTGCGCTGCTCTCCTGCGGCTGATCCCTCCATGCGTGAGGTGATGCTGCCCCTGAGACAGGAGCTCTGCCGTCGGTATCCTGAACACTTCACTACTGTCGGTGCAGGCGCAGTATAACAGAAAACCTCCTTGACACGGCGGCCACTGCAGCGTGACCTGTACGCAGCATATCCTCCACATGTCCTCCACGCTACCGCATGGTTGAGTGTACAGAAAAAACTATCTTTTTTGATCGTGTCTTCTTCTTTTGGTGTACATTACAGGCAGCGCTCTGCCAAACAAAAATGCAAGACACTGCCTTTTGTCGTTAACCCCCTTTGCTCTGGCCTCTTTTATGGTTAAATCCAGCACTGCAGACATACGGTCATCGACCAAAAGAACGGTCAAGGATCAATCAGGCGCCAGTAAGCTGAAAGTCGGCGAACTGCTGAGCAAGGCTGGCTGTATCACCTCGTCCCAGTTTGACGAGGCCAAGGCCCTGCAACGCAGAACAGGCATGCGCATCAGCCGTATCCTGTTGGAAAATGGCGCCATCGAGTGGGATACCATCCCCAACTTCCTCAGCCGCATGCACAACTTCAGGCTGGTCAACCTGGACGAAGAAGAACCCAGCCCCGAAGCCCTGGCCAAACTCCCTTACGACCAAGCCAAGCAATATCTGGCCTTTCCCCTGCGCATCATCGGTAATACCATGCAGGTTACCATGGTGGAGCCGACCGACACCATGGATGTGGAAAACCTGCAGGACAGCCTGAACATGGCGCTGAAGGTTTGCGTATCAGGCTATAAAGACATCATCGAGGCCTACAAAAAATACTACGAAATCAGCGAAGAAGAATATCAGCAGTTTTTTGGCCTTGATACGGAATTAGCCGATGAAGGCCCAAGCATGCTGGAGGTGGACGACTTCGGCTCTCTGGTGGCCGATGCGGCCGAGGAATTTGAAATTGGCCCGGATGCCGCAGAGGAAAGCGTTTTTGAACAGTTTTCCGCATCTGATGCGCCGATCATCAAATTGGTGAACGGCATCCTGGTGCAGGCCGTGCAGGCTGGCGTGAGCGATATCCACATCGAGCCCTTTGAGAAAACCATGCAGGTACGCTATCGCAAGGACGGCTCGCTGTTCAAATCCATGAACCTACCGCTCAACATCAAAAATGCCATGGCCGCACGCCTGAAAATTCTGGCCGGGCTCAACATCACCGAGCGCCGCGTGCCCCAAGACGGCCGTATCCAGATACGGGTGGGCCGCAACAAGGCGGTGGACTTCCGTGTTTCCACCCTGCCGCTTTTACATGGTGAGAGCATTGTTTTGCGTGTTTTGGATAAAGGCTCACTCAATGTGAATCTCACCCAGTTGGGCTTTACTCCTGATACCTTTGCCTCGCTCAAGCGCTGTTTGCAACGACCGCAGGGCCTTTTACTGGTCACAGGGCCCACCGGTTCCGGCAAAACCGTTACCCTGTATTCTGCCCTCAACTCGCTGAACAGTGAAGATATCAAGATCCTTACCGTTGAAGACCCGGTGGAATTCAACTTCAAGGGTATCAACCAGGTCAATGTGAACAACGAAGTGGGCATGACCTTTGCCGCAGCGCTCAAGGCCTTCCTCCGCCAGGATCCAGACATTATTATGGTGGGCGAAATCCGCGACTCCGAAACAGCGGAAATCGCCATGAAAGCGGCCATGACTGGCCACCTGGTTTTCTCCACCTTGCACACCAACGATTCACCGTCCACGGTCAGCCGTATGGTGGATATCGGCATTCCACCGTATCTACTGGCCTCCTCCCTGACCATGGTGCTTTCCCAACGCCTGGGCCGGCGACTGTGCAAAAAGTGTAAAACTCCAGCCCAATACGATGAGCAAGATCTGCTTGAGGCTGGTTTCAAGGAGAGCGAACTCAGTTCGCTCAAGCTGTACAAGGCCAAAGGCTGTGGGGAATGCCACGGGCTGGGCTACACAGGTCGGGTTGGTTTTTTCGAGCTGATGGAAGTCACCCAGGAGGTGGCTGCCGCCATCCAGGCCGAGGTCTCCGAAGAGCAGTTGCGCAAGGTGGCCATTCAGTCCGGCATGAATACCCTGCGCGAGGCAGCCCTGCAAAAGGCGCGGGAAGGCATTACCAGCCTGGAAGAAGTACTCAGACGCACTGTGCCCCATGAAGAAAGCCTGCCACCCTTCCTGGTCAATCCTGATGTCGAGGAATACATGGATGGGGAGATCATCATCCAAGAGGGCAACAAGGACAGGGATTTCTTCCGCCTGGTCCGGGGAAAAGTTGCCATTCTCCGCTCCAACAAAAAGATAGCAGAGATCACCGAACCTGGTGAATACTTTGGCGAAATGGCGGCGATCCTCAATGGGCCGCGTACTGCCACGGCGATGGCCATGGGCCGCTGCAGCATCAAACGCTTTCCCGGCGACAAACTCTGGGAAGTTATCGAGAAGTACCCCGACATTGCCGTTCCGCTCTTCCGCACCCTGACGGAACGACTCAACAGGACCGGGCACATCATGGTGCAGATTGCGGGTGGTGCTGGCCGCCCAACAGTCCCAACCCGGCCTACTCCATCCCTGCCAGCTCAATCTGCACGGCAACAAGCATGAACAAAGTTTCTGTCTACATCATTGCCTATAACGAGGCGGACAAAATAGAAGCAGCCATCAACTCGGTGCTCTGGGCCGATGAAATCGTACTGGTGGACTCCCACAGCACAGATGACACCGTGGCCATTGCCGAACGCCTGGGCGCCCGGGTGGTGCAGGTTCCCTTCACCAGCTTTGGTGATCTGCGCAACCGGGCCATGGCTGCCTGCGAGCACGACTGGATCTTTTCCCTGGACTCGGACGAGCGCTGCACACCAGAGGCGCGCGATGAAATCCTTGCCTGCCTGCAGGCACCACAGGCCGAAGCCTACTACATTCCCCGCAGAAATTTTTTCATGGGCCAGTGGATCCGCTACAGCGGCTACTATCCAGACTACCGCCAGCCGCAACTCTTTAAAAAGGGCGCACTCGTCTTCAAGGACGGCGATCCGGTACACGAAGAGTTTCGCGTGGTTTCCAGCCAGCCGGTCGCCTATCTCAACAACCCCATCTGGCAGATACCCTTTGCACGGCTTGGCGAACTGATGCACAAGGCAGAGCGCTACTCCACCCTGGGTGCTGAAAAACTCGAAAAAAACGGTAAGCGTGGCTCCATGTGGCAGGCCATGGCCCATGCTGTTTGGGCATTTTTCCACATGTATATTCTCAAACGGGGCTTTCTTGATGGCTGGCCGGGCTTTCTCATTGCCTTCAGCAGCTTTGAAAGCACCTTGTTCAAGTATGCGAAGCTGTATGAACGCCAGGCCAACTGGCAGCCACCGCCTTCTCCACCCCTGCAACGGCGCTGAAGTAGAGTAAGACAAAGGCCTTGTCTGTCAGGCGGCGGATGCAGAGCCATTCTCCGCCTTTTTTGCCAGCAGTTCCAGCACCGCCTGCTCCACAGTCTCCACAGTGATTGCTTGCATGCAACTCTGGTGGCTGCAATACCGCTTGCGGCAGCACAGGCAATCCAGCCCCCTGGCCTGCAACACCCGGTTACGGGTGTTGTAGGGCCCAACCCGCTCAGGATGGGTCGGGCCAAAAAGCGCCACCACCGGCCGACCAGCCAGGGCAGCCATGTGCATGGGCCCGGTATCCACACCCACATACAGGGCCGAGCGTTTGATCAAGGCAGCGCCAGCCACCAGGCTGAGGCGACCTGCAGCGATCAGCAATGGTCCTTGCATGCGGCGACCAATTTCTTCAAGTAGCGGCAAATCACCGGCAGACCCGCCAAACACGGCCTGCAGGCCCCTGTGTGCCAACCTGTCTGCAAGCCTGGCCCAACGCTCCACGAGCCAGTGCTTAGATTGCCAGCGTGCCGCAGGCTGCATGTACACCAGCCGGGTTGTCAATGCCAACCCCTCTGCCTGTAAAAATGTGTTCACCTCTTCTTCCGCCTGCACAGAGGTGCTCAGAAAAAAATCCTCTGGCTTGACAGCGCAGCCCAAATGTGCTGCAAAGAGGAGGTTTTTGTCCAGGGCATGGGTGATTGCAGCGGGCACAGCAATGCGCACATGCTGAAACAGGGTGTTCAACTCGCGGGCATCGGCAAAGCCGGCCCTCCTGCCGCCGGGATTCATCAAAGCCAAAAGACCACTACGGAAAGAAGCCTGCAGATCCAGCACCTCGTCATAGGGCTGCCTGCCAAAGGTGTGACGTAGTTGGCAAAGCGTGGCCACGGTGGCACGCAGGGCCGCTAGATAGGCAGATTTACTTGAATCTGGATTGCTGGTGGAGGGGATATGAATAGGGTAGATGGCGTCAATGGCCGAGTCTGCGCTGAGCAGGGAATGGAAGGCGCGCTCCACCACCCAGCCGATGGAGCACTGGGGTTTACAGCGTTTCAGTGCGTGGGCCAGGGGCAGGGTATGGATAATATCACCCAGGGAGCTTGGTTTGATGATCAGGATACGCTCAGCCACAGCCATGGATTACACACCCTCAACCAGGCAGGGTAGCACCCTCTTTCTGCCCCGATTCTGCGACAGCAGCCATCCCAGCAGGTGGAACCTGTCTATAAAGTATCGCAGAAAGCAAAGAAAAAAGAATACCGGTCTCGTGAATGAGCAGATAGCTTTCCGTAAACATCACCATCAAAAAAAATACAGGGAAAGCCAAGCGTAACTTGCCCCAATCGTCGGTGCTTTTCCAGGCCTGCCACAGTTGGGTGGCAAAAAGTGCAAGCAATGTTCCCAGTCCGAGCAGGCCCAACTGCACCGAGGCCAGAATATACTGGTTATGGGGATTGTCGGTAACTGGCATGTGGGGGGAATATTTGCCGTTCCTCTTCGCATAGGCAGGCTCAAAAGCACCGGTGCCCACGCCCAGCAGGGGCGACTCCTTGAAGATCTGCCAGGAATGCTCCCAGAAAAACAAACGTTGCCCCACCGAGGTTCTGGGATTGTGTTTATAGATCTGCACCTCCTCGCGGGCTAGGTCCACCCGGTCCTTAAAAGTGGGGCTCAGATGATAGGAGGCCCAAAAAATCAGGGGCGGTGCCAGCACCAGCGCAAGCAAGGCCTTCCACAGGCTGGTTTGAAAATACTGAAACAGAAGCACCCCCATCAGAACAAAAAGAACCAGCTGCCCAGTGCGGCCATCGGTCATGAACATGTTGATGAACATCAAACCTGCCAGCAGCAGCACTGTCAGGCGCAGCCACAGACGCAGCCTGCCCCAGATGAGCTGATAGAGCAACAGATAGATAGTGAAGGCCAGCATCGGGTTGTAGACCACATGAAAACTCTTCTTGGTCAGCCGCTCCTGCGAAACATCAGCATACTGTAACAGGCCAAGCCAGGCCAGATAGGTGGAGAGCATCATCACGCCCATACCGACAATAAAGGCCCACAAGACTTGCCAGCGCTGTTCGGGCCGGATGGCGGTCAGAAACAGCGGCATGAGTAGCATCTTCCACTGCTTCTGGATACCAGAGGCACTGGCGTCGAGATAGCTGTTCCACAGCAGACCCACAAACAGCAGAGCAATATACACCAAAACCGCCCTGCTCATGGCATTGGTGCTTATTTCTTTGTACTTTCGTCGGAAGTCACCTTCAATCAGCCAGCAGGCCAAAAACAGCAAGGCAGCCACGCTTGCCACTGTGGTGGAAAGAGGCAGAAAAAAGGCCAGGATAATAAGCAGCCAGTCATTGATGCGACCGCATTGGTGCTGGAACTGTCGTTTATTCATGGGCTGTCAACTATTCGGCAAACTGCAGGTGATAGAGGGAAGAGTATTCACCGCCCAGGGCGAGCAATTCTTCATGGCTGCCCTCCTCCACCAGGTATCCGTTTTTCAGTACCGCGATACGGTGGGCATGTTTGATGGTGGAAAGACGGTGGGCAATAACCAGGGTGGTGCGGTTATGCATGAGGTTGTCGAGCGCCTTCTGCACTTCGCGCTCCGACTCGGTATCCAGCGAGGAGGTCGCTTCGTCCAAGATAAGGATGGGGGCATTTTTGAGCAGGGCGCGGGCAATGGAAATTCTTTGCTGCTGCCCACCGGAAAGGCGCACCCCTGACTCACCAATAATGGTGTCGAAACCCTGGGGCAATGCTTCAATAAACTCTAGGGCATAGGCTGCCCGGGCCGCTTGGCGAATATCTTCTTCGTTTGCACTGCTCCTGCCGTAGGCGATGTTGTTGCGCACGCTGTCGTTGAACAAGATGGTCTGTTGGGTGACCATGGCCAGTTGCTGCCGCAGGGAGTGCAACTGTACCGTGCGGATATCCAGGCCATCAATGCGGATGGCACCAGAAGAAACATCGTAGAAACGGGGTACCAGGTTGCTCAAGGTGGTCTTGCCGCTGCCACTGGGCCCCACCAGGGCTAGAACTTCCCCCCATCGCAGTTCCAGATGCAGGTTGTGCAGGACCGGGGGATTGCCCTCGTAGTGGAAACTGACATCATCAAAAACAATGGCCTTGTGGAAGGCCGGTAAAGCTGCGGCATTTTCCTGTTCGCAGATATCTGGCTGCACATCCAGAAGTTCGAAAATACGGGTGGCCGCGGCCATGCCCTGCTGGATGGTGGCGTTGATACGGGTCACGCCCTTGACCGGCTCGTAGAGCATGATCAGGGCGGTGAGAAAGGCCATGAAGGTACCCGGAGTGGAGTTGCCCTGCAAGACCTGCATCCCGCCAAACCAAATGATCAGGGCCATGCCAACACCACCCATCAACTCCACCATGGGGTGACCGAGGCAGCGGTACTTGGCATCGGACATGAGGATATCCATGATGGTCTGCAATTTGCCGGCAAAACGTCGTTTTTCGTAATCTTCCGTGCAAAAGGCCTTGACGATACGAATGCCGGCAATGGTTTCGTGCAGCTGACTGGTGGCATCTCCCATGCGGGTTTGGTAGTTGGTGCTCAGGCGTCGGAATTTTTTGCCGAACAGGACAATGGGAATGGCAGCCATGGGCAGAAAAATCAGGGAAATAAAGGCCAACCGCCAATCCATGTAAAAAATGACCCCAAGCAGCCCCAGCACAGAGAACAAATCGCGCAAGAGCCGGATAAGCGCATGCGAAACCGCTCCCTGCAGCAGATTGACATCGTTCATGATGCGGGAAATCAGCTCGCCAGTGGGGGTCTTGTGGAAATAGGTAAGTGACAATTCGTGGATATGCGCATAGATACGGTTGCGCAGATCCCGGATAATGCTCTGGCCCACCCGCTCCAGCAGGTAGGAGTAGACAAAATAAAAAATGCCCTTGACGAAAAAGACCAGCAAAAGCGCCAGGGGCAACAGGTTGAGCAGGCGGGCGTCTTTCTTGTAGAAAATTTCATCCAAGAGAGGCTGCACCATGTAGGCCTGCAGAGCATTGAAGCCGCCCACCACCACCATGCCCACCATGGCAATGGTAAGCTGGGTGGAGTATGGACGCAACACCTCCCACAGCCGTCTCAGGGTAGGATTGTTGCGCAGGCGTATATCCGGTGTTTTTTTCGACATAGATGTAGATGGATGCAGTCTGTCCGCGCCGGGATCACCGGACGCGATCATTCAATAAATGCCCCTTTACCAGGGGATGCGCTCAATCTCCAGACACAAGACATACGAAAAGGAAAGCTGCGCGACAATCATGTACCCTGTTTTAAGCAAGAGCGCCACTATAGTTGCCGGAAAAATGTGGTGGCAACGCCCCTTTTCCGTGCAACAGAGCTGCAACCGTTGCTATCTCCTGTTTGGGATTGCCCCGACTGATATCCACGACCAGGTAATCTAGACCGCTGGCGGCAAGTTCATGGACATGTGCCAGCAGGGAAAAGGGCTGATGCGGATAGACGCAGACGCTATCTTGCTCCTGCTTGAGAAAATACCGTTCGCCATGGGGACTGAGCAAGGCATGGCGTCCCTTGAAATGTGGCGCCTGCAAACGGGAGGTGAATAAGGCGGGGCGGCCATATACCAAGAGCCCCACTGCGCAAGGATGCGTATCTTCCTCTTGCCTGTGACTTTCTCTGAAAGCGGCAAGGGCGGTTTGAAGGGCCTGACGGTCCGTTTCCAGGGAGAACTGCACAGTGTTTATGCCCTGTTCGACCATGGCCATGATGGCACTGTGGTTGAGCAGGTTGAAGGTGAAATCACCAAAAAGCTCCACCGCTTTGCCTGAATGCCCATTGTCTGCTGATGAAAAAAGGTGCGCCTGGCTTGGATGTCCCAACTGGAAAGAAGTGAATGAAGCCGCCTGTAAGCGGGCAATGGCCTGGCAATACCAATTAAGCCGTTCCTCCAGAATCACCGGTGGTATTACCCAAGTAAGCGGGATGGAGCGCAGTATCCTGGGCTGTGGTCCGCCCAGCACCTGTGCCAGGTTTTCCGGGGTCAGTTCCAACAGAAATCTGGAAACCATAAAGGGAAAACGCAGGCGCAGGACTCCAAGCGAGGCAGCCTGTAGCCACCAGTGCACCTGGGGCAACCGCTGCCTGCCCTTCTGCCCTGACTGCTTGTGTTGCGGCCTCTGTTTTCGTCTGCCATCCTGCTGGAAAGGGGAGGTCGGCCCGGCTTGATCCGGCTGCGCCGACGCTCCGCTTTTGTCAAGAAGTACAGCGGCAAAACCAGCGGGTACGGGCTCAAGGCGCTGCCGTGCGATCAAACTCGCCAAACCAGGACTCACCTGCTCCCTGCGGCTGCCCACATCCACCCGGTACAAGGTGCCAGTAAAAGGCGGACGCAAGGAGCACAGTGCACCATCCGCAACTCGCATCTCCACCTGTTCACCGGCCTGGGCTGTACGACGGGTCTTGCCTGCCACCCGGAACAGACGCAAAGTAAAGCTGTATCTGGCGTCGCTACGCTCATCATGCAGGCGCAATCGGTCACCAACGTGCACCGGGCTGGTGAGTTGTGCCAAAAGCTGTGCCGCTACCGGCCTGCCCTGCTGCCAAACTGAATCCACCCGCTGCAGCGCACCGACAACCACACCCGTATTGCCAGATTGCCCAGGGCTGATCAGTGCAGGGCTGCCAGCTGCGCCAGGCAGAAAAAAGCCGCTGCTGCGTCGCCGACCCATGGCCGCATCCAGACACTCATGCGCCTCGCGGAGCATATTCTGCCGGCGCTGTCCACTATCTTCCTTGCGAGCATCCAAGGCCAAACGGTAGGCACGCACCGTGTTGCGCACATAGGCCACGGACTTGAGCCTGCCCTCGATCTTCAAACTTGTCACCCCTGCTGCGGCCAAGGCTGGCAACTGGTCGATGCCGCCAAGATCGTTCATGGAAAAAAAATAACCGCCATCCTGTGCAGATCGCTGTTTTTTTCCTGCCCTACCTGTCCTACCTGCCCTGCCGGAAGCCAGCCACTGATAACGACGGCGACAGGGTTGCACACACTGGCCCCGCAAACTCGACTTGCCGCCGTGCAAACTGGAAAAGTGACACAGCCCTGAATAACTGAAACACATGGCCCCATGCACGAACAACTCCAGTTCCACCGCGGCCTTGGCAGCCGCTTTGCTGATCTGGTCGATTTCCGCAAGTTCCAACTCCCTGGCCAAGACCACCCGCTTGCAACCCAGGGAGCCCAAGTATTCTACACCACGCGAATTGTGTGCCGTCATCAGGGTGGAGGCATGCAAAGCCAACTGCGGAAAAAAACGCCGTGCCAGACGCACAAGACCCAAATCCTGAACAATAAGCGCATCCACCTGCAATTGCGCAAACTGGTGGAGTGTTTCCAGGGCCAGGTGCAGCTCATCCTCCTTGATAAGGCTGTTCATGGCCAGGTAGAATTTTTTCCCCTGATCGTGCGCAAACTGGACCATGGCTGCGATCTCTGCCAGGGAAAAGTCCTTGGCCAGGGCGCGCGCATTAAAGGCGGGGGCGCCCACATATACGGCATCCGCGCCTTCGGCCAAGGCTGCTTCAAAGGCAGGGACTGTCCCTGCCGGGGCAAGTAACTCCATGTCCATACAAAATAAAGAATAAAACCCTTATAAACTATGCAGAACTGGGACTGCCCCGAACAGACGAAAACCGCCGTGGCAGCCAGGGCAGAATAAAGGATGTGGGAATGAAAAACAGATATTCATTCGTTGGACGGCAGCGGCAAGATGAAATAAAAATTGTTCCCCTCACTGGTGGCCTCATGCCCAACCTTGCCGCCATGCAACTCCACCACATGGCGAATAAAGGACAAGCCATGCCCAGTGCCAGGCAAGTCCGCATCGTCCTTCCCCCTGGTACCCTCGGAAAACAGGTGCCATCCCTCCTCTGGCGTCAAGGCCGGTCCGGTGGTGAATACATTGAACTTGATGCCATGCTGCCCGGGCCGAAGAAAATTCTCCACCCGCTCCCGACCATAGGCCACGGCCTTACGGCGCATGCCCCGGTGATCAATAATTTCCCGGGTATACTTGGCAGCATTGGAAAACAGATTGGCATACACCTGCGCAAGTAAACCAATATCCACCATGATGGGCACTTCTTCTTCATCCATGTTTATCGGTCTGTCCACACTGATATTGGCTGCAGCCAACCGGTCGGCATAGTGTTCGAGCTGGGGGATGATCACCTCTTGTTCGATAAAACAGCGTTTAGGCCGCAAAACCAGATGTCCCTGCTCGAAATGTTCGCGCCGAAACAGACTTTCAATAAACAGGGTCATATGGGAGTGGTGCTTGACAATCTCCAGATAATCTCTACGCAGGGACTCTTCAATGGCGAGCAATTCTGCAGCATATTCCCGGCAGACAACATGCATATGCCCGTCCTCCTCGTCCGCAAGTGTCTGCAGGCGCCGGCGCATGTTGTTGAGCATGCCAATGCCCTTGTTGACTTGGTTAAACAGGTAACGGAAATACATGTTGGGCACGATCACATTGTGCTCGATATCCAACACCAAGGTATTGATGAACTCCAGACGGGCGACATTTTGCCGGGCAATAAGACGGTTGTCCAAGTTATAGCCTATGCGCTTGGCGTATTTGCCAAGGAAAAAGCGGTCGTTGTCGTCCAGGCCACCATTGTCGTGCACGGCAAGCATCCCCAGAAGGCGACCATGGGGAGCAGTGGGCTGCAACGTGCCCTGGCCCTGTGCCTGCGGGGCTGCTGGTTTACATATGGCCCCAAGCTTGGCCATATGCCGGCTGAATACTGGCACCACGAAAAAACCACCCTCCACATAAGGTATTTCCGAAGTATAAACCGGATGCCCGGCCAGCTCCGGCTCCGGTAATACGCCGCGCTGACAGGAACAAACCAGCTCCGGCATACAGTCGTGTTCCCGACAAATATAGAGATCACAGGCTATACCGGCCATTTCCAGGGGAACAGCCACGCAGATACGATAAAAATCCTCCAGTAAATCGAACTCCTGGGCCAGATCAAAAAATGCCTTGAGGAAATCGTTACGGCCCTGGGAAAAATTATAGAGCTCGTAGCTTTCCACCTTTTCGCGGATGCGGCGACAAACAGGCTCGAAATCAGCGGGGATAACAGGTGGTTGCTGGTTGCTCATGGATTGTCCAGAGGCGGGCATAAGTTTGCTGGTGCAGTGAACAGGGCGCGTTCGGATTTTTAGAGTGCACTGAGGAGTACCTTGTCGGCCTCGTCCTTTTCGCGAAGCAGGACATCCACGCGTTCACCCTTGGCAACGCTGACGTGCATACCCACGTAATCCGGTTGAATCGGCAGTTCCCGGCCACCGCGGTCAACCAAAACCGCCAACTGAATGGAGAGCGGCCGGCCATAGTCCATGATCGCATCCATGGCCGCACGGATGGTTCTGCCCGTGAAGATGACATCATCCACCAAAATCACCCGCCGGTCTTCCATAAGAAAACCGATCTCTGATTTCCGAACCACCGGATTCTGGGAAATAAGGCTCCAGTCGTCGCGGTACAGGGTGATATCCAGGTTGCCGGAAGGCAAGATAATGCCGTCTCCCCGGGCCTCCAGTAGTTGTTTCAGGCGCTGGGCCAGAAAGACGCCGCCCGTGTGCACACCAATGATGGAGAGGTCCTCCACACCCCGGTTGCGTTCGATGATTTCCAAACAGATCCGGTTGAGACTGCGGTCGATATCACCACTGTTCATAATAATCTTTGCGGTCATTGCGTGCTCCTCGTCCAAAAATAGTCCACTCCCAGTTTATCGACCATATTGATGGCCTCGGGATAGGCCTCGCATTCCGCCGTAAAAACACGGGCAGCAATATCATCGGGGCTGTCGTCTGCCGCAAGCTGCACACAGCGCTGCAACACTATGGGCCCGGCATCGTATTCCTCGTTGGCAAAATGCACGGTGCAGCCGCTGACAGTGCAGCCGCGCGCCTTGACCGCCTCGTGCACATGGTGGCCATAAAAGCCAGGCCCGCAAAAAGACGGAATGAGCGCGGGATGGATGTTGAGTACCGCCCGATGCAGGGCAGGTGGTGGTGTGTAAAGCTTGAGGTAGCCGGCCAGGGCGATGAGGTCTATGGAGTAGTTGGCAAGAATAGCGTTGATGGCCGCATCTCCCACGGCATAGTGGGCTGGATAACCGTATGTGCGTGCCTTTTCAAGGCCAAGTGCACTGGGGTTATTGGCAATCACCACCTGAATCTGTGCAGCCAGGCTGCCTGCTGCGATGCGCTGGTGGAAGTTGTCCAGAGTCCTGCCACTGCCCGAGAGCAGCACCGCCATTTTACGCATCTGCACTCTCCTGGAAATAGGCGTGGCTCTCCGGGTCGATCCCGGCAAGCCACTGACTGATGCCCGCATCATAGGCACTGGTCAGGGCAAAGACCTTGCATGCCAGCTGGAAGCGGGTCCTGAGGGTCGTGTGACCATACTCGCCCAGTTCCTGTAGAACCAGCGGATAATCATCTGGATCAACAATCACAGTGACATCCTGAAAATTTTTGGCCGCTGCCCGCAGCAGGGTGGGGCCGCCAATATCTATTTGTTCCACCGCATCGGCCAAGGTGCAGGCAGGATCGGCCACGGCCTGGCCAAAGGCATAGAGATTGACTGCCACGATGTCGATGGGCTCGATTCCCTGACTGCGGCATTGGGCCAGGTGTTCAGGATCACTGCGCCGGTGCAGGATAGCGCCGTGCACCTTGGGATGCAGGGTCTTCACCCGGCCATCCAGCATTTCGGGGAAACCAGTGAAATCAGAAACCTCAACCGCCACAAGCCCGGCCTGCCGCAGCATCTTGGCGGTACCGCCCGTGGAGAGCAGCTCAATCCCCAAAGCTGCCAGGGCACCTGCAAATGCGGCACAACCGCTCTTGTCGGTGAGGCTGATGAGGGCGCGCTTTGCCTTGTGCATCTTTCTTTTCCTTTCTGCTTACTCTTTCTTCAAAAATTGGCGAATTTTACGGCGATCACGCTTGTCTGGCCGCTTGGCAGGGCGAACAGCCAAGCCTTTAACCAGCTGCCGCTCAGCCGCCTCCTGTTCGCGTTTTGCCACAGACTCGGCGGTTTCCTCGTACAACTGCCGTGCCACCGATGCTGGCCCACGTCGTTCCGACAGGGCGCAGACCCGCACCGTGTAGGTAGCGTAACCAATCCGGATGCTGAGCAGGTCACCCACCTGCACAGGCTTGGCCGGTTTGATGCGCGCTCCCGCCAGGGTCACATGGCCGGCGCCGACCTCCTTGGCCGCCAGGGAGCGGGTTTTAAAAAACCGGGCCGCCCACAGCCATTTATCCACCCGTACCGTGTCCATCAGCGCACTTTACCTCGATTCTCCCTGCAAACAAAGAAAAAACAGGAGCTTCCAATGTATTATACAAGAAAGAACGACCAAGCTGTCCTGCTTCCAATGGTCGAGCATCACGAAGGGCTTGCCCAGGAACCAAAAATAGACTATGGCCTGCACAAAAGTACCAATCCTTCAACATTTCATCAACTTTCAACAGGATACAGCGTGTTCAACGTAGGCATTTGCGATTTCACCTGTCCGGTGCGTATACCGGAAAAAAACGGCGGCAGCCAGCAAACCGTGGCCAGCATCAGCCTTTCGGCCAAGCGACCAGCCAGCCAGACGGAGGCACCGGTTGGCACAATGCTCACCCTGCTCTTCGCCCATCTACCCGATATCCACAGCGGCATATTCTCTGCTCTGCTCCAAGCGGTACAGAGCAGCCTCAAGGCCAGTGAAGCCTGCCTGGAGATGCGTTTTCCCTATTTCATCGCTAAAAAGGCCCCGATCAGCAACACTACCAGCCTGATGGAATACCAGTGCGCCTTCACCGCCTCCACCCAAAACATGGCAGAAGACGCGGGCGAACCCATGATGGAGGTGGTGGTACCGGTAACCACCCTGTGCCCCTGCTCCAAGGAGATCAGCGAGGCAGGTGCCCACAACCAGCGCGCCTCCATCACCCTTAGGGTACGCTCCCGCGCCATGGTCTGGCTGGAAGATCTCATCGCCCTTGCCGAGGCCTGTGGTTCAAGTGAAGTATATGCCTTACTCAAGCGGCCGGATGAAAAATACCTGACCGAATGGGCCTACGCCCATCCCATGTTTGTAGAGGATGTGGCCCGCAAAGCAGCCCAGGCAGCTAGCCGGCATCCAGATATCACCTGGTTCTCCGTGGGCGTGGAAAGTTTTGAATCCATCCATGCGCACAGCGCCTTTGCCTTGGTGGACAGCGAAAGCATGGGATAGGACGCTGATTGTGGAGGCAAAGAATAAGTACTAAATAAAAAGGCAATACAACCGGACAAAGAGCACATTATCCTGCCAGACAACAGCGACCCACCTTTTTGTCGCCAGCATCCTTCTTAAGAGAAGCAACAGCTCCCTCTGTTTTCTGAGGATAAGCCGGATATTGTGCCCAGCTCCGTCCCAGCATGGAGCGGGCGGCAGAAGCCATGTTTAAAGCGTCCCGCCAGCCGGTGAAAGGCAAGACCGTTCCCTTTTAAACGCACTCTCAACAGTAAGGCATGGCACGCTTAAGTAACGACAAAGGCGGGCAATTTGTCTTTTCTGGCTTGCAAGAGGGCAGGTCAGGTACCCAATCGTTGGTAACCCAAGCAATGTTTTTAGCCTCGTCCGCAGAATCTGTGGGTAGCTCTTTGAAAAATAGCCCCAGAACCTGAGCCCCACCGGAGGTGAAGGGGTGGCACCTGCCGCCCCGTC
>JABMJC010000163.1 GCA_013201405.1 Desulfobulbaceae bacterium
AAAGGGTCCTTGACCCGAATAATATACTCGCCTTCAGGTGCATCTGGAGCCACGGTCACTGCACCGCGCCACATGGAGCCACCAAACCAATAGCCGGAGAAGATTGCGGCAGGAATCAAACGCACCGAACCATCTTCAGGTTGCCCATCAATGATGAGATCTTCGATGGTTTCGGTTTTTGGCGGGAGCGGACCACTGATGTCGAAGTTGCTGCCGGGAATCAAGTCAATGGGGCGGCGTAGGCCACTGAGGCCACCAATAAGGGAATCGACTATCGCCAAGGTGGCTAAGATAAACAAAACACCAGCTAAACGACCGCTTTGTTTTTTCCACCAAAAAAGAGAAGTATAGTTGGTCATGGAAGGGGTTTGTAGCGGCTGCACAAAAGGCGCTTGAGGAGGTAGCCCATAAGGAGAATGGGAATAAGCAGGGCAAAAATACTTTTGAAAAATATTGCATTGAAATTTTCTGCAGGTTGGTGTGATGCTGCGTACATGGCCACAAAAATCGAACTGATAACCAACAGATTAATGCAAACAACTAAGATGTGATACAAAAGTGAAAATTTATATTCGCTCATCTTTCCTCCCCATCACTGCCAAACCAAAAGGAATTTTACGCTTGGTTTGGCAGTGATTTTCCTTGCTGTTCTGTATGGTGTTATCGCCGGTAGATATTGGTCTTGCTCACGTTCATAAGTCGTAAGGCCTGGCTAACGGCTGCCTGCTCATCCTTCTTATAGTAGATGCGCACATCATCACCAGCTATCCACGTTGAAGGCGGATATCTTGTTTCATCGAAAAACTCATCGGGCAAAGAGCAGGTGCACAACAGTTTCTGTCGACCAGAATAAATGGTGAGTTTCTTGTTTGCTTTGTCGATCACCGGAAAGCTTTTTGCCGTGCCTGTGTCCGCATCAAAAACCAAGGGATGATCGTTCCCAATGGATTTTTGCAGGTCAGGGTCAATCATGGGGACTTCGACAAGATTTTGTGTAACCAGATCATAGATAACAATGACTTTTTTATCTGCATCCACTTTTAAACGCTGCCCAACTGCTGGCTCGGGCCCCATCTCGTTGCTGACAAGGGGCAACTTGAAAACTTCAGCAGGGACAACATCATAGAGTGGATTGTTTTGATCCATGGCACTGTCATGTACCACGGCTATTTCATTTTTCTCCTTATCAAAGCTGACAACCCTGCCCTGTTCTACCTGACCAAACATGTCCCCGCTGCATCCTGTCATCATCATAGCCAAGGCAAGCGCTACCAAGGGGGTCAGTAGCTGAGTATATTTCATAACATCCTCCTGTATCGTATGCTACGTGATTATTATTGTTGTTTTTTGCTGGCTATTTCTTTTTTCGCACCTTGTACCATGCGCACGAAAATGTACAGTGACATCAAGGAGACCAAGCCAAGTACCAACACCGTGGCAGCGATGTCGAGGAGACCTTTAATCGACGGAAACCAGGGTTGCATCAGTTTCATCAAGATGGAAAGTGCGCAACCAACTACGGCCAAGCCAAAGGCAAAGCGAATGCCCGAGCCCTTGATATATTTTGTAGCTACAGTGCCAATTTGTGCACCAACGGCTGCTCCAACCAGCATGATCATGGCGGCCACCAGCTCTGTACGGCCTTTGAAGGTAAAGGTACCAGCGCCATACAGGGAAGACATGGCAACTTCAAACAGGTCGGTGCCCACGGCAACGTGTGTCGGACAACCAACCATGTAAATCAGGGCGGGCATACGGATAAGACCACCACCAATACCCAGTACACCAGCCAAAAGGCCTGTCAAGAAACTCACCACAACGGGTAACCAAAAGCTGCAATGGATTCCTGCAGCCTTGAAGTGCATCATCGGCGGGATCTTGATTTTGTGCAGTGTCTTGTGCCATTCTACCCCTGTTGTACTCTTGTCGAGTTCTTCTCCTTTGGCTGCAGCAGCGCGCTGTTTGGCTTTCAGTTTGAAATAGTCATGAAAGACCATCCAAGCGATGCCGGAGAGTAAAACGATATACAGCCAGCGAACGACTTTATCAACCGAGCCGATGCGCTCCAGCCACATAACCAACTGGGCACCCATTTCCATGCCAATGACGGTGCCGGCCAGCATCACAATGCCCAGCTTGTAGTCAACGTTGCCGAATTTGCCGTGGCGTAATGTTGAAATAAGCGACTTGCCCGCCATGTGGGCCATATCTGTACCAATGGCAAAGGCCATGGGGAAACCGAGGATGTTGAGACCAGGGGTGACCATCCAGGCACCGCCCATGCCGAAAAAACCACCGATAATACCAACACCAACGCCTAGGACTATCAGGCCGGGCCAGAAAATTTTTACCCCGGCGATGGGCATTAACATATACAACCAATCCATGGAAGCCTCCAATTTTATTGGATATCGTTTGATATTACAAGCACATAGTGCTTGCAGTTGATCTCTGTTTAATGTTCAGCCAGCTCACGGGATTTAAGATCAATGCCAATCCAGCTCATGACGATATCAGCCAGTATGCCAAACAACATACCAACGACCGGGATCATGACGACTGTCGCGAGAGTAAAGTAAAAGTGACTCTCGTTGTACAGATTGGCCCACCAAGCCATCATGCCATCCAGTTTGCGCGTGTCAGCCACAATAACAACCGGAGCTCCTTTTCCTCCAGCTGCCAAGGCCCAGCTCGGTGCTAACAAAAGCAGTGTGGTGAGTGCCCACCAAATTCGATACAGACGTTTTTTCATAGCGTTCTCCTTGAATAAGGCTTTTTGGCTCGACCAGACTCGCATAGGCATGCGTTGCGAGGCTGACCGGAAAAATGCCGGGCGCTCCAG